>JBIPLY010000606.1:0-48966 GCA_044369385.1 Acetobacteraceae bacterium | reverse complement strand
TTCCTAGGGAATCGGTTACAGTTAGGAAAGTAGAGAACAAAGAGCAAAAAAAGGAGCCAAACAACAATGAATCAAGAATCATACTTTGTGATCATGGGACTATTGCAAGATGGAGTCCCTGTCTATAAGACAGCCCGACCCCGCCCGAACGCATGGAGTTCGGAGTCTATAGATGCAAAAAAATACAATCACAGAAAAACCGCCGAGAATTCTCTAAACTCCAAGGGAGTAACGCTCTATTCTATTGGGATTAAGGATATTAAAGTTGAAGAAATCCCACCAAACGATCCTCGGCACATTCGAGCAGGTTATTCATAACAATCTATAGGGACAACCAAGCCAGATTCCGGTGCGATCGCCACAAGAAAAATCACCCTACCACTCCCGACTTGTTTGATGATTGACTAACGGCGATCGCAATCGCAAACCAATTTAAGGCATGACTTTGGTTGGTATTGTGGTAAAATCAATGGGTTAAATAAAATCTCGTTATGTCTTTCAATGAAAAACAATAACACCTACCTGATCGCGTTTATTATAGCCATTTCGGTCTTGACCCTCTGGATTAATGCCATAAATCTCGCCCATCACTTCTCTTTTCAAGGGAAGAAGGTTCAGGCTCTTGAATTGGTGGCAAATGGCGAAACCCCTAAAACAGAAACGAGTCCGAAGCGTGGCAATGGGAGACGTGAAGCATAAATGGAAAAGTTAAAAGCCTTTCTCAAAGCCCGAATCATGGGGAAAAGGCTGTTAACCATAAACCCTAGATCGGTGCAGTCCGAGTTACAGCTTACCCCGTTAGAATTTTGGGAGTCTATGGATCAATTAAAAGCCGATCAACAGATTAATTTCTACCAAACTAAAGGTAGTAGCGTAACCATCTATCCCGCAGCTATTCTCCTCGAATGAATAACTGCCTAAAATGCCAGATCCCTCTCAAAAAGAATGGGATGGCTTCTGGGAATAGACAAAAATGGAGATGCCGAGACTGTGGGTTTAGTTTTACCGAGAATCCACAGCTAGGGGGAAGACCTCGGATATTTGAAGATCACGTCTTGACCACTGCCGAACAAACAGCCCGACACCGGAAAAAGAAAAAGCTCAAGTTAACGGGATTATTGGTGGAGACATTAAAAGACAAGGGATCTGTGTCAATAATGCAGATAAAGTAATTTGACATCCGCCCCGCCGTAAAACGGGCGGGGATTGATAAGTTTAAATAGTGAATTAATGCAAACTATCCCATTAACAAAGTTTAGAAATGAGCTCCCCAAGTTTAAAAGGCAAGCTCAATAGGGGTTTAATCCTAGGCTTTTTAATATTCAGATTATTTTAAATGTTATAATTAATTAGTCCCCAAGATGTTCTCTCATCTGGGGACTATTCAAATTTAAGAAATTATATGAATTATAACATCATTCCGTTCGACTACAACGGGGTCAAGATTCAAGTTCGGGAATCTGACGGATGGATAAACCTGACCGAGATGTGCAAAGCCTATGATGTGAGGCTCGACAACTGGATGCGGTTGAAAAGCTCAAAAGCTGAACTAGAAAGCCTCGTAAACTCCCCCAATCTTAACTACCTCAGATGTGAGGGAGTTAGCTCAAACCCTTACGGTGCAATCCTTAAAACAAAAGAAGGGAAGAAAGGTGGAACATGGGGTCATCCGTTACTCGCAGTCAAAGTTGCCCGATGGATTAATTCTGATTTTGCCAACTGGCTCGATGCTCATAGTCTCGTTCTACTAAGAGACGGTAAAACTTCCTTAGACACCGACCCGTTTGCTCGGATGCTGGAAATCAGGGGAGAAAACTATGGCGATCTTGATAATCAGATTCTAATTGATGACCGCTTCTATGATGTGGACACTTATTCTACTTGGACTCTTGACTCAGGGGAGTAGATAGCGATCGCACCCTCTGGATTGAATGCCAGAGGGTGCTATTAACCATTAAGACTCCCGTTGGCTTTAAGTAGGCGATCATGATCGCATAGCCAAAGCAACCCATCTATATATTCAGTTAATCAAATACTCAACACCCCTTTATCCGCAAGATGATAAAAGGGTTTATCTTGTCAATCAAGCCGACCGATAAGTTTTGGTTCTATACCAGAGAATGCTTTGAACCGATCTAAAATTACAGTGCAGTATTGTGGCGATAACTCAAATCCGTAAACTGTGCGATCACCTTCCATTTTTTGCGCTGCGATTATTGATATACCTGAACCGAGAAATGGATCAAATATTAAATCATCGGGTTGACCATATTTTTCAAATACCCATTCACATAGCGCGACGGGTTTTTGTGTTGGGTGTACTCGTTTTTCGTGTTCACCTTCTCTTATCATGCCATTCCATAGTTGACGATAAATTCTAGTCACCCCAGACATATTAGTCCAACACATCTCACAGTCAGCAAAAGTATTTTCTATTCCCGTATCGCACCGCTTATCCCAAATAACCCAACAACTAGACGATGGAAGAATATCAGAATACCAATTCGCACCCCACCAAAAATGCTTTCCAGTTAGTTTGCTACAAAGGGAAAAACCTCTGAGTGCGGTGTCTCCGGTGTCATCCCCAATAACGGGTTTATAACTTCCCTTTTTCGCTAAACTACCCTCAAATATTGCGCCAACCATTTCTTTTTTAACCAGATTCATTCCATAGGGAACATCACTCCAAACCATCCCCACATCCCCAAACTTATCCCCCAACAAAGCCCTAACATTCCCTTCAATAGTAGAATCACCGCAGCTTATTCGGTGGCGACCCAGCGCCCAAATTTCACCCAACTTAACCCTAGATTCAATTTCATCTACCTTGTCCAGAAGTTCGGCAATTTCTTCCTCGTTTTCTTCCTCTTGCTGTTCAGTCGAGTCAAACCCTTCACCCTTGCCCAACTGTTCCAATAATTCATTTAATTTATAATCAGGGAAAAACTCACTCAGATCAACTTCCTGAACTAAATCATTTAAAAGATCAAAATCCCATGTTGAGAAATCCGAGGCGGTATTATCAGCGATCGCATATTGTTTCCAATCCGACTCTGATAACCCCTTACGCTTAACAGCAACAATCGTATTACCATCGGCTTCTACAACCAAAACCTTCTCAATCCCTAATTGACCCGCTTCCTCAAAGGTTCCATTCCTCGCCCGGACAACATCATTTTCATCAATAACAATGGAACGGCAAGCCCCAAACTGTTCTAAGGATTTGGAAATCACCTTAGCTGATAACGGCGTTCTTTTCCGTGCATTATTCGGATCGGGAGTTAGTTTGCTGATATCTGTCTCAGTAATTTTAGGTTTAGTCATGAGTTTTTGTGGTGACGTTTAATTTGTTAATTCTAACTTGGAATTATACTTGGATCAATCTAGCAACTTCTTTATTCCTTGTGCAAACCGCCCAACGGATAAAAGACAATACTATTCCTATAGCCACCTTTCTTTGTGGGCAGAATAGGTGTGACTCCGTGTAAGTTTGCCCATGCCGGATAGCAGATCATCGATCCGTCAACATTGTCAAAAACCAAATCGTAGTCTGGCACATGAAGATTTCCACCGTTGGCATTTTCTTTTTTAGAATAGATAACATTTACCGTATTTTTTAGATTCCTGTTATCTTGGTGATAATTGGCAGCTATATTATAATTACTAATTGAGCTAGTAAATAAATCTCCAAACCTAAACTTTTTTAAAACATTTTCCTCTATTGTTTTTTTCTGAATAAAATATTGTTCTGGCATAATATCTTTAATCAAATTCTCTGATAGTTTTGCTAATACTATCATTCCCTTAATAAAAGCAGATGCCGAACTCTTTAAATGAACCTGACTTATTGAATTAAAAGGTCTTCTTTGGTGGGGTTTGGCAGGAACAGCTCCGATTATTACAGATTCCTGTTCAACACTACTATATTCCCACGCTCCCGTCTCACTCTTGGTTCCTAGAGGTAAACGTCTGTACATTGTTGATTTAGGTACTCTTTTACTTCTTAATTCTTTGTTGCAATACCCCAAAACATCATTAACATCATTCGGTAAACTTCTGAGATAAAATCCAACCTTGTTCCCATCAGAATCAAGAAATAAAGTTGAGTCAATTACATTCGGAATTAGCTCTGGCGGGTTGTCATTTCTTTTGTAGCCGTGTTCTACAACTACTAATCTTTGCTCTTTCATTGGTACTAATTGCTAGTTAATTTTCTATTATAAAACATCTTTTAGTGCAGATACCAAAATAACACCAATATCTTCTCCTTTTTTCTTTGCTGTGTCATAAAGTTTTTTTGCTTCGTCGTACTTATCGGCAGGAAAATCAATAATTATACTTCTCTTGACGTTTGAGTTAAAATTTTCTGCTGTTGCATCTATATCCTCATCATCCATATTGATATAATCAGGGAAAACATTGATCCCTTCGTTCTTGCTACCCCCTAACTGTTCTAATAACTCATTTAATTTATCATCGGGGAAAAACTCAGATAGATCAACCTCTTGAGCTAAATCATTTAAAATATCAAAATCCCATGTTGAGAAATCAGAAGCGGTATTATCAGCGATCACATACTGTTTCCACTGCTCCTCTGTTAGCCCCTTCCTTTGAACTGCAACAATTTGATCTCCGGTTGCTTCGACAATTAGGACATTTTCCATCCCTAATTCCCTGGCTTCGGCTATTGTCCCGTTACCAGCGCGAATGATTCTATTTTCGTCAATAACAATACTGCGACAAGCACCAAATTCCTTGAGGCTTTTGTTAATAACAGAAGCCGATTCAGGGGTTCGCTTCCGAGGATTCCGAGGTGTCAATTTTAGGTCGGCAATATCAACTTGTTCGATTTTGGGTTTCGTCATAAATCAATAATATCTTATGGTTGATTATGGTGTTCTGTCTATGTTAGCATCTAATTGTCCATTTCGGCACGACTCGGAAGGAGTTCGGAATATCTTGAACAAACCTGATAATACAAGACTAGACCTTTTGATCAAAGCTGTCGAAATTTTAGTCGAGAATCCATACTTGTCCAACGTAAAAGTTGCCAAGTTAGTGGGGTGTGACGAAGGCTCTATTCGGCGATGGAAGAAGTTGGATATATGGAAAGAAGAAGAGCAAAAAATATTAAAAATAAGAATGGAGGTAGCAGGAAATATATTATCAAATATCGTAAAAGGTAATCAGAGTGAGCAAAGAAACCAAAGTCATCAGGATACTCAAAGTCATCAAAATACTCAAAGATATCAGAATACTCAAGGTGTTCGGGAGCAAAACGAGGATGTTAAAGATTTTGATCGGACTGACGTATTTGAAACAAAGAGACGGATTCAGTATCAAGCCAACCTAGAGAAACAGCAAGACGACTTAAAGTTATTCCTAGAGGCAATCAAGGCAACGGGCGTCCAATCGCTAAAGTTAGCAAATAAAACTTATACCGAGTTAGGGAAAATGGATAACCCTGTCAAGGCTTGCCAGCAGGGGACAAAGGCAGGGGTTCATTTTCACGTCCGTACGGGGATGGACGCAGTAAAGGAAGTAGACCGACTCATTGAACGAATCTATCAAATAGATCGGGTTCTTGAGTATATGGAACAACAAATTGGGACAGATGATTATGATTAACTTATATGGGACTACGTGTAACAGGCGAATCTACGGGAATGACAATACAAGAAAACACCCAATTAATACAGGGTGTTTTTGATTGATAAGATAACTCTTAACTATCGGCGTTAAAACCATCTACAATCCCCATCAAATCAGGAATTAAAGATTGAATCTTTAAATATTTTTCCGATAAAGCCCCCTCCATTGCCTCCAGCCGTGCCTCTATGTCAGGGTCAATTGTCGGGGTTTGTCGTGCCTCTAGTTTGGCAATTCTGTCCAGCAGTTCAGCGTAGCTTGATTTGGGCTTTTCAACCTTCCTCTCTAGTTTTACCTCGCCATCGGTTAAGTTTTCAATCCCACTAATCAGGATATCTCTGATCGTTTTTGATTGGTCATAGTTAACGCTCCCCCTGTTGTTAGGGGCTGTGGGGTAATGTTCCCGTCCGTAGGCTTCTATTGCAGTCAGAAGGTCGTCGGGACATCGGAAGTTAATCAGTCTGTTAGCCATAGGTTCTCTGTTTTACTTTGTGGGTTAAGTATAACACAACAATTGGGAATATAGGACACATAACAGGACACATAACAGGACACATAACAGGACACATAACAGGACATATAAGTAAAACATTGTGTTTTATGTCTTACCTATAGAAAAGTCTGATGTAAAACACCTTGATAAAGTAAAACAAATCGGTTATAGTGTTGTACATAGGGTAAAGAAAAGCCCTTAAACCACTACGGAACCTTGAAACCATGGATAACTTTGAACGCTTCCTGACCTTAGCAACATCTAAAAGTGTTGATGAAACAAGATTTTGCTATAGCTACTACGACAATGAAGACATTGGTTTTCTTCCTTCAGGCTCGGAATTGCAAATCTACATCAATTTTGACGATAGCGTTGAACTTCGGTACATTGGCCCATCAGCCACAGAAGAATGCGTAGACGAAGAAGTTGAGTTTGGGCGGATGATAACTCTCCCAGAAATCATCAAATGGTTAAAATCGAAAATTAAATAATCCTAAAACCCCTCCCTAGAGGGGAGTTTCACCCACCTATAACTCAACTGTCTTACTTTTAAGTAAAACCTATAAGTAAGACTAATCTAAAACTACTTGACATCTGTAAAGCATAGCTGTAAGATGTAAGACATCAGAGTAAAACAATCAATACAGTTAACTCTGATAACGCAACACAACACAGTCACTACGTCACTACATATAAAGGAAACAAACCATGTTGTTAACCAACCGCTTCAATCAAATCGACTCCCAAATTAATCAAGTCGAGTCTGATATTGCCAAACTTCAAAACCAATTATCAGAACTGCAACAACACCGCCAACACCTTCAAGCTGTAGAACAAGCCTGTGAGAGCGCCTTGATTCAAACCGAAACCGCTTTGGCTATGCTTAATCATATTGATCCCGATTGTGTCCAAACCTTCAAGGCGGCGATGTTGGCTAAATTTGACGGTGCTATTCCACAACTCCCAGAGGCTACCGACACCGACACACCGAAACCAGAACCCATTAACCCAACAGAACCCGATACCGATAATACAGACACCATCACGGTTGACCCTATCCTAGAATCACCGGAAATCGACACTACACCGGAATCAGAACCCCGTAACCTTGCATCTGTTGGGTGTGCAGTGTTTAATCCTTCTACAGCATCACTGGATGAACTCAAAGCATGGGTACGGAGTCACCAGGGGGATGATAAAACCCGACTACAAGGAACCCTAACCCGGCGCACAACATGGGAATACGCCGCCAAATTGATTCTTGAAAATCTAATCAGATAGGGACTTCTAACCTATCTGTAAGACTTATAAGTAAAACATATAGTAAAGTGTTTTACTTATAAGTAAGACAAATGTAAAACTACTTGGCAAAGTAAAACAAATTAGTTATACTGTTTTACATAGGGGTCAAGAAAACACCTCTTAAACACAACAGAGTCAGAAGGGCTACTTTCTCAGGGACGCCCAACCGACTCCAATCAACCCAATAAAGGATCTAAATATCATGGTAGCTCAAATTCAAGTCACAACGACAACCGAGATCATCTCAAGCTATTACTCCGATTTTGACGGAATCACAATCGACACAATCTTAATGACCCATCCAGACGGTACAACAGAAATCCGATACGGTTGGACTGAATTAACGGAAAACGGTGGCACAGTCCACTTTATCCGTACCGAAGACGGGACGGTCTTAAACGGGAATTGGGCAACAACGAAGACCAACAAATGGTTAGTTGCTTACAAATCACTACGGCTTGTAACAACCCAAACCCAAACCCGACCCCAACCCGTGCAAATCCCCGTTATTCGTAGCTACGCAGGAAAAGCCTTTAGCTCAGGGCGAATCAAACCAAACACGCCCGATTTTGATATTACAGAAGCACAAATGAATAAAATTTTGAGTGATGCCCGTCAATCACTCGGCTGGTAAAAAACAATGGGGGTGAAATTCCCCCAATTCAAACAATCAACCAAATCAACTAAAAGATTAAATCATGGCAACAAATTCTCCCGCATCAAAAATTAAATCTAAACTAAAAAAAATATTTCCTAATACTAAGTTTAGTGTAACAACACCAGATTATCGCTCTACCAAAGTTCATGTTAAATGGGATATGGAAATCGGTAGCAGTCTAACTTGGAATGCAATCAAAGCTGTTACAGATAAATACAACACTCATCCAACAATTAATAATTCTAGTGTTGAGTTATTACCTAAATTCAGTAAAGAACGAAAAGATTGGACGTTAGAGTGTATCAAAAATCTTCCCGTTGAAGGTGAAGAAAAATATGATGAAATAAAAAGATACAACCACTACATCAAAAATGGTGTATGTAACAATTTAGATTAATAAACAAATCAACCAAAGGAAAAAAATATCATGTTAGATAATTTAATTGTCGGTGGCAAATACACAATACATTTCATCTTTGAACAGTTTTATAAAAAAACTGAAACGTTAGTTTTAAACTCGTTTCATTATGAAATATTTGAGATTAAAAAAAAACCGATTCAGGATTGTTAATCAAAAGATTAATTGTGAAAAGCTCAGAGGTTTACCACTCAACGAGATTCTAAAAATCAAAATGAAAGAGATAGGTATTGAAGAATCTGATTTCTTGTACCAACAATAAACCTTTATGGGAATTGGCGATCGCATAACTTCAACTCAACAGAAAGGAGGTGATGTTTAGACGAGGATCATCGGTCATCTGGTGTTTGTGTAAGTAAGACGAATCCGGGGTAGGAAAGACCCTTGAACTACCCTTTTTTTTAACAAATTAACAGGAGGATAATGAGTGAGTTTAGAGGCTTTGTAGTCAAGAATAGTTTAGGTCAAGTTGTATTTTCCGCTAGTCGCCATAGCGAAGCTAGAAAGGAATGTGAAAGGTTAAACCTTCTAGGCAATGACAAGTTTTTTATTGAAGAAAACTGGAAAGGAACCCCGACATCGGTTATTACAAGGACAAGGAGAACATGAGAAAAACAATTACAACACAGACAATTTATGGACTAGGAAAAGCTCAAGCCACAGCTAGAAAATGGTTGGCAGTTAACCGACTTGATGATGATTATTGGGGGATAACTTATATTCCGTTTGGGGTACGTTTTCCTGGTTGGTTTGCTACAAAAAGAGATGCGATCGCAGCGTCAAAAATAGCAAGGAGAATATTCCCTTATCCATTCAAAAATAACGAACACCTGATGCCAACAGAAGCGCAGTGGTTTGAATCCCTAGAAGACAATCAAATCAATTTTTATAGATAGGAGAAATCAATTGAGAGGGTTTAAACTCCCTCTCCTAAACTTCACCAATAGGACTAAAAACAATGCAAAAATCTACTTTTAAGATTGCCACAAAATTTTCGGATGCTACTCGCACCGAACCCAGAAAACCTATCGAATACACAGAGGTAGAAGGGTTTGTTGTCGGGAATTGGGGAATTACTAATCATGGGGCCGTGGATGGGGGAATTACTAATCATGGGGCCGGGGATGGTTGGGTCGTCTACCATATTGTTAAGGGTTTGCGATTGTCCTATCTATGTTTTGAGTGGGATAACGCCGTCGTTGTTTTGCAGATGACCGTTAAATTATTTGGGGAAAACAACGACGGCGAACCGACCTCCGATAATTATAAAAAATCCTGTGATTGGGAGCGCGAAGCACGCCTAATAGCGGCCCGCGATTGTCTTTATTTTGATGATGATTGCGATAGTGACGATGATTAATTGATTTGATTGTCAAGAATAACCAATAATCCCTAGGGGTCAAGCTAACCTCTAGGGATTAGTTTTATTTTACGCTTGTAGCGATCGCATTCCCTACACTTCCCAGTAAGATAGCTCCACTAATTACGGGAGAGATTAACCATTTGCTGAATAACATTTTCTAATCTTGGCTCCACTTGTTTCTTAATTGATTCCCCCACTTTTTGATCGCCGTTTACGGTAATTGGGATATTTATTGTTGGAGAGATTGTCGTCTGCCCTTTCTCTGTGGCTTGTTGCAACGCCCGTAAGAAGTCTGGGGGAATACTAGGGGATAAAACGGGAGACAGGGCAGAGGGAAGTTTGAGAGGATCTGTTAATTGAGGAGAAGGTACTGATCCCCCTCCAAGTCCGCCAGTGAGTTTGTAGATTTCAGAAGATGCGCTACCTGTTGCACCAGAGAACTCCCCATCCCCTCTTATGCTCCGCATTGTTCCCTCTGCGGACATCCCTCCTGGCAATCTTCTGCTCCCTTTTAATCCACTTTCTCTGAGGGCTTGCTCTCCCGTCGCTGCGGCTCGACCCGTTAGATCGCTTACACTGTCCACTCCAAAACCATCAAGCACGCTGGCAGTAATATCTGTAAAACGCTGCCGTTTTAATGATCTGTTACTGGTGTTGTTGGCCAAGTCTACCTGTGCCGAGCGAATAGCCCCTTGACTACGGAATTCCAACGCTTCTCTCTGGAGTTTGAAAACTTTTGACTGGTTAATGTCTTGTCTCCGTAATAAATCCAAGTTTTGCTCTTGGTAGCCAACGTTCTCTCCTGCTATATCTGCCGCTGTTTGCAGGTCGTCTAACTCTTCTGGGGTTGTTCTAGGATCTTTCTTGGCTGATTTAAGAGCATTATCAGCTTTTCTTTTTTCAACTTTCGCATCATTCAACGCCCTTCTAGCAGCTAGTTTGTCCCGTTCTATTTCAATACCTTTCATTAATTGTTGGGATATCAGGCTTTGTTTATCAAATTCAGCTTGTTGTATAGCTGATTTTAATTTAATAGCCGAGATTAATTCAGCGAGTTGTTTTTTCTTCCGTTCAGAGCGTTCTCCTTGGACTAAAGCATCTAATTCCCCTGAGTAAAAGCTACTAGCCGCGTCAAACACCCCTTTTTGTGCGTCCTGTAATTCCGAACGCATTTGAAGGGCTTTATTGAGAATATCGAATTTCCGACTCTGATTATCTAGTTCGTTATTCTGGCGTTTAATAGTGTTCTCATAGGCCTGTGCTTCCTTGTTTAACCCTGCTTCGTATTTCCTTACGATTGCATCAATCAACTGCCCCTGAGCCTCAACCAACTGCAACTGGAGCTTGATTTTCTCGCCAGCATCCGTCTCTAAACTAATTTTGGTTTGTAATATTCTAATGGCTTGCTGTGCTATTGTTAGATCATATTCTTCCCCAAAAATCTTCCCTTGGTTTAGCAGGGTTTTTAAGGCAATTATTTCCTTAGTATTCTTAATTTCGGTTTCGGCAATCTCTAATGCTGCCCAGGCTTCTCGTTCTTCCCTGGTAGCTTCCTCTAGGGACAGTCTTAATTTGGCTTGTTTATTGACATCTTTTTCTCGGCTAAGTTGAAATTGCAACTCCTGAACTTTATCGGTAGCACTTGAAGCCCCTTCTAGCTCCCTGAGTGCGTTACCACTATTAATCTGCTTTTCTATGCTTAATAATTGAGCATCATTCTCTTTGGCGATGTTCCCTAAAACGGTTTGAGTGTGGGCATCCCAGGCTTCCTTCTCGGTTTTCAACATCCCCAGGGATTGTTGGAGTTGTTCTTGTCTTAGCTTTCTGATTTCAGTTTGTCTATTAGCCTCTAGTCGTGGGTCTGAGAGTGCGGGTTGAGCTTTTTTTGCCTCTAGTTTTTTAAATGTGTTATTGTATTCAGACTCAAGAGTTTTGAGGTTGTTTTTAATATTTTCCTCGTCAATTAAGTTCCGATCACCTCCAAATTCATTAAACGACCTCTGAACTTCATTTTGTCTAATTAATTCAGCTTCTTTAACCAAATCAACAGTTTTTTTAAGTTGTTTTTCTAGTGTAGAAAGTTCTTGGTCGTAGCCATCCTTGATTGTTTTTTGACGCTGAACCTGGAGTTTTCCGATTTCGGCGTTGACAGCTTCTCGACCTTCTTTGTCAGTATCCGCTAACTTCTTTAATTTGTTCTGTTGTTGCCTGATTTGTTCATCTAACCCCTTGATTTGTAATTGTGATTTTTGGCTATTGTAGTTTTCCTCCGTGGATAGTCCTTGAGCAAGATATCCCTCGATGATTGACTGTTGCTCCTGAAAGTTTTTAACCAGTTCCTCGTTTCGTTTAGATCGTTCCTCTGCAATGGCTTTAGTGATATCCGATTCTATTTTCTTAATTTCTTCCCCTGCTTTTCGGACTGCTTCAAGATTTCCAAAGGATTGTTGTTCAGACTGAATCCGTTGTTGTGCTGCCTTGCGTTCCTCTAATTCCTTAATTGTTAGTTCGGTGGTTAATCTCTCTGATTCTCTAATTCCTATCTCCCCATTCTTTTGTTGAGACTCTATTTCGGCTTTTTGTTTTGCGATAGTATCGGATCGCTTTTTGCTTTCCTGCTCAATGACTTTAGTAATTGTTTCCTGTGCTTTGCGTTGAACCTCTTGATCTAACCTTGTATCATAGGCTAATTGACGGAGTTTGCTAGTAACATCCCTATCAATCGTTTGCCCCATTTCTAATAGAGCCATGTTAAACTCAATAACCTCGGACGCTTTTTTCTTGAATACCTCCTGATCTCCAGATGGTTTTAGAATTGCATTCATAGCTTCATTTGCTTTTTTCTTTAACTGTTCTAACGCTGTTCCTAATACCATTAAATCTTTTGGGGCAATAACCACGTTAGAGGAGGCTTGGGCTAATGCCGTTTTTAACTTTTCTAACTCGCCTATTTGAGATTGAATATTAGACTTGTTAGCATCCCCTTTGACCGTTCTCTCTTGTTCTTTTAATGCAGCTATCTGATCCTCGATAAGTCCAATTCTTAGCCGTGCCTGTGTTTGCAATTGCCGATTTTTCCTGTATTCTCCATCCGTTAATCTAATACCTAATTTATCAGCTTCTTGTTGCTTTTTCTGAGCCACAGACAGTTTCTCAAGGGAGTCAATAGCCAAATCCCCGTATTCCTCTGTTCGGGTTGCTAGTTCGGTTGTTGCCTCCGTAGAATCGTTTAAGGATTGACTATAAAGAACGAGTCCAACCCCTCCCAAAACCGCAGCCACAGCCAATAAAGGTGCTAATAGTGCTGCGGTTGATAGTACCAATCCTTTTATTGCAACACCCAATCCTCCGACCGTCAAAGTCCCCGCAGCCGCAGCCGATGACAATCCCAACAATGAACTCGCGGCACTCCCAGCACTTGCAGCCATCCCAGCCAAACCAAGGGAACTTAATACCCCCGACAAAACAAAAAATGCCGTGGTGGCACTACTTACAACACCAGCCAATTGAATTTTAATGAAGGACAATATCGCAGGGATTAATTGGGCGCGGAAGGCGATCGCTAAACCAGTAACAACAACTGTTGAGGTAATTAAAGCGGACTGCCACGATCCAACCAGGATGTTGATAACCTCACCCAAACCCCCGGCAACCCCTCCGAGAACCTCCATCAAGGCTTTATTCTGAAGAATAAATGTGTCAATTGCCTTAAACGCAGCAAAGGCGACAACCGCAACCCCGACACTCTTGAGGACATTCCCTAGTGCGGCGGTTGCAGCCGTGATTAGGGTCACAGATCCGGGTATCAGTTGGAGATTGGCGAATAATCGCGCCACTCCTGTTGCACTAAAAACAGAAGCTCCCCCTAAACTTGTGAATGCTGCTGCCAATGCCCACGCGTTCCTTGCTAATAACAGCAGTAGTTGCCCCACGCCCGGAAGGAGAATATTCCCCAAAACCCCGAAAGCGGAGGTAAGTAACTTGACCCCAAAAACGAGAGATTTAACCTGTAGAGCAACTACTAAAAACCCACTAGCTAGAGGGGCTATAGCCCCTGACAAAGCCGAGAATAGATTCAGTGCTGGACGCAATACCGCCATTGTGAATCCCAGCCCTTGATTCAGTGCCTCCAATGCGTTCGCCAGAGAGGTAAACAAGAATAGGGGGACATCTTTAAAAACCGTCACTACATCCCCCAAGACGGTTTTAAAAATAGATTGAAAAGCTAGACCCGCGCGAAGGATCTGATCTGTAACCTTCCCTGATTCGCCCACCAACATCTCAAGGTTCGTTTGTAAAAACTTATAGACTTCGTTTAGGGATTGAGTCAAAGGTGCTAATAGTTTTTCCCCCGATCTTTGTCCTATTAATTCAAACATTTCTTGAATGTTTGACGTTACTCCAGAAAAACTCTGTGCGGCTAATTTATTTCCAGCCCTAAACGCAGACAATCGTGTGGTTAATTCCTGAACTAAAGTCCCTTGAGCCTTCCACTTGGCAACCATCGTGTTAGTTATTCCTAACGATTTAGCCAAGATAGAATTCATGTCAATTGTTCCTAGGAAAATTGATTGAATCTCTTGTCTACTTTGATATAAAGGAACCTGTAATGTCCCCAAAGCGGCTGCAAAGTCAATGGTTAGACTCCGTGCATCGCTTAGGGTAGCCCCGATAGGTGTAGCTCCTTCTGCGACCTGTTGAAATATTGGGATTAATTGCTTTGACGTGACCCCAACTAGATCAATAGAATCAATCCTTAACTGTCTAATCTGATCATTTATAGGTTGATTGAGAGCTAAGATAGCCTGGGTGGGATCTTTAATCTCAAACCCATTACTAATAATTTTTGAAGTTGCTGCCATCGTTGATGCGACCGATAGCAACTGCCCTTGTAGTTCGATAGTTTGTCCAATCAACAATTTAAACGGGCCGTTAGAAACTAACCCTCGAAGCGTTGACATCCCCTGCCCAAAGAATCCAATAACTGAGGTCGTCTGAACAATTGAGCTTGTCACTCCCCCAAAAGATTCACGGAATAAATCAAAAACCTGCAAAGGCTGACGTAGACCGAGGAGGCTTTCCCCTAGATCCCTGATTACATCGACAGCCTGGCTAGCGTTTGCTGTAATCGTAATGGTAGTCCCGCCAAATCCTGCCACCATCTAAAAATCCCCCTTTTCCTTGCTATGATTAAGAGGCAGTTTTAATTAAATACTACGCATTGGTTTAATTGCATTGGCTTAATTGCATTGGTTTAATTGAATTGTAACAATAAAACCCCAAGAATACCTGGGGCTTTATTGTTCTCCCTACTTGTTAGGGAAATTAATTGATTGGAAACGAAGACATCTCAGCGTTTAATTGCTCTATCTGCTGCTTGATTTCCCGAAACCGTGATTCATTCAAGGACGAGGCGTTATGGACATTCCCCTTAACAGACACTTGAATCCCCCCTAATAGTAAAGCAATCTTCTGATCTCCAAATTGTTTCCCAATCTGGTCTGCGGCTTGTTTCAATAGGGCAATCTTTTCTAGGATTTCAGTGGAGGATCTTTCTTCTGAAGGGAGAGCTTCAACTGCGGCAATCCGTTTGTCGATAACCGCCACTACTAACTTTGCCACAAAATCGACAATCTGATAAGTGTCAATCAATGGGTAAACATATCCCTCTGAGGAGTAGAAGAAATGTTCGGGGATTGAGGGACAGACAGCTTTTAAGGTGTTGCTAATTTTATTAAGCGACTCCGCGCTAGTGAATCCATCTTTTGTGCCTTCTATAGCCCAATTCAACATAAAATCCACAGGTTTTTCCAGGGGATACTCAACACCGTCCAATACAATAGAAGCCATACATTTTAATCCTATAATTTCTTAACTATTCTATCAAAAAATTGGTATTATTGGAAAATTCAAACAATTCACCAGAGAGGATGTGAAATTAGTGGGCTGTTTATTCTGATTGACCTATTAATTTCAGTTCCCTTGCCTAACTACAGAATAGATAAAATCAAACATTTCTGGATCGTTCTTGGCTAGGTAAATGGGGTTTCTGTACATCAATTCCAGTCCCATTGATAATACTTCTGTCCCGTAGGTATACACTTTCCCCATATAAGGATGTAACCATTTATCAACTTTCGTTATTTCGCTTTTACTATAGCCCCGATTACCCGTCGCTTCTTTTAATGAAACGGCTGACTCCCCTGCGGTTCTTTTGTTGTAAAAATTCAACACTTTTCGACTAACTGTATTATTATTCCATTCAAGCCAATGCCCCATTTCATGTACTACCGTCGCTATAGAATTGTCGCCGGGAGCTATTACAACCCCTCCTGTATATTTCCCGTATTTTTCCTTTTTTTCCCTAAAAACTGGATCACCTCCAAAACTTCCAAAGTTCCCACCTGGATCAAACAAGCTTCTTATTTGATCAATATTGCCAGTGGAAACACTTGCCATAGAGGAAAAGCCATTTATGCCTACTAATTGAGAAAAAGCCTCAACACCTTTCTTGTAAAGAGCCTCTAATCCTTCGTCGCTTGCCTTGTAATAGACATCGACAACAATCGGGGAGTCAGATTTTACTATTTGTCTAGCTTCTTCCAATTTGTCTGATACTATCTTTTTGGCAGTTACAACCCGCTCCATTGTTGATTCCAGAAGAAAAGTTGCTTCCTCTGGGTTCTTTTTCGTTAGCTTGTTTACTCTCTTTTGTATTTGAGTCATCTCATCCAATAGACTTTCTATTGGTTTTTCCTCAAATAATGATACGGGCGTTTTTATCCCTTCAAATATTAACTCGTCACCAAAATCTTTTATTAATTGCTCGCGCTTGTTTTTTGCTTCTGCCATCAATAATTTTTCTTGTTTAGCTTGCCTTTCTTCATAGGTTTCATAAAGATTAACCAGAGGAGGTGTCGTAACAATTTCCCTTGTTTTTTTCGTTTTATATTCTTCCCTTTTTCTTTGTACTTCCTCCCATTCCTTTATTAACAAGGGTTCTGTTATTTTCTTGAGTTCATCAGCTTTTTTAAGAAATTCTTTTTCTTCTTCTGGTAAAACGCCTGGCTTTATTGACCGTCTTAAATATTTCGCTCGTAATTCGTTTAATTTAAAAAGCCTTTCCTGAGAGAAATCGTCCTGAGCATTGGCTCTGCAACTTTTCTTGATATTGATACAAATACTTCCACAATTATAGGAAGTTGGCTTTACACACTGGGCTTTCTCCCTTTTCGCTCCCCCTGCATCAATTCGGTAAGAATAACCTGCTGAGAAGTCTTCCCAATTCTTTAAATCAACACCCCGACTATCAATTCTAGGGGTGAATGGCTTATAAGTAACAGACCGCTTGTTAATCTCAAAGGAAAACACACGAGATCTGGTTAAGTCCTTAAACCGCCCTGTTATCTTTTCATTCTCCAGGGTTCCAGGATCGAAATCTAGCACAATGACCGGAGCATTATAGGCAAATGACATTGACAGAATTTGACCTATTGCCAATCTCATCTGAGCTTCGGAAGGTGCCATGTTAGGGGCAAAAGATTGAACCATGATTCTACTTAATAAACAATTTCAGACTCATCAACCACTTTCCCGTCAATTACCAAAGGAGGAGGAGCAATAGGTTGATCCATCACTGTCCCATCAAAGGTTTTTGCTATCTCGGTGGCAATTAACCAATCTGGATCGGGAGTTGCGGGGGAATTAAGCCAGAAGAAAGGCGAGTCCGGGTCTATGGCTGCCAATTTCTCCATTGCTAAAACATTGTTCAGGATAGAGGCATAATGGGGCGTTGAGGATGTCCAAACTCCATTCTCAATAACTGCCACTACACCGTTGATTTTGACGCGATAAGCCATGTTAACCTCTTCTAACTACAGAATAAATAAAATCAAACATATCGGGGTCTTGTTTAGCGAGTGCAACTGGATTCCTATACATTAATTCTAAACCCATTGAGAGAATTTCCGTTGACTCGTCAGGATAAACTTTTCCCATATAAGGGCGCATCCATTTATCAACCTTTGTTATTTCAGTATCTCTATACGATTTGATTCCGGTTGCGTCTCGCATTTTGACCACTTTTTCTCCCTTTGTCCTGCGATTGTAAAATTCTACAACTTCTTTCTTTATTTCTGGGACGGAGTATTCTATCCAGTGACTTAATTCGTGAATAACTGTACCAGGGTCATCATTCCCCATTGACACGGTTTTATCTGCATTATTATAATAACTTCTCTTATCTCCCTCTGGCAAGCCTTTGACATTAACCTTACTCGTTAAACCAGGAATTGACACCATTAAAGACAGTGATTGAATCCCCTCATCCCATCGGGATTTATTCTTTTTATCTTTTACTTCAATGTTAAGATTTGTAGGCAAATCGACTTGAACTAATTTTCTAGCTTCACTTGAAAACCTTTTGAAGTCTTCTGATGCAGCCTCTAATTCCCTTAATTTACCTTCACTTAAAATATCAGCCAATGGCGGGTTTGTTTTTAATAGTTTATCAATTTCTTTCTTTGTTCTTTTTATTAATTTAGCTAAGTATTTCTCTGGCTTTCCATCGTCAATAGCCTTTATAATAGCACTACCTTTGTGTTTAGAAGGATCAAATTTAGATATAAAATCCTCTGACATTTTATCTAATCGTCCCCTAACTTCTTTCGCTTCTTCTAATAACCTAACTTTTCTTTGTTCTGGGGTTTCTGGTTTATTTATTGGTTTCTCTTTAGCAAGCGAAGGAGTGTCGGGGGTAAAATCATTGATTGACTTTAAGTTGTCGACACCAGGAGGAATAATAGGATTGGATTTAATAGCCTTTTCTTTTGCAGACCTTCTACTAACGGCGGTAACGTAATCAATTCCTATCGCTTTTAGCTTCTCAAGCCTATCCTTTGACCTAGAATCATTCGGAACTATCCTGCAATTTTTCTTAACATTAATGCAAGATAGACCACAATTATAGGAAGTAGTCTTTACACATTGAGCTTTCTTTTCCCTCTTGTCTTCTCTATATTTAATCATTTTCTCCTCACAACACTATAAATAAAATCAAACATTTCAGGATCATTCTTGGCTAGATATACCGGATTCCTATACATTAATTCCATCCCCATTGATAATATTTCAGAAGCATTTTTATATTCTTTGCCCATATAAGGATTTAACCATTTATCAACTTTTGTAACCTCATCATCTCTATAGTTCTTGTTTCCTGTAACTTCGCTCATCTTAACGGTTTTTTCCCCTGCCGTTCGCTTTTCGTAAAAAGATTCAACTTCTTCTCTAATCCCTGGCACTTTCTCCTCTAGCCAATGACTCATCTCGTGAACTACAACAGCAGGGTCAGGATTCCCCATATAAACATTATTTGTTTTCGGTTTGTAATAGCTTCTCCCTTTTCTTTCTGGAGGAGCATCAACTATATTAACTGGAGTATCCAGCCCTGGAATTGAGATCATTTTTTGGAATACCTCAACACCTTTTTGATGGGATCTAGGAGTTCCGGTTTTGACGGATGAATTCAACTTAGTTGGACTATCCACTTCTACCAATTTTCTAGCCTTCTCTAAAAAAGCCTGAGCTTCTTTGTTCGAGGTATTAAACACTCTCTCCGCCCTTGCTGATAGCCTCTCAGCCTCTTGTGGGTCTTCTTGCGACAAACCCTTGATTTTCTTACTGTAAAGAAGTTTATTCTTTTTAAGTTGCCGAACGGGGTTCTCCGATTCAAGTAACGAGGCAGTCCCTTTCTTCGTAACAGATGTTTCGCTAACGCCCTCGTATAATTTCAGCAGTTCCTCTCGCTTGCTTGCAGCCTCCGCTTTTAGTCGTGCTTTCCTGCGAGCTTGATTGATAATCTTCCTGTCCACTGCCAACTCGGACGCTTCTGTTTTTCTGGCTTTTTCTACCACGCCAACCAATTTATCGGCCGCGGCTTTTTGCCTTAAAGACCTTGCTGACTTCGATTTTGATTGAGCATAGAATTGAGAGATTTGTTTTAACCTCTGAAGACGCGATCGCCCAAAAGATTCAGAAGGGACTTGCCGGCAATTTTTAGAGACGTTAATACAGGCGTTGCCACAGTTATAGGATGTTGGCTTTTCGCATTTGGGCTTCTTCATTTCAGAACATCACAACCGATCTAATTGGTTTATTTTATATTGATCTTTCTTTGAGGTACTCCAGAGGTTTTATCTTTAGACTTGCCTTCTGCGTTTAACTTGCTTTTCAATGTTTTGAGTTTGCGAGATGGGGCAGCAGATATCCCGTATTCAAGTTCAAGATTATCAATTTCATCCATATCTATTAGGATTTCATCGTCTGTTTGAGGCTTGTTATTCATGTTCTTATCCTTAAATAGTGCCTATATTTTATCTTATTATATTTTATTCTAGTTTGGTTTTTTTCTCGTATTCCTTGACAAATGCCTTGGCTGATTTTTCTGACAGATGAAAATATTCAAGTTCATATCCATATTTAGCACCTTTTTCAATTCGTTTTTTAAACCCAACTGACTCATAAAACGGCACAGCACTTTCTAATGACTCTAGTTTTATTTTCCCTTTAAATCCTCTTTTTACACTCTCTTGAATAGCATGATATATGATTTGTTTCCCCACTCCTTTTGTATTGGTTATTATATTTGATGGATTAGTACCTAAAAATTCTATATACATAGATTCTTTAGATTTGTCATTTCCCGTAGTAAAGAAGCCTTGAGTTTTTCCAGATTCGTCCTTTAAAAAAAACGCATCTTGTAATCCTGCCTCGACTTCTGTTGCCCAAGCTAGACCCCCCGCCACACCATTTGAGTCATCAACTAAATCTTTTTTTGCCTCCAGAACATCTCGCTCAATCACCTCATTGCCATACTTTATAAGTTTACCATACGGGGACTGCTTTAATGCTTCCCCCGTACTATCAACGTACTTACTGGATTTATTAATCCATTCTTTTGCCGTTTTCTTTATCTCTTTTACGGATGCAATAGAAGGCGTTAATTTACCAACTTTTCGCACTGGGGATTGTTGCTGTTTCTGTTTTTCTAGCTGTTTTTCTAGCTGTTTTTGTTTTTCTAGCTGTTTTTTTAGCTCCTCTTGTTTTTCTAACTCCTTTTGTCTTTCTAGCTCCTTTTGTTTCTCTAGCTCTCTTTGCCTTTCTCTTACACTCTTGGGTGCAAGAGAAATCCCCTTATTTTTTTTGAGGAGTTCATCTCTTTGCCTTTCTCTTACACTCAAGAAAATCTCCTTTTGTTTTTCTAGCTCCCTTTGTTTTTCTAGCTCCCTTTGTTTTTCTCTTACCCTCTTGTCTCTTTGCCTTTCTCTTACACTCGAGAGTGCAAGAGAAATCTCCTTTTCTTCTTCAAGAAGATAGGACTTTCTTTCCTTTTGCTCCCCTGGCTTTATTCTGTCCAGTTTTTCGAGATACAGTTTTTTTAAATCGAGTAACTTATCAATCCGTTCCTTTGAAAAGTCATCATCAGCATTAGCACTGCAACTTTTCTTGATATTAATACAAATACTTCCACAATTGTAGGATGTAGGCTTTACACACTGGGCTTTCTTCCTTTTTACTCCCCCTGTATCAAAACGATAGGAATAACCTGATCGGTAGGAATAACCTGCCGAGAAGTCTTCCCATGCCTCAACATTCAAACCCGTGCTGTCAATTCGTGCCACGAAGGGTCGAGCCACGAAGGGTCGAGCCACGAAGGGTTTATAAACAACCGACTTCCTGTTTATCTCAAAACTAAACACACGAGATCTAATGGCGTCCTTAAACCGCCCTGTTATCTTATCGCCGTTACTATCCCCTAAATCAAAATCAAGTACCACCACAGGCGAATTATAGGCAAATGGGAGCGATAACGTTTGAGCGATCGCGAGTTTCATTTGAGCCTCGGAAACCATAGTATTTGGATTAATTTTCACTTCCATAGGAGGTTTGTTATTCATGTTCTTATCCTTAAATAGTGCCTATATTTTATCTTATTTTAGTTTTTTCTCGTATTCCTTGACAAAGGCTTTAGCCGATTCTTCTGACAAATCAAAATATTCCATATCATAATATTTGCCATCTTCAAAAATTTTCTCTGTTCTCCTTTGAAATCCCATTGCTTCATAGAAAGACTCTGACGTACTCAGTGATTCTAGTTTTATTTGCCCTTTCAGCCCTCGCTTTATGCTTTCCTGAATAGCCTGATACATAATCTGTTTTCCCACCCCTTTTTTACTCTGTATTATATTTAATGGATTTGTCCCTAAAAATTCTATATACATTGAATCTTTGGATTTTTCATTTCCTACCATAAAAAAGCCTTGAGCATCCCCAGATTCGTCTTTTAGAAAAATTGTATCTTGTTTTCCTGGCTTCTCTTGAGCATAAAAAATTAATCCATCTATTACTATACTTGAGTCACTTACTAATTCCAACATGTTCTTAAGAGCTTTTCTATCGACCTTTTTACCTCCAATCATATTATCTTCAGAAAGAGCATTTAATACTTTGTTTCCTTTTATCTTAAATTGTTTTGCGGTTGAAGACCATTCTTCTGCTGTTTTTATTTGATCTTCCTTGGCTTCCAAGGAAGGTGTTAACTTACCAACTTTTCGCACTGGAGGTTGTTGCTGTGCTTTAACTTCTTCCTGTGCTTTAACTTCTTCCTGTTTAGCAGGTTTTTCTATTGGGGTGTCAACTTCCTCTACTTCTACATATAAAATTCCGTCTTTTTTAGTAACACCCTTAAATTTGTGTCTAGTGTTTTTTGAAACAACAACTTCTTTTTCATCTCTTCCTAATTTACCTGCTTCGGGTTTCCCAAAAACACTAAGATTTCGGATGGACGCACCTGACTTATTGGTCGATTTGATAATAACCTGAGTTGATTTTTCACCCGAAAAATCTAACTCAGTAAAGTGGGCAGCTATGGCAATATCAGAAGTCCAAGATGAGTGGGCAGATTGGTTTCCAACTATTCCATCTTTATCCCCTTTTGCCCACTTCATTGCTTCATCTTCAGAAGAAAAAGTAATCCCCCTATAAATTTCTCCTTTATATGGTGTTGAATTTTTGATAAATTCATCAATCTGGTCAGCCTGTCTATTCTCTCGCCCATTTTTCTGATCTTCTCTTATCTCGGAAGATCCTTTACCCGTCCAGTATTTAATGGCATTAGCGGTATCCTGAGCCTCTTTCAAGGTTATTTGCTTTCCAGTCTTGGTTACTGCATCATAATATTCTTGTGCGTTTTTAGGTGCGCCATCGTGTGTTCCGTCACCAATTAAGCTAGTAGGTTGCTGTTTTTCAACTACGGGATTTGTTTTTTTGGGTTCTGGCTTTAATTCTGGAATTAAAACAGGCGGTTTTTCCGCTTTGACTTTAGGAGTTGCTTCAACTGTTTTTGCATAATTTTTCCCAATTCCCTCTAACTTTTTAAGCCTATCTTTTATTGTGGGATCATCAGTTTTAATCTTGCAGCTTTTCATGATGTTAATACAGGCTTTCCCGCAGTTATAAGCTGTTGGCTTAACACACTGTGGTTTCTTTTTGTCTCCTATCCCCGCATCTACCCGATAGGAGTAGCCACTAGAGAATTCCTCCCAGTCATCTACGCTATCCATCCGTCCTGGGGTGTAAGGTTTAAAAGTGACTGATTGCCCTTTGATATTAAATGAAAAAATACGGGGACGGGTTGCATCCTTGAATTTGCCTTCAAACTCCCCTTGATCGTTTACCGAAAAATCCAACATCACCACCGGAGCATTATAGGCAAATGGTTGAGACAGAGTTTGGGCGATCGCCAACTTCATCTGTGGCTCGGTTGGCGTGGCATCTTTTCTAGTCGTTGAACTCATGGTTAAATCTCCTATACTTCCTCAGCTTCAACAATAATCCGTCCGTTTTCTTCCTTGACACTTTTAACTCGATGGCGAGTGTCTTTTAGCACCATAACTTCGTCTTCTTCTTTGATCCTGCTCAAATTCCTAATAGACACACCTGATTTATTAATGGTTTTAATGACGACGGGATACCTTTTTTCCTCAATAAAGAAATCGTCCGAAAAATTCTTTGCTGTTTTAAGGCTAGATGACCAAGAGGCGTGAGCACCTTGATTATCTAGCACCCCATCCTTGTCGCCTTTAGTCCAGTTTAAAGCCTCCTCTTTGGTTGCAAAATGAATCCCTCGGTAAACTTCGCCTTCGTATGGGGTTGAGTTCCTGACATAATTAGAAATCCGATTGGCATCCTCGTTTTCTTCCCCTGCTTTTTGATCAACTCGGATGTCAGTGGCATCCCTTGTCCATTTATAGATGGCTGTAGTGGTGGCTGCTGCCTCCTTCTTAGAAATATTTACCCCTGCTTTTTCCAGTGCTTCACGATACTCATCGGGGGTTGAGGGCATGGATTCGTGGTCGCCCTTCCCTACTAAATTAAGGTTTTTAGGTTTTTCTTCGGGTTGTTTAACCGCCTTTTCCTCGGATTCTTTTTGGGTTTTAGTTATTTCTGGTGATGGTTCAGGCGTTTTCTTTTCCTTGTTAGGAGAAACTTCTTCTGTCTCAACGATCAAAACACCATCTTCGTACACAACCTTTTTAACCCGATGGCGAGTGTCTTTGATGACCACCACTTCATCTTCCGTATCAAAGGTGCTTAAATTTTTGATAGAGGCACCTGATTTATTAATTGTTTTGATAATGATAGGTTGTGATGTCTCATCGAACGCATTGTCAACAGCAAATTCTCTCGCTTTATCCCAATTAGAAGTCCAAGATGCGTGGGCATTTTGATTGTCCAATATTCCGTCTTTGTCTCCTTTTGCCCACTCCAGTGCTTCTTCTGTTGATCCAAAGGAGATACCTCGGTAGATTTCACCTTTGAATGGCGTTGAACTCTTGACGTAATCAGTGATCCGGTCGGCAACGAGGCTGTATTTCCCTGCTTTTTGAGATTCTCTAATATAAGAGGCATCCTCTGTCCACTCTTTAACGGCTCCGGTAATCTTTATAGCATCGTCATAAGAGATGGGATTACCCGATGCTTTCATTGCTTCAAAGTACCCGTATGCGTCGCCAGGAACGGACTCATGATCCCCCTTCCCTACTAAATTAAGAGGCTTGGGTTCGTTTTCAGGTTCTTTAAGGGTTTCTGTTTGATCTTCACTCTTTACAGCTATTTTAGCAGCTTTCTTCCCTTCTTCAAAGTCAGATTCTTTCCCTTTTTTGCTAGGGGGAATTTCCTTTATTGTTTCTGGGATTTTATCTATTTCTGGTGGTTTTTCTACCTCTTTCTTGGTTTTTGTAGTTGATTTAGGATTGGATTTCTTGGCTTCTTTAGCGTAATCAATACCAGCAGCTTTCAATTTCTCTAAACGATCCTTTGACTGAGCGTCATCGGGGTTTGATTTACAATTATTATTAATATTTATACAGGCTTTCCCGCAATTGTATGCGGTGGGTTTAACGCATTGGGGTTTCTTTTTGTCTCCTGCCTTGCCTTTTGCTTTAGCCGTTTTAGCCTTGGCATCAAAACGGAAGGAATAGCCTAATGAGAACTCCTCCCATTGTTCTACTGCATCGCCCGAATCCATCCGTCCTGGGGTATAAGGTTTGAAGTTAACGGTATTTCCATCTAACTCAAAATCAAACACCCTCGGACGGGCAGAATCCTTGAATCGCCCTGATATTTTACCCGTGTCATCTACCTTAAAGTCCAACACGTCCACTGGGGCGTTATAGGCAAAAGGGAGGGCAAGAGTCTGGGCGATCGCTGCTTGCATTTGTACTTTTGTTGGGGCTGTTTTAGTCTCTATACTCATGTTTTCTGTTCCTTTTTGCCTATAACTTAATTAAGGATTTCTATAGGTTTCTGCCGTTATATCTTCTGATACTTTCAGATTGTAGTTATTTGATATTGTTTAATCCTTTAGAATCTTGACATAAAAACGCATTGCACCCATCTCTGATGTGACAGAGTCCTCTATTTTTTTTGGGGTGGCATCTGTCATTTGACCCCCAATTAATTGAACTTTGTCATTTGTCTGCATCTCCATCAATAAATTGTTGAAATCCCCTCGGCTTACTTTGTCGCCAAGAGTTTTTCTTAGTTCGTGAATAGGAATAAGATTGTCGTATTTCCCGTCCTTATCAAGATCGTTTAAGGACTTCATTGCCACGTCTTCAAATTCTTTCGGATCTGTTATTTGACTGGGTTTTCTTTTCGTTTCAGTCCTAGCCTTCTTCATAGCTTCTTTATCAAAAAATTGAATGTTATCCCTGTGGTTTCCTAGTTCGGTTTTTATCCCCCCTGGCATTTGCACCTGTCCTTCGCCGAGTCGAATATTATCATTATCGGCTTGAGACTGTAGCATCCACTTGTCAAAGTCCTCCGCCTTTACTCTCCCCTTTAATTCCTCTCTCATTTTTGGAATAGGGATTAACCCGTCCATATTATACTCAAAATTAACTCTAGCCAGTTCTTTAGGGATTTCCTTTTTAAAGGTGTCATAATCCTTTATTGGTTCGTCACTATAAAATGGATTTGCCTTGGATTTAGGACTAGATTTAGCTTTGGGTTTAACTTCGGGCTTTGGCTCGATCTTGGCTTCTGGTTCTGCCGTTTTCTTTGTTGCCAATTTTTGACCAGTAGGCTTTTTACTCTCTGCTTTAGGCTTGGTTTGGGGCTTTTCTACAGTCGTTTTTGCTGTTTTCGCGTAATCTTTCCCAATTCCTTCTAACTTTTTAAGCCTGTCTTTTATTGTGGGATCATTGGTTTTGATTTTGCAGGTTTTCATGATGTTGATGCAAGCTGCACCACAATTGTAAGCTGTTGGCTTAACGCATTGAGGCTTTTTTTTGCCACCTACTCCCGCATCAACACGGAAGCCATACCCTGCTGAAAATGCCTCCCATTCTTGGACATCTTCCTCTGATTCTAAGCTGTCCATTTTGCCAGGTTTATAAGGCTTATAGGCTACGGACTCCCCATCTAGGGTAAAGGAAAACACCCGTGGACGTGCCGCATCTTTAAATACTCCGGTAATATTGCCATTCTCGGCAACATCAAATTTAAGCACAACAACTGGGGCGTTGTAAACAAAATCCATTGACAAGGTTTGGGCAATAAGTAACCTCATTTGAGCTTCGGTTGGTGCAGTACCTCCGCCACCATCCCCAACTAATACTTCATCTTCGTCAACACGGAACAAAGAACTTGGTTTTGTTTTTAACATGATTTTACCTTTTATAAATAGAAACCTTGTGAGTTAATCACAAGTAAAAACCTTGTGAGTTGATCACAAGTAAAAACCTTGTGAGCTAATCTTCTCAACTAACTCCATGTCCCACGTCACGATATTTTTAGTTAGTGAGACTAAGTTACAAACAACTCCATCGGGAGGGTAAAATGTGGTGTCTGCTCCGACAATATAGTCAACCCCCTCACCCTTCAATTGTTCTTCTAAATAACGCCGTGAAATCCCTTTGACGGAATAGGATTTAGTTATTCCCTCCACTGAGCTTAGATTTTCAATCCCTTCCTTACTTGGGAATTGATCTTGAATAACCGGAGATGGGGTAATCTCCAGATATTCGTAATCATTGCCCAATCTTGTGCGAACGACAAGGCTTCGAATATTGGGATTGCCAAATCCCCCCGCGAGAGGGGAGATCCGGTCTCTTAGGGCTATCATTTGCTCAACAAAGGATTGACTCATTTCTTCTCTTTGGGAGTATAAGCAGCCTGTGGGTGGTCTGGCTTGTCTAACTTCTTATTGATTTCCTGTAACTCAACATAAATTGCTGCCATTGCTTGCAGTTCTGGCGAGGCAGGAGCCGCTATTCCAGCAGAAGTAACTCGACCATTATCAACGGTGAAATCAGGGAACTGTACTTTCATAAAACTAAAATAGGGGGAGTGAAGATAGTATTGCGGAGGTGGATGTATTGCCTCCCGTAAGTTGTCAAAGACCAATCATTCTCGGAGCCAGAAGGGGTAGAACTTCCTGGCCCGGATGCGATTCCCGTGACACTAGAGGCAATATCCGCCTGTTGAAACCAATCAATGCTGATTCGATGGGCAGCAATCAACATAATTCCATCCGTTCTCTTGGGATCTGCCCAACCAGCACAGTAATTATTCTCGGCAAAGTTTAAACTGTATTGAATCACAGAAGATTCGACTACAGCGAACTGAGGATAAACCGCTAAAAAATCGGAAGGGAGAACCATTTATTACCCACGGATGTTCATAGTATTAACCGATTTGATATTCTTGACTTGCTCCGCTATTGCCTTAGAAATGGCGGGACGATCTTCTCTTTTCTCGGATCGTTCTAACCAATCAATATCACTAGAATTGCGAATTAGATCCAGGGCATCTTTTTCAATATAATCGAGGGTTGTTTCAGTAGGAAACTTCCCTTCCTCTAGGGTGGGAGAGATTACTCTGAATGCTCCGCAATTAACAAGCTGCAATCCGAGGGGATGCCGAACAATATAGTCATAGTCCTCGTCGGGAAGCTCCAAATTAGTCCCAGGCAGAATCCAACTCCCCCGTGTTTCCACCGCATCCAACGAGGTTTTTTTGGTTCCCCCACGAGTAATAGGACGGGAAAAACGAATCGGCGAAGTGATAGCCTCCACTGATATTCCATAGGGAATGCGTGGATTGTGAGGATTTAGCTTTGGGTCAAAGATGATAGTTTTAGACATTTTTATTCGGGTAATACTACAATGTGCATGGAGAATGGGCGTTTGAGGTCAATTCCCCCAAACTTAAACTTGGCACCACGCCAGAAAGAATCAACACCAATGGGACGAGTATCAGTCCACTTTAATGGTTGATAAATCTTAGCAGAGACTTTTTTGGGATCTCGACGGAAAGCCTGAATAAAGCGGGTAGGAGCCAAACCAATCGACTCTAAATATTCGGGAGCCATCTCGGACACCACGCCGACTTCTTTGATGTTGGAGTTGACTTTTAAGAAGTGTTCTAACACCGTGCGATCTAAGGCAGATGTACCAATTTGAATGATATCCGAGGAGAGGTGTTCGTAAGTTTCCGAATCCATCAGCAAAGTGTCAGGCTTCTCTCGGTTATTGGTCAACCGAGTCGGAGCATTAACACAATCATTTAACACACTCAGCTTTTGCTGTGATGTTGCAGACCCGTTTAAAGGGAAGGGAGCATAAGACCGCAGGGCTTGGGGGTGATTTAGAAACCCTGGCATCCCTGTTTCTAAATCTCCGTTTGCCACCAACTGATTGATTTTTTGTTGTGCGGCTTCTTGAATTGTCCAGATTTTGTCCTCCTCAATGCTCTCGCCCATTCGACTGACAGCCGCGATATCATCCTCGGAAACGCTATAACCTTGTCCCCATTTATGGATCGGCATCTTCATCTCGCCATAGACCAGTTCCACTTCGGGAAGGTCTGTGGTGTAGTTTCGGATTAATTTGAACTGCCCGACGTGACGGAGCCACCGATATCCCCAGGTTTTTGCCCAGGGCTTGTTTTGGATGTTGAGAGGGCAAATGACTCCAGCAGCGAAAGGATAGTCCGCAAGATCGAACTCCTTATCTACTTGAGCTTCTAAGTCCATCAGGGTGCCAAAGAACGTCCCGATTTCATCAGCATCCAACCTTGTAGTCCCGGAAAAGTTCATCATAGTTTAAGTTCTTTCTATATTAAGGAACATTGAAGCCGATTAAAACGCACACCGCGCCAGTGCTAGTGACCACAGGGGAACATTTGAACTCAGCCTTCGCGGAGATATTAATTGTACCACTTGTCACTTTTGTTGCTTTCCCCTCGTGTCCCGCAGCAATAGAGACGTAGACGGCATCATTGATTGTGATATCCGTCTCAACACATTCAACCCAGATCCCTGACGATTCCCCCGTCCGGTCAACCACGTCCATCACATCCTGATAGGGGTAAGTTGTCCCACTATAGTTTGCACCTTGATAAATCAAAGGTTGCATCTCGATGTCTTTGACGATTCGAGTAATCCCTAGGATTACGTCAGTGGTAGCAGTAGGAAGTCCTGCAACTTTGGGGTCGGTTTCGGTGTTTGCTCTGGCAACAAACCGACCGAATGGTACGGGGAGAGGAATAATCATCGCCGTGGTTACAGTTGCCGTTAAACTAGCACCAGTAACTACCAGGATGTTCTCGATACCATATTCCAGTGCCGTGAATAGCACGTTATTCCCACTAACACTTGCAATCCCCCGTCGCCCAAAAGCAGGGTTTACTCGGATTGCATTCAATAAACCAGCTTGCAGTTCCGCTTGAGTGGCACTAGCGTCGGTTGTAAAACGTGCCGTGCCTAGTCCGTTGTTTAACCTGACGGTATATACAGTGCTAGAAGTAGGGGAGGCAGGAATCGCCAGAGTCCAAACCTCTTTAACAGCATTCTTTACAGAAACAAGGGCTTTGACTCTCGGAAAATTAATAGATCCCTCGCCCATGCCAGGAGTCGCCCGATCAAATTGAAGATTGTAGTTGTACCGCATTATCTAGTAACCCCCATGCGTGTTTTTCCTATCGTTAAAGGCTGCTTATAGGCATGCACCCGTCGTCTTTCCCCTTCGGTGAGTTCATCTCCGTAGGTAGATTGAGCAGGTCTTTTGAGTATCGAATCAAGGCGATGGGAGAACTCCTCTGAGTCTCCATCGTCTCCATCGTCTTTCTCCTCGTCATCCCCTTCTTCTTTATCACCTGGATCGGTGGGGGAAGAATCGTAATTCTCCTGAACGTAGGCAAAAACCCCGTCTACATAAGAATCGGATCGAAACGTCAAATCCATATTGGGTTCGATTTCAGCTAACAAAGTGCGTTTGATGTCGCTAGTAGAGAAGCTACTATCAAACCGAGCGTCAGAGAACCCTGGCAACAAACTGTCGGCTTCCTTCCATATCGCCAAAAGATCCCCGACCGAATCACCCCGACAAGCACTCTCATCTTCGTCGTTGCTATCAACACGAGGCTTGGACTTTTTTTTCTTTCTGGAAGTCATAGTTTCTTCTTCCTCTGCAACATCCCATTCTTCCATCATTTCTTCTTCTTCATTGTCCTCCTCTTCCATCATTTCTTCATCTTCGGGAACGGGAGGCATCATTTTCTTTTTGCCTCCATCAACGCGGACGTACTGCCCCATGTCATTCCGGTAATAACCTAATTCACCAAGGACATTATCGGCATTGTCTACGATGATCTCTAGGTTATCTAACCGGAACTGGTAATTTTCCCGTGCGGCTTCTAGCTTCCGGTTCTCCCGACTCGTAGTATCAAACCGTGTAACAAGCGAATCGTGGCGTTCCTTTAATTCTTTCAATTCACGGAATCGAGTACCGCTAATGGAAGCGAAAGATTCAGGGATTCCTGAATACTCAACTCCATCGCATCTAACTATTGCCATACGCTGTTCATTATCTCCATTATCATTGGTTTTGTTAGGGTTGCTAGGGTTTTCGATGACTTGCCCTGCGACAGCTTGCCCTGCGACAGCTTGCCCAATCCCCGCAGCACTATCTAATCGGAGGCGAACATCTCCCCCTGCCCTTCCTCGGCTCGTCAAAGCCAAATGGTTGGCACGGACATTAATCTGTTCCCTGTCATAGTGTTGCCCATTCCACACCCCTTCCCCTTGCTTGATGTCGCAGGTATATCCAGCAGATAGTTGTTCCTTTTCCCTTGCATCAATTAGGGCGATCGCCTTAGCATCAAAAAACGACACCAAGCCTTTGATCACCCCTTCAGTCTTGTCATAATAAGCAGAAGAATCAGTCATCCCTACCGTGTAATCCTTGTAGCTTTCGCTATTAAGAAGTCCAACATAGGGATGTTCTATCACCAGGGGGAGGAGTTTGAAACTCTCTACTGTGGCCAGTTCTGCATTGGTTTCCGGTCTCCTGAGTTCGTGGACTATGGAGCCATCAGGCTGACGATACTCCAACACCCCGTCACAACAAAAAGACCCCTCACAATGGAGACGACCATCCTCAGTTCTTATTACCCTAAATTTAGTTGGAGCATCGAGCCTGATTTCAACCATTTCTCAATACAAAAAACAAATAATTCTTTTTAAAGAATAACGCACCCTATCAGTCATTTAAAGAGGGTGCAAAAAAATAATTTCTATACAAGAAAATAGACTAAAATTAAATCAATGATTTAGATATAAATAATGACTATTACAAAAAGAGAGTACCCTTCTAAGAAAACGTTAGGATCTGGTGCATTGGCTCCCTATCGCGCTCTCGGTCGGTCAATTCGACGAGATCTTATAAATGCAAATCTTGGAATGATGGAATTTAGCGAGAAAAGTGGGTGGGATTGGCAGACAATTCGACGGATTTTAATGGGGGAGCGGCGGACGGATTTTATAGAACTGTTGATTATCGCTTCGTTAATTTCTGAGGATCAATCGGAAACGGAAAGACTGATCCTCACCTGGACTAAGGAAACTTTGAAAATCATCGAGGAAGGAATCCCCCAAGAAATTAACCCAGGTCTTGTTGATAATCTTGTCGAGATTAACGAAGAGATCCCTTTAGAATAGCAATAATCTCCTGACGATTCCGTTGGCTTACTCCTAAAAATTGACGTTTAGGCATTTTCTTAGTGCCTTTTTGTAAATAGGAGCCATAGGGCAATGGAGTCCCTACCTCAACCCTTCCTTTTTCAATCCGATATCGAATAGAAGATCGCAACAATCCTTGGCGTTGTAGTATTTGCATAATAAAACCCCGACTAGCCTTGTATTTAAGGGTTGATGGGGCTAGGTGTTCCCATTTCTCCCCGTAAGGACTCTGTTCCTTTTGAAAGTTCTCGTCGGTTGATGCCACCATAAACTGCCCGACTTTATGCAGTTCAGGTGTGAGGTTCTGAAACTTTCTGATTAATTTATTGAGGTAATTTTGGACTTGGTTAGCAACGAATTTTAGGGATAGCATAGGGTTAAAAGTAAAATATATCCTAATTTTAATATAAAAAAGGAAGGCTTTAACACCTCCTCCATCTTACCGTTTCAGTTACCCTCTGCACCCTCAAAACCCTCTTTTAATATTGTTTTGACTTTTGACTGTTTTCTGTCTTTTGGGTAGCTAACCGATTCTTGTCTTCAAGTAGACGATTATACGCTACAACCTCATCAAGAACTCGGTTTTTTTCCAAATCGGTAAGTTTTTTGTAGTTCATCTAGTACCTGTTCATATACTTCTTTTATTATTTTAGCAGAACCTTTTTGATTATTGGCTAATTTTTCTGCTGCTTGATTCAAAAGTGTCGAAACTTTTCCTGTTAGCATTTTTTCTTGATCAAATGCCCCTAGTGCTTTTTCTGCAATATCAGCAATTTCACTTGACTCCTCTACGTTGATTTTATTTCCTGCTTTGGCTAAATCTGAGGCAGCTTTTGACTTCCCAACAGTTGAGAATAAACGCTTTTCCCTTTGCAACTGTCTTTTTATAGCAGATTGAATCTGGGCTTTTTCAATAGCCAAAGAGCGAGATTCAGGGGAAAATCCCAACAAATCAAATAAGCCACCCTGAGATTCGGTTACTGTTGGGGCATTTGTTACCATATCAGACAATTCCTCTATGGTGTCATTAGTGATCTTTTTGCCTTTTTTCTCTTCTTTTTCCACTAACTCTAGTAAGTCTTGTTGTTGGCGGTGATCTTTAATTTTAGAACCAATTACAACAGCCCTTTGTTCGGGGATTTGACCCTGTACCACTCTATTAAATAGAGAGTCACTTAGACTAGCTAAAGCCAGCCCGTCCTCAGCTATTTTCTCCCTCATGGGTACGCCTTTTTTCTCTAGGTCTTGTTTTGTTAAACCAGAATCTCTAAAGAATTTAGCTGCATCCTGAGCATTGCCTCGACCTTCTGCGATATTTGTTAACGCACCAATAGCACGGGCTTCTTCTGGAGATTTAGCATCAATTAATTTTACAGTGACAGATTCAGCATTTAGTTTTTTAGCTAATGCAAGTCGGTTGTGACCGTTCACGACATAAACACCGCCATCTTTGGGATCTTGCCAAACTTGAAGGATGCCACCCAGGTTAGAATCCCACGTTTTAACTCCCGACAAACTCCCGACTTCTCCCGACTTGGTTTGTTCGCCAATGATCTTGTATTGAAATCTTTTGGGGTCAACCTGGATTTTACTGGGGTCTGCTTCTGCTATTCCTGAAGACAAGACTTGATCCGCCCCCAACCGAGAAGCAGCATCATCCCACTTTCCTGCTGGTTTCGGTGTCAGCTTGTTATTCTCCTGTCTCTTAGCCGGATCATCCTGAGCCTCCTTAAACCCTCCCGCCATAGCTTTAACTTTGTCCAGCTTTTCCTGGGAAGGTTTATCAGGGGGGTCTGACTTGCAGTTCTTATTTAAGCTAATACAAGCCTTCCCGCAGTTATAGGAGGTATTGCCACACTTAGGTTTTTCCTTCCTCTTGGTTTTAACTGCGTCATACCGATAGGTGTACCCTTTAGAAAATTCTTCCCACACCACTGGATCGATATCCGCGCTGTCTATTCTTTTCCAGGTAAATGGCTTAAAATTTATGAAGTCATCAATCTCAAATTCAAATATACGGAGTCGGGAAGCATCCTTAAATCTACCCTTGATCACATTCCCGTTACCTACCTCAAAATCTAGGACAATTACGGGGGAGTTGTAGGCAAATGGAAGTGATAGGACTTGCGCGATCGCTAACTTCATCTGAACTTCGGTGGGAGCCGCGTTAGATTGGTTTGCTTTGATGACGGGAGTTGTAATCATAATATGAATTAATTTAATTTGCTAATCTTCTTAGTTTACCAATCTTTGGAGCCGTTAGCAACGAATTTTAGAGTTAGCATGGGGTTAAGAGTAGCATATATCCCATACTAACCTGTTAAACAAATTTGATGTTTAGCCCTCTAATAAAAACTGCTCTTGTTCCCTGATCACTCTCCAATCATCGTTATTTGCATCGAGGGCTTCTTGTAAGTCTTCCATAGTCCATTTACTATAGTGGACTATTTTCTCCAACAGAAAGTCCAACGATTGCCGGGTGAAGACTTTTTCCAATATGTCATCCAACCCCGTCTCGGCAAACGCAGCCAACAAAATAATGGAATCTTGATTATTGTTAACTACCGCATCCCATGTGATTAACTTCGTAAAGTCTCTGGATGAGATGGTCTTGCTTCGGGTTGTCCCTCTAGCTTTCTTTATTTCAGAGTCCTGAGTCGTACCAGAAAAACCAAGCCCTAGCAAAGACTTAAGAACTTCTGATTCACTTTTTAATAAACGCCCCAAGAAATCTTTCCCCCGACCGATTGCAATTCCGGCCCCAACAATTCCGATCCGTTTCTCTCCATTCGGGAACAGATAACAGTCAATAGTTCTATTCCCTAGAGTTAATTCAGCACGGACTGATCGTATAATGTCTGACATGGTGAACCTTTTGTTTAATAGATGGAGGTTTACAGATCCTTGGGTGTTGATAGCACCGCGAAGGATATTATTCTGCGGGTTTCTTGATTGTCTTTCTTTTGGTTGTGCGAACTGTAGAAACCCTTACACAGTAGGCATTCTAGCCTTTTAGAGTCCTGTTTTTCTGCTTTTGTGCGAACTGTAGAAACCCTTACACGGTAGGCATTCTAGCCTTTTAGAAAGTTTAGCTTTTCTGATAAAAAATCAGCCTAAACTCAATTAATTATATCACGCACACTAAACCAATTCCGATCCGTTTCTCCCCATCTGGGAACAAATAGCAATCAATACTTCTGTTGCCTAATACCATTTCGGCACGAATTGATCGTATAATGTCTGACATAGTGAACCATCTCCTTGAAAGTGTTGGTTTACAAGCCTCTCGTAGTGCGTAAACACCGCGAGAGGCAATTATTATTAAATTATATCATTTTTACTTTGGACGAACAGAAAATAAATTTGTCCTTGATTAAATTTCTTCGGTTTCTACATAGAATATGCCATTTTTCTCAGTAACACTCTTAACTTTGTGCTTGGCATCTTTTGAAACAATAACTTCCGATTCTTGAGGCTTTAGTCCTACATCCTTAATTGATACCCCCGTCTTGTTTTTTGCCTTGATAATAACAGGATAAGCTCCTTCTACATATTGAGACAAAGATGGATTTTCTTTGTAGCTAGCTTTTGAAAAATCATAAGCTACTTTGTCATCAGAAGTCCATGAAGCATGAGCTTTTTGGTTGTCTAAAACGCCGTTTTCATCCCCTTTTAACCACGTCTCAACTTCTTCTCTACTATTAAAAAGAATCCCTCTACTTACATCCCCATCATAGGGTGTCATGCTTTTCATGAACCTATTGATATTTTCCTCGTTTTTATTTGGCCTCCCATCTTTTTGATCGTCTCTGACCTCATCGGAGTCTGTGATCCATCTTTTGACTGATTTAATGATTTTCTCAGCCTCCTCTATAGTAATGTTTTCCCCTTTTTTAACCATCGCCTCGTAGTATTCTTGTGCGTTTTTAGGGGTTCCGTCGTGGGTTCCATCTCCTATTAATTTAGGAGTCTCTTTGACGATTTCCTCTTTCGGGACTAATGGGGATTCTTGTGGCGATCGCACCTCCTGAACTTTTATTGTTTTCTGTTTTACTGACTTTTGTTTTACTGCTTTCTGGGATTGGGGGGCATCAGGCTTTAAGTCGTTGGGGGAACTATCAGAATCATCTACTTTGTAACGTTTACCATCTCGGATGACATGAGTAATGTCTTTCATTGGAGTCTTAGACTCAAATGCGTTTTGTTGACCGCTATATTGCTTTTTAGCCACAACATTCGTGACAGCAACCTTGGTTACTTCTCCCCCTTCCCTGATGTTGTACCCAGTAGGAATATTATTATTTCCCGAACTCCCCATAGAGCCATAGGTGTTTTCTTTCACCAACAATTTATCCCCTGGGCTTAAAGTTTTCTTTAATTCACTGCGCGGGATATTGCCAGATAAAGGTGGGGGAAGTTCGTAATTATTCTTAATTATTGATTCTATTTTACTTCTTTTTTCGGTATATTCTGGGCTGTCGTAAAATTCATAACTGTTTTTATATTTCCCTTTCAATGACCCCATATAAGCCATTACTTCGGCTTCTGTTTCAAAGTCGCCATTGACCGCCTTCTGTCTTCTCTCGTTAAAGAATTGCTCCGCTTCAATAACGGGTTTATATTGATCAATATGTTCCTGATAACGCTTTTCATATCCTGGCGGGACTGTTCCACTTGCCTGTGCTGCTAAATATCGCTCATAGGTTTGTTTTTTGTAATCCAAAGTGCCGGATAAAGCCTCTGCTATAGCTTCCTCTGTTCCCTTTGGATCTTTAGAACTGGCAATAATATCCTTATATTGTTGATCAACCGATTTACCCCCCGCACCCTTAACCCCTGTTGAATCTGGGGATGGTTTGGGGTCTTCAGGTAGTGATAGACCTTTCCTTTTTCTTGACTCCTGAGCCCTTTCTTCAATCCGAGTATTTTCAAATTCTTCTGTAATTTTCTTTCTAGTCTCAGGGTCTAGTTTTCTAAGTCCTTTCTCTGTAACATTTTTAGATTCTAAAAAGTCAGACCATTTTTTGTCAGCATTAATTGTTGTTTGACTTGGTTCTTTTTTCTGATCTTTTAGTTGACCGCCTGACAAATTAATTTTAATTTGTTTCCCATTATTTAAAAGGTCGTTAATTCTTCCCCCTAATTCTTTGTCAACAGATACAGCATTAGACCCTCCTAGTCCAACAGCTTCTCTAAGTCCGTTAATTCTAGCTACAGCAGTGGCGTGGGGGATTTGATATAAATTAGCGATAGACCGAGATGATAAACCTTCTGCTTCATTTTTTAGTCCGTTTTGATACTGGTGGTATTTTTGATAAGCTGTTTCTGCTAAACTTTTATTCAACTCATTTTCCGCGATAGCTTTCTTTAGTGTATCGCGCATTTTATCTTCGTTCGCTAGTGTCGGTTTTGTTTCCGGTGGCTTTGGAGTTAATTTATTATCTTCTTGCTTCTTGGTTGGGTCATCCTGAACAGCTTTAAATTTCCCTGCTGCGGCTCTGAGTTTATCGACTTTTTCTTGGGAGGGTTTATCCGGTAAATCTGATTTGCAATTCTTATTCAACCCAATACAGGCTTTGCCACAGTTGTAGGAAGTATTGCCACACTTAGGTTTTTCCTTCCTAACGGTCTTAGCTACATCGAATCGGTAGCAATACCCCTTTGAGTAGTCTTCCCACGCCACGGGGTCAACGTCGAGGCTGTCCGTTCGTTTCCAGATAAACGGTTTGAAGGTAATGGAATCCCCGATTTCAAACTCAAAAACACGGGATCTAATGGCGTCCTTAAACCGTCCTTTGATGATGTTTTTGTTGCCTACTTCAAAATCCAGAACGATAACCGGAGAGTTGTAGGCAAATGGCATCGACAAGACTTGAGAAATACCAAGTTTCATCTGCACTTCTGTTGGGGCAGCATCAAAGCTAGGGGGATTTTGACGGTTTAAGGTAGTGACCATTGTTTTTGAGAATAGATTTACCGAGTCTTTCTGTACGGGTGCAGGTCGGGGTTTACCAGTCTTCCGGCCCTTGAGCTACAAAACGTTTGGCACGTTCTCGTTTTTCCTCTTCTGTCAAATCGTCATAGCTTTTTTTTGGATATTTCTTAGCCATTCTTTTATCAAATTCCTGCAATGTCTCCCCTTCCCCTAAAGCATCCTCATCTTCGGATACAACAGCAGGAGGAACGGTTTTAATTTTCTTTTGTCCTTCAACAGCAGTTTTTTTGGCTTTCATAATTGATTTTCGTTTTTAATGCTAATAGGTCTATTATACTTTGTTTTTGCTTAATTAAGTTTACTTCTACCAATATCAAAATGTGCTTGGGCGATCGCTAACTTCACCTGGATTTCTGTTGGCGGAGCATCGAATCTTAATTTTGTCCATAAAGTACAGATGTCATCTTTTATACATAAATCTTAGGGGTTACTACCTAAGCCTTGATTGACTTAGATAGTATAAAATTAAATGTAAACACGGGAAGCAAACTCTAGCTCAATCGTGTCAAACAAGGTTTTCCCTGACACGGTAATTGGGGCAGTGGGTGTCACTTTTCGCAAGTAAGCACTATAAATAATATAGTTTGCAAAAGCCATGTTCGCACCGACTGGCTGATTGTCGATTAATTTTTGGACGTTTTGGGTTCTTTCGGATTCAAACGTATCAAGATCATCGTCAACAGCACCCTGAATTGTTAGCGTCACGGATTTCTTTACAAGAGGGATAACCGCTATATCTCCCCCTTGATTTAATTTAACCTCAAGAGTTTCGTCGTCCCCGAACGAGATGTCCTCAGGCTTGAAGGCGTAATCCTTCCCGGCTCTTGTAATCTTGAAAAAACTAACAGGAATTGGCATGATAAAACCCTTCTGATCAGAAGTTATCACTATAATTTTAAGGTTGGATTCTTATAGATCAACGGGACTTTGTAAAATAATTTCTATACAAGAAAATCACACCTTTTTTATTTCATTGATTTCTTAGTGAATAGACGGGAGGCAGACCGTTTCAGTGGGCCTGGGTATCCTTATGCCAAATCCTTACACATCAAGCCATTGTGAGGCTATTATATCGTTCTACATTGGATACTGAGTCATCCATATAAAAGGACGGGGTTTTAAAGAAATATTCCAGGGATTCTCAAAAAGGGAGATGCAAATAGTCTGGTTTTACCATTCCCGACTACCTGATCTTTATTCAAAATCTGTCCAAATTTACCCTGAGCTACCTTCGCCCGATCTCACTTCTCCCTCAAGGTTGACTCCAATTTTTTTGGTTTGACAGGTCATATCAAAATAAATTGTTTGGTGATGTGAGATTTTTTTGCCCTTAAAAATTCAGTGTGATCGGACACAACAGTTGCTATATACCCATACCCCAATACAACTCAGTAACTACATAGCGTTATAACCATATAGCTACTTGGTTATTTAGTAAAACATTCAAAAAATTGCTGTAATCTTTATGGGGGGCTTTATCTAGCCATTATAAAGGAATTCTTAAAATGGTATCAAGCTATGATACAAACAACGAGATAATGGCTGTCACACCAAAACATAATAGAAGATTAATACAAAACACTGTGATCAAAATTCAGTGTGATCAAATTCAGTGTGATCACAGGTTAAGGTTATATTTTGGAAAGACAAATATACAGGGTCACTAAAATGAGTGTGTAGCCTTTAAAGAAGAACACTCTTCTCCAGTAGATATAATGGCGGATTTTTTTTTGAGGGAGGGAGGGGCCGGATTTTGCTATAATGAAAACCCAGAGAGAAAGAATCTTTCCGGGGTGTCCCACAATCAAAAATAAAATCATGCCCCCGTCTCTAATCTCATCAAATCCACCGTGTCCGCATTGTGGATCTCTAAACCTGGAAGAGCAGAAAACCAAACCCCCTTATTACAAGAAACTGGTCTGCTTGGATTGTGACCAATTTGTGCGGTGGATACCTCGTCCACAGGGAGTTGAGAAAACCCAGGAGGTACTCAACCAACTAGAATCAATTGAGAGGGCAAAACTAAGCCCGTGGCAGCGTGAGTTTGTAGAGAAGATGATAGAAGTATGCAACGAAGCATTAGAGGCGGAGAAAGCCGTAAAATTGACCCCTCGACAAATTGATCAAATTGCCGAGTTATCCTTCCGAGTGGATTCTATGTTGAGAAGATAGCTACTAAGTCGCAAATCTTGATAAGTGGCGATCGCTAAATCTATCTAAAAACACGGGACAACGATTAGTTTTGGTAGTGTCATCCAAGTGCCAATTGTTACCGAGTTACCTTAACTCATACATAGATTTACGTAGCCCGTAAATCTGGAACTGACAAAGATTTCTTGTGACGGTTTAGACAACTTAGTCAACCCTAGTAAAATAAAATAGGTTGGCTAATTTGTATTCAGAAACTAATTAATTTTAAACTAATCTAATTGAGCTTGGACATTGATTCTATTTGCTATATCTGTTAATATCTTTCCTTGATAAACTTCGTCAACTTCCTCTGAGTCTTCTACATCTTGGCGATATTGGTTTAACTCCGTAGGATCGCACTTCTCTACTCCCCCAAAACGATCTAATCCGGCATGGTAGTAATAGCAATCGCGCACTTCTTTTGGGGAATCAAAACCCAAAAAATACTTTGTTTCGTCAATCTCCCCTGTTGCTGTGTTAAGTTGCCGAACCTTCCAGAGACTTGGTGAGTTCGGGTTTTTGATGTAAACGTCGATTGCTTTCGCGTCCTCCGCGTGTCCGTAGCTGCGTCTAATATGCCCATACCCTGCCTTCATTGTTTTGTTATAGCGAAGATCCCCTTTGTCGTGAGTGACCCCAATAGATAGCCCGTGCCAATTAAGAACCCGTTTTATTGGGGTGTAAACAGCACTGTCCATTTGAGTTATAGGTTCTTCTTCAACAGGAGCAGGTTCTTCGGTGGGTGGGGCAGCTTCCTCTCCTCCTAACGCCCCCAGATCAAAACCACCGAGGGAGTTTGCTTGTTCTTCTGCTTTCTTCCTGGCTTCTTCCCATGCTTTTTGATCAATGTTAAATTCTGGCCACCAATCGGAGTTAGAAGGTACTGTCCGAGCTTCGTTGGGCGTAATAAATCCGGCTTGAATCCCTGAAGCTAAGGCTTGAATATCAGATAAGCGTCCAGAGCGAAGATCCTCAATGGTCATTCTCAAAATAGAGGGATACTGCCTTTGATAGTCGTCGGGGATTTTGCCTTTTGTGGGGCCGTCTTTGGCCAAGAAGATATAGCGATCAAGAATAGCCGCACTAGGATCTAAATTCTCTCCCTGGTACTCTGCTACCGAGTTAGCGTAGTTTATTTGGGTTTCCTTGCCATCACGCCCCAACCCACCAGGGCTTTCCCCCCAAACTATCGTGTGAGGCATTCCAGAGGCCCCCGTGACCCCATCCTTTTGTACTTGCACAAGTGAATCCATCCCGGCGAGGGGACGGGCGTTCCAGTTGAATTGTTCACGGGAGTCATGGAGAACCATGCCATATAAATCAAACATTAATCGAATTGATTTCATGGTTTGCTTAATAGCTGCAATACTTTCTTCATCAGATGCCATCATCAGTTCCCGTAGCCCTTCAAAAGAATGCTGTAAAACCGATTGGGTTTTAATCAATTCGCCTACTGCATTGAGTCCATTTGTATAGTTTTTGTAATACTTCCAAACCTCGTCAAAGACACTCAACCCCCATCCATTATTGTAAGAAATCATCCAATCATCAGGCATTAATGCCCCATTGAACCGAAGGATTCGAGACCGATGAATAAGGCGATCATCTTGCTTAGAGTTTGTTTCGTTAAACAGTAATTTTTGTTTTATTTGTTGGTCAATTGTTAGGATTTCATAATGTTCAATATCATCAAGGTCAAATATACTCGCAGCCGTTCTCACCGAAGGAGCAACTTGCCATCGGTGACGAACAATTAACCCAGAAATTGATTTAATCTTGCCTTCGTTAACAGGTTCGGAATAATGTCTCCCGTCATTAATCTTGAGAATAATAACTGTCCCGCCGTGAGAACGAGAGAACTGTAAGGCTTTTCTAAATTGTGATCTAGTTTTTAGTCTTTCGTGATAAGCATAGTAATCGCGGACTAATTTAGAACCCACCTTACTAGAGAAATCATCCCCCAAGGATAACTGCCACATCTTTTGGGTTGACGAAGATGGAAGGCTCCACGCTATCCGCTTTAAGATCGCGTCCGCCAAGCAATTCTCGACCTGTTGCTGGGAGAAAGGTTGGATTCTTCCCGTTACAGGGAGAGGATTTCGCATCGAATTTGCGTCGGCACTCTCCGCCAACGCTTGCATCATGACGCGAGAGTCTTCCCGATAACGGTTCGCAATCTCTGTGGTGGTTTCTTTTTTTGTTGTCTCGGATGATTGGGCGGTCATTTTATATTAAAGTTATTGGTATTTTTTCTTGCAGAATTATCTTCAATTTTAAGGCATAATTATAATATTGTTAATTTATATCTAATCTCAAAACATGACTTCTTCAATTGGCTCAATCAGCTATCCCGCTTCCCAACCCGACCTGACAGTGACAATCCCCTTCAAAAAGGTGCGGAAACAAATTACCGAAGGGGGAGTAGTAAAAGATGTGTTAGAAGCCTGGGCAGATTTTGGTGGTGCGGTATCTCAAGTAAATACCATCACCATCACAGCAGGGAGTACGGGAAATGACTACTTGATAGGCATCAGTGATGGGACAAACGACGCTATTGTCTCCTATGTTCAACAATCGGGAGATACTGCCACCGTAATTGCAGCAAGACTTTTAGAGGAGATTAATGGGGTTCCTTCCGCATCTGCTTTGGTTTCGGGAACGGCATCGGCCAACGTTTTAACCCTTACCTCTGACTTACCTGGGGTAACAATTACTTACGATGTAAGTGGGTCTACCACACCCGGAAATATTGTTGTGGCTCAAACTACAGCAGCTTCGGGAACCGCAAAAATGCGAAAAATAGGAGAGATAAAAACGTACTTCATTCTCCCTGTTGGTGGGCGGAATATTGCCGTGGTTTCACAAGTCGTTTTTTATGATGGTGCGAATCCTCCTGTTATTGTACGAACAGGCGCCGAAGCTAGCGCAAATCACCCCACAAGCATGGAGGCGATCTCCGCTTCTGTTAATGGGTAAAGTTTGCCGAGCTTGGGTAAAAGAATCGGGAGGCGAGTTGTACACCCCTCCTGATTTGGTGCTACCTTCTTCCATCAAGGTTGACGAAGAAAAAATCGAATTAAAATTAGCTGGTCATCCATTAGTTGCGGCATTGTGCAGAAAAAAACGATGGGCAATTACTCCCGAATTTCCAGACTTTACGCTCTTAGAGGCGAGGCTATCGGGGAATAGTGGGCAATTATCCCTCTCTGGTAATGCTTCAAAATACGATATTAAAATCCCTAAGCCAGATAGCGAGGCGATCGCTTATTACTTCCCAAACGCCGATAATAAATCGCCTCTAACAGTAGAATTAGTGGACAGGATTACGGGTCAATCTCAAATCGTGGTTGAAGAAGGTGGGAAAATCTATGCTTCTCCTAATCTTTCTGGGCAAACTGTAAAAATTAGAACGCAGGTGATTTACCATGAAGCGACACAAGAGCTACAGGAACCCATAGAAAAGTTAGATGCTCATCTTGTCTTCAAAGAAGGGGAATCCTTAGATCGAAGATGGCGATATTTGGAGTTAAAACAATGTGAATTCGAGCCATTGTTTGGCAATAGAATCAAGTTAGTTAATTGGCAAGGTAGTCGGGAGGAGTGGCTTTAATGTTACACTTCCGATTAAATTATCAGACTGGGGATTTCGTCTTGGTTTTCCCTGTGCCTATTAGAGAGTCTAGGAAACTATCTGCATATCTTTTAGACTTACGAAAGTCCATTGCAGGGCTTCACATTTACCCAGAGGAAATGGATGATTACCTTTTCCCTCGGTTTCGTTATCATTATTTAAAAATAGCCCATTTTTTTGAATTTGATCCTGACCAATTAACTCAAGAATCACGCCATCATTTTTTTATAGCAACGGAGCCAATCACCTATCGTGGGCAGCTAATCCCAGGTTTAAGTTTACTAGAACAATTATTAGGTTATAAATATCCCGAAGAGGGAACAGACCCCAAGGTACTTCCCCAGGAACCCATTACAACGGGAGATTTAGCACTTGATATTATCGCGGATGCTATCTTAATATTTAAAGTGGGAGGACTTGAGAATCATTACTCTTTAGACGATCTGGCAAAGCTGTGTAAACAAGCAAATGATAGACTAAAACAGGCGGAGGAGTTAGCAAAAGGGGAAACAACGGGTGGGGATGAAAACTTGGAAAACGAACCACTAGAGGATGATTTTGTTAAGGATAGGTCTAGGTTGTATAACTGGTTAATTAATTTAGGGGTAACTGTTCCTATGGAGTTTTAGGTACGGAGTTTTAAAATGGAAAGAATTGTTATATATCGTGAAACCAGACCATCTCCAAAGGGACGTATAAAAATTAAAATCACAATTGGTTACACAGGGAGGATGGGTGACAAAACAAAGACAACATAGTGGCTATCCTTCGATCTTGGATAAGTTAGGATTTGTGGGGCAAAGTATTGCAAACTGGAACCCCTGGGAACCCAAGAGTGAACCGCAAAAAATGGCTCTGTCTTCTCCTGCTGACATTATCGGGTTTGGAGGGAGTGCAGGTGGGGGGAAAACCGCAATTATTCAGATTATGGCGGTGACACAACACCGGAAATCAATTGTTTTCCGACGAGAGTATCCTCGATTGCTGGATATTATCGAAAAATCACGACTACTGTTGCGGGGTAGTGGCGCTACTTACAACAGCAACGAAAAGCTATGGAGGAAGATACCAGGAGGGAGAACTCTAAAGTTTGGCGCGGCACAGCATGAAAGTGATATTGAAAATTGGCGAGGGATTGAGCATGATCTCAAGGCAATAGACGAGGTGACAGAGTTCTCCCTTGAGCAATTCCTCTTTTTAACGGGTTGGTGCAGAAGTCCAGATCCCCATCAGAAATGTAGGGTAATTTTTACTTTTAACCCACCTAGCCAGGTAAGTGGGCGATGGATTATCGGGTATCTTGCTCCCTGGCTTGATCCAAAATACGAATCTCAAACAGGGAGACACCTTGCCGAACCAGGTGAGTTACGTTGGTTTGTGGGGGTGAACGGGAAAGACCAAGAAGTAGATGTTGATAGTTTTTATCTCACGATTGGCAAGGAAATCCACGAGGTTTCTTCTCTTGATCCTGTAAAGGTTGAAGGAAAACTCTATTATCCCAAACCCAAGAAGATCAGAATCGGAGATGAAGACTTAGAACCTCGTTCCCGCACATTTATTCGCGCGACACTAGACGATAATCCCTTCCTGAGAGATTCAGGGTATAGAGGGGTACTACAATCTCTCCCTGAACCTTTGCGATCGCAACTTCTCTATGGTGATATGGCTATCGAGCCAGAGTCAGACCCCTATCAAGTTATTCCTGGGGATTGGGTCACTTTGGCAATGCAGCGATGGGTTGACTATCCTCAAGTCTTAAAAATGTCCCATATTGGCGTGGATGTGGCACGGGGTGGGATAGATAAGACAGTATTGGCCTTACGATGGGATAACTGGCTAGATAAACTCAGGGAATTTGATGGAAGCCAGACCCCAGACAGCAATATTGTCGCACAGCAAATTGCCTCCTGCATAGCAAACACTGGAGTAAAGGTACAAATTGACGTAATTGGTGTGGGTGCTGCGGTTCACGATACCTGTCGGGGGATGAAAATGCACGTTATTCCCTTGAAAGGAAGTGAAGCCGCGAAGGATGGAAACGGCGAGTATTTAAAGGACAAAAGTGGGCTCTTAACCTTTGCCAATATGCGGACTTATTGGTATTGGAATCTGCGAGACTTATTAGATCCCAAGAATCAAATCCCGATCTCCTTACCTCCCGACGATCAATTAAAAGAAGAACTCTGTGCCTTCCGGTGGTGGGAAAGCGGGAAAACAATCATGATTACCAAAAAAGATGATATTAAAAGCATTATCGGGCGATCGCCTAACCTAGCCGATGCGGTATGCTATGCGTTCGCCAAAACTTACCGAGAAGGATTAGCCGATTGGATGAAAAAATAGGTTCATAACCCAATAAAACAGTCAATTTGAAACGTGGAGATTGCTACCCAAAGCCGAGAAGAAGTCTGTTGCACCGTTGTAGCGTTAACTTCCCCTTTTAGCTGTACCTTTGCAGTTGAAAGCTCTAGCGCTCTAACAACCTCCTCGTTAATGGAGAATATCCCGTGTCTGGCATAGATAGCCTCGGTTGCCTTTTCGATCTCCGCATTTAAACGGGAGCTACAACCCATCGAAATCATCACGTTCCCCGTGAGAGATCCTAGATCGGATGTGTACCAATCTATCGCACCCGTCCGTTCCCCTACCATTAAGTCCCGCCCAAAGTCGAGGTCTTTTAAATAGAATGCTTTAAGAAATGCTTGCTCAACTTGAGGGACAAACAATTCTATGGTCTGTTTTAATTCTTGGCGATAATTCATGCAATAATATTGTTATTAGTCTTTAATTTTATGTTCACCCTCTCTAATTCTAACCTACCTGAAACAATCCTGAGTCCATTCAATCTATCGGCTCCTATTTTGTCTGCACAAGGAAGTCAGGTATTAGCTCCTTTGTTTCAAACTAAAACATTTCATAAATATCCTGGCGTTAACCCTTCCCCAATAGAGCTAACAACCCCTGATGCCATCTTTACCCTCTATAAAATAGACCTGCCTTTTTTAGCCGTCTTGCGAGTCGGGATAAACAATTTCATTCAAACTACTAACCCAGATAGATTGACTGGGCAAAGATTCTATTTAGAGAATACCACCGTCTATTTTGCGACCAATACCGTCCCCGATAGTATTAATTTAACCGTACAATTTAACGCGCCTATCCCCAGGGTAATATGTGAGTTGATAGTATCTGTTCCCTTGGGAATGATTGTATCTAAAGTTTTAAATAGAGGTGTCCCTCTTAGTTTTGGACAAGTAGGAGAGCGAATTGTGATCGATTGCTCTGATTCCTGCTGCCGGATTAGAGGAGGGGAAACTTTAGAGATGACAGGGCAATATACCGCACCCCAGAAGTTAATTGGTCAACTCAACGTCTTTGATATTGGGGAGGACTTAGGGTTTATCGACTATGTAGAATGGAGAGGTAGACGGTTTGTTGAACCGCAGGGGGAATTTGCTCCTGGTCAGTTTTTCTGGGATGAGGCCATTCAATCTTTGAAATTAATCACTTAATATTATGCCTATTGTTTCCCGTCGATTGTTTAAAAATAACATTGTCAAAAACCCTCCTAGCCTTCCAGTTCCGATAAAACTGGGATCATTAACTGTTACAAAGAGCTTCCAAGATCATCCCAGTGCCTCAATTACCTATGAAGGGATTTTAGAAGAGGATATTAGCAGTTACGAACAGGTTTATAAACCTTCTAGGAGTACAAGAATCAGTATAGACGGGATTCCATTTAGGGTCGCTCCCGATGGAGGCTATAGCTATGAAAGAACTGGATATTTATATAAAGGAACCAAAAAAATAAATGTTTATACCGTCTCAATTAACCTAGAAGGATGGTGGAAGGTTTATTGTTCACGGTCGGTGAAAATTAAGCCTTTGGTTAATATGGCTACAGGGACATTATCAGCGAGTCGGTTGGCATCCAAAGCAGGTGTCAATCTGTCTGGCGGGTTTGACATCTTCCTCGATGAAGTTGGTGAAGACTCCGTGATGTCTCTGGATGATGTATTGGAGGAATATGCCTTAGTAAATGGCTGTTACGTCCATTATGGGCAGTTTGTTGCGTTAAAAAACATCAATTCCGGCTCCTCTTATAGTTTTAGTTGGGAAGAACAACTAGCGGACGGTTCTAACCAGCTAGGAGTTGCACCCTATTACAATGGAGCCGCGTTAACCTGGACTCCAAGGGAAAGCAACAAAGAGCAAGTTGACCCGAATGCACCCCCCGAATTCAAGGAAAAAGAACCCGAACTTAAAACTGAATACGAATATGACCAAGACGTAACAAACCCACCAAGAGGAACATCCATTCTAAGGAGTTTAGACAGCAACTTAGACCAATCTGGCCCCAAGAAAGTTAGGAGGACAACCTACTCAATTGACGGACAAACAGACAGAGAGGTTATTGAAACATGGGGGTTTGCTTATTACTTAAAAGATTTTGTGGAAACGCCCGATGGATTGATAATTTATAATCCGGCAAACTTCTGGAAGCTAATCGAATATCAGGAAACTCGTTATTATTATCAGGAGGTGGTTTCACCGATTTACACACTTGCTAAACCTCAAAACACACAAGAAATAAAGTATGAATTAGTTGTGCATCCAGATTATGAAGATTATGTAGAAAGTGTGGGGTTTGATGGGATTAAGTTTAAGGCTTCAAAGGCTAA
>JBIPLY010000313.1:0-5208 GCA_044369385.1 Acetobacteraceae bacterium | reverse complement strand
CGCTGGTGACGCCGAAGCGGGCGGCGAGCGCGGTGATGGTGGGGGGGTCGGCGGCGTTCCTGATCTGTGTGATGGCGATGACGCAGATGCCGAATTACTGGCTGGCCTGCGGGGTGTTGGTGCTGGGCGGGGTGGGGGCGGCGCTGTTCGGGAATATGCAGACGACGCTGGTGCTGACGCGGGTGCCGCCGGCGGTGCGCAGCCGGCAGATGGGGCTGATCACGGTGTGCATCGGCTTCGGGCCGGTGGGGCAGCTGATGATCGGGGCGGTGGCGGAGCGGCTGGGGCCGCAGATGGCGGTGCTGTGCTCGGCGGTGGTGGGGATGGGGTTGCTGCTGGTGGTGGGGGCTTGGTGGCAGCGGGCGGAGCAGCTCAGCGGTTCGGCGGCGGGGGTTTCGCGCGAGCCACCAGGGCCTGGATCCGGGTGATGGCTTCGGCGGCCTGGTCGGGGTCGAAGGGGTCGCTGACCAGGCGGATCTTGGGCCAGGGGTAGAAGGTGAAGACGCCGGGGAGTTTGCTGGCCGGCGCGCCGAGGAGGATTTGCAGGTCGCGGCGGCCGAGGGATTCGCTTGCGTACAGCTCGGTGATGTCGGCGGCACGCACCACGCGACGGCGGCGGCGCCAGCCCAGGGTGAAGGTGATGGTGTCGGCCTCGATGCGCAGCTCGCGGATGCCGGACCAGAACCAGAGGGCGAAGTCGGCGAACAGGAAGGCCAGCACGGTGGTGCCGATGATGGCATAGGCCTCCGGCTCCTCCGGGCGCCAGCCGAGCCAGACGGCCGGGGGCACGCAGTGGCCCAAGGCGAGGGCGGCGATGTTCAGGGCGCCGAGGCGCCAGCCGCTTGAACGCAGGATGAAGGCGGTGTCTGGCGGTTGCGCCATGGCTATGCCGGCGGGGCGGCCATGCCGAAGGTGAGGCGGTTGCCGTCGGGGTCGCGGATGTCGAAGTCGCGCATGCCGTAGTCGTAGGTTTGCGGGGGTTTCATGACATTGGCGCCGCTTGCGGCGAGTTCGGCGTGGATGGCGTCGACGTCTTGCACGAAGATGCAGAGATTGCCGTGGCCGGGGAGCTGTTCGGTGGCGGTGGCGGCGATCAGGTGGAGCTGGACGTCGTCGCGGCAGAGGCAGGCGTAGAAGGCGGGTTCGCCCCACTGGAAGGTGACGTCGAAGCCGAGCGCGTCGCGGTAATGGGCGAGGCTGGCGGCGAGGTTGGCGACGGTGAAGACGGTGGCCGCACCAGTGAGCATCAGGTTCTCGCGGCGGCGATCTCGGTGGCCAGAGCGCTGCGCAGCAGGGCCACGTCGGTGGACAGGCAGAGGGCGCGGAAGCCGCGGGCGATGCCGTCGCGGGCCTGGGCGCCGTTATTGGCGAGCCAGCCGAGCGGGGTGCCGACCTCGCGGCCGGCGGCGATGATGTCGGCCTCGGCGGTGGTGAAGCGCGGGTTGGTGAAGTCGCCGGCGATGCCCATGCTGTCCGAGAGGTCGAAATGACCGATCCAGCCGAGATCGATGCCGGGGGTGCCGAGGATGGCCCGCGCGTTGCGCAGGCCGGCGGTGGTTTCGATCATGGCGATGGTGAGGATCGACTCATTCGCCGCGTCCATGGCGGCGCGGGGCGGCATCAGCTTGTAGTCGTCATTGCCCAGGCCGAGGCCAAGACCACGTCGGCCGAGCGGGCGGTAGCGGCACCACTGGACGAGGGCCTGGGCTTCCTCGGCGCTCTCGACCATGGGGACCATGATGCCGAGCGCCCCGGCATCGAGCACCGGGCAGATCAGCTCCTTGGTGCAATTGGGCACGCGGACGATGGGGACGAGGCCGGCGCCGCGGGCGAAGCCGACCTGGGCCTTGATGGTGTCGATGCCGACGCCCGAGTGTTCCTGGTCCAGAATGACATATTCGGCGCCGGCGCTGACCAGGATGCGGGCGAGGCCGGGGGTGAAGAACTCGAAGGCCATGGTGCCGAAGCTGGTGCCGCCGGCGCGGAGTTTCTGGCGGACGGGGTTCGCGGTCATGGCGTGGGCTCCGTGGGCAAAGCGAGGTGGCGGAGGATCTCTGCGGCGCATTGTTCGGGCGTGCGCGCGCTGGTGTCCAGGGTGAGGTCGTACTGCGCGCCCTGGTGGACGCGGTCGAACTGCCAGCGGGCCAGGCCGATCAGGCGGTCGCCGCGGGCGGCTTCGCGCTGTTCCAGTATGTCCAGCGGGGCGAAGACGCCGACCTTGGTGACATCGTGGCCGGCGAGCAGGGCATCGTATTCCAGCCACTCGCTGTGCAGGATGACGTCGTCCACGATGAGGTCATTGCCCTGCCCCGCCATGGCGGCGACCGCGTGGCGCATGCCGCGCATGGTGCGCTTGCCGGCGGGGCCGGAGCGGACGGCGACGACCGGGGGGCCGGATTGCGGGAGGGTTTCGAAGGTGAAGCCGTCCGCGCGGCCGATGCACTTGGCGGGCAGCATGTCGAAGAAGGCGTCCATCTGGACGTGCAGGAAGACGTCCCGCGCCTGGGCCTGGAAGGCGCGGGCGAGCGAGGTTTTACCCGCGCTGCCGACGCCGTTGATGATGATGACGCGGGACATTTGGGGCCGTGCTTAATGGACAAAAGTTTTTTGGTTCTTTTTTTCAAAAAAGAACTGCTTGCTTTCTTACATGATCAACCCCGGCGTGGACCCTTCATCGAGCGGCCAGATCGGCCGCTGGACCTTGGTATAGGGGATCTTGCGGTAGTCGCGCGGGATTGGGCCGTCGGCGTCGATGTAGAGGACTTTCTTGGCGATCGGGCCGTAGGCGGCCATGAAGTGGTTGGTGGATTTGACCACGACGAGCTTCTTCTCGGTGGGTTCGATGCCGACATTGCGGAAGAGTTCGAGGCCGAGGGCCTGGTTGCGCTTGGTCTCCAGCACGACTTCGACGCCGCCGATGCGGATGGCGGCGCAGTCGCCGAGCTCGGCCTGGGCGGGGCCGAAGGACTGGTAGCAGTCGCGCGCCAGGCCGATGACGGTGACCATGGCGTCGACGGGGGTGTTCGAGGTCGGGCCGATCTTGCCGCCGAAGCGGAGCGCGAAGGTGGCGCCGAGGCCGGCGTCGAAGCACAGGCGCACGGCGATGGGGTCCCAGATCGGGCCGAGGGCGGCGTCCTGCACGTCGCGTTCGATCAGGCGCTTGAGGATGGTGGTGTTGTCGCTGGGGGCGCCGCCGCCGGCATTGTCCGCGGGGTCGGCCATGACGACGGGATAGGCGTTGGCGGCCAGGCCCGCGGTGATGGCGGCGTCGACTTCGAGGTAGTCCGGGGCGGTGCGGCCGCGCATGGAGACGAATTCCTCGCCGATGGTGGTGGCGAGCTGGTCGGCCTGGGCCTTGTTGTTGTCGGTGATGACCAGGATGCGGCCGGTCATTTCGGGGACGTCGGCGTATGGGAAGCAGTGGGCGATGGAGATGGAGAGGATGCCGCCCTTGCCTTCCATGGCGGCGGTCTTGTCGACGAAGGCGCGCATGAGGGGGAGCGTGGTGGGGTATGAGCCGATCTGGCGGGCGTCGTAGAGCGCCTGGGTGGGGCGGATCTCCTTGCGGATGGTGCGCAGGACCAGGGTGAGGAGGTCTTCGGCGCGGTCGACGACGTCGGTGTGGGGGAATTCCTTGTAGAGGATGGTGATGTCGGCCAGGCGGACGCGCTTGAGGGTGAGGTGGCAGTGCGGGTCCAGCTCGACGCCGATGATGGTGTTCGGGCCTACGATGTTTCGCACGCACTCGATGATGTCGCCTTCGACGTCGTCATAGCCGTGGGCGACCATGGCGCCGTGCAGGCCGAGCAGGACGCCGTCGAGCGGGAGGGCGGCTTTGACCTGGGCGAGGATTTCGTCGCGCATGGTTTCGTAGTCCGCGCGGTTGGTGGTGCCGGCGGGGGAGGCGGCGAAGCAGGAGCCTTCGATGAGGGTGAAGTTTTCCTTCGCGGCGCGTTTTCTGGCGACGAAGAGTGTGGCGGTGCACATGCGCGGGGCGTCATTGGGGTGTTCGCCGGGGCGGAGCCAGACGCCCTCCTTGTAGCCCTCGATGGAGGTGGGCAGGGGGGAGAAGGTGTTGGTCTCGGTGGCGAGGGTGGCGGAGAAGATGCGCATGGGGCGGGGTCCTGGGTCAGTTCTGGGGGCGCGGGGTGGGGTCAAGGAAGAAAGCGGCCACTAAGGCACAAAGGCACAAAGAAAGCGGGAAGGGGCTGGGCCTAGGCGACGGGCGTCAAAGAGTGAGGCGCCGGATTCCCTCCCGGAGAACGGCGTGATTGAAGTTCAGGAGAAGGCCGGTGCGCAAGTTCCCGAGGCGAAGGTAGGTCAGGAGTTGCGCCTCGTGGACCGGCATGAGGCGTTCGACGGACTTGATCTCAACGATCAGGGTTTGTGCGACGAGGATGTCCAGGCGGTAGGCAGTGCCGATGTCGAGGCCCTTGTAGCGGACCGGAAGCGGCACCTGGCGCTGGAATGCGATGCCCGCGAGGGATAGTTCATGACAGAGGCAGTCCTCGTAGGCGGATTCCAAAAGCCCGGGACCGAGGTGGCGGTGCACCTCGATCGCCATGCCGATCACGCGACGGGAATTGTCCGGATCGTCGTCCAGGCCAGCCCTCCTTCCCGCTTCCTTTGTGCCTTTGTGCCTTTGTGGCCGCTTACTTTCTTCCTTGCTTCAGAAGAACGTCCGCACGGCGCCGACCACGTTGTAGTCGTCATCCACCACCACCAGCACCTGCCACTTGTCGAAGGTCAGGCAAGGATGGCCGACGCCGAAGCTGACCATGTCGCCGACCTGGAGCGGGGAGTCGACGGGGACGGTCAGGTGGGTGTGCTGGTCGTTGTGGCCGGTGACGAGGTGGCCGGGGGGCACGGGCTGGGGCGCCGTCATGTTGGCGTTGGGGCGGAACCAGGTTTCGGCGGCGGGCTTCGGGTCGGTGCCGATGTCGCGGGCGCCGGCGGTGAGCAGGACCTTGTCGGGCTGGGGGCGGGACTGGACATAGGCCCAGACCTCGATGGCCGACAGCAGGCCGCCACCCTGGGCGGCTTCGGGGGTGCGGTCGACGATGTTGGAGAAGAAGCGGCGGTAGCTGGTGGAATCGTGGGTGATGTAGCAGCCGCTGCGGGTGATGATGCGGGTGGGCGATTTGAGGCCGGCATGGGTGAAGCGGGCCAGGACCATGTCGTAGAAGGCCGAGCCGCCGGCGGTGAGGA
>JBIPLY010000311.1:0-5214 GCA_044369385.1 Acetobacteraceae bacterium | reverse complement strand
GAAGCTCACCCAGATCGGCAATTCCGTCGGCGTCATCCTGCCCAAGGAACTCCTAGCCAAACTCGGCGTCGGCAAGGGCGACACGCTCTATGCGGTCGAAACCGCCGACGGCCTCCGCCTGACCACCGCCGACCCGGAGTTCGAGGCCCAGATGAAGCTGGCGCGCGAGATCATGCACCGCCGCCGCGCCGTGCTGCGCGAACTGGCCAAGTGACCATCTGGCTCAGCCGCGACATCGTCCTGGCGATCCACGACGAACAACTCGCCGAACACGGCGGCGCCACCGGCCTGCGCGATCCGGCGCTGCTGGAAAGCGCGCTGGCCCGCCCGCTGAACCACGCCGGCTACGGAAACCCCGACCTCGCCGAACTCGCCGCCTTCTATGCGCTCGGCATCGCCCGCAACCCCCCGTTCATCGACGGCAACAAGCGCACCGCCTATGTGGCGCTCGAACTGTTCCTCGCCCTGAACGGCGTGGCATTTCCGGTCACCGACGCCGAAGCCACCATCACCACCCTCACCATGGCCGCCGGCGACCTCCCGGACGACGCCTTCATCGCCTGGGTGCGCCGCCACGCCAAATCCTGAAGCGGGTTACCGCTCCAGGCACATCGCCACCCCCATCCCGCCGCCGATGCACAGCGTCGCCAGGCCCTTCTTGGCGTCGCGCTTGCCCATCTCATGCAGCAGCGTCACCAGCACCCGCGCCCCGCTCGCCCCGATCGGGTGCCCGATGGCGATCGCCCCGCCATTCACGTTCACCTTCGCGGTGTCCCAGCCCATGTCCTTGTTCACCGCACAGGCCTGCGCCGCAAACGCCTCGTTCGCCTCGATCAGGTCAAGGTCGCCCACCGCCCAGCCCGCCCGCGACAGCGCCTTGCGGCTGGCCGGGATCGGCCCCGTCCCCATCACCGACGGATCGACGCCCGCGGTGGCAAAGCTCGCAATCCGCGCCAACGGGGTCAGCCCGCGCCGCGCCGCCTCGGCGCCGGACATGACCACCAGCGCCGAAGCCCCGTCATTGATCCCGCTGGCATTGCCCGCCGTCACCGTGCCGTCCTTGGTGAAGGCCGGGCGCAGCTTGGTCATGCCCTCCATCGTGCTGTCGTGGCGGATGTATTCGTCGTGCTCCACCACGGTCTCGCCGCGCCGCCCCTTCACGGTGACCGCCGCGATCTCGGCGGCGAACCGCCCGGCCTTCTGCGCCGCACTCGCCTTGGTCTGGCTGGCCAGCGCGAACTCGTCCTGCTCCTCGCGGGTGATCTGATAGGCGCGGGCGACGTTCTCCGCGGTGTTGCCCATGTGGTAGCCGAAGAACGCGTCCCACAACCCGTCCTTGATCATGGTGTCGACCAGCTGCATGTCGCCCATCTTGGCCCCGGCGCGCAGGTAGGTGCCGTGCTGCGACTGGCTCATGCTCTCCTGCCCGCCGGCGATCACGATGCTGCTCTCGCCGGTGCGCACCTGCTGCGCCGCCAGCGCCACCGCCCGCAGCCCGGACCCGCAGACCTGGTTGATGCCGAACGCCGTCGCCCCATCCGGAATCCCCGCCGCCCGGGCCGCCTGGCGCGCCGGGTTCTGACCCTGGTTGGTGGTCAGCACCTGGCCCAGGATCACCTCGTCCACCTCGCCGCCCTGCAACCCGGCGCGCGACAGCGCCGCCTGGATCACCGATGTGCCCAGCACATGGGCCGGCACCGCGCCGAAAGCCCCGTTGAAGCTGCCGACCGGCGTGCGCGCGGCGGCAACGATGACGATGTCGTCCATGGTGGCGATCTCCCGTGCGGGAAAACCCCGCTTTCCCCGATCCTACCGCAGCGCACCAAGCCAATCAAAGCCCGCACGCGGCGCGCGCTCTTAGAGCGTCGAAAGCCACGCCGACAGCGGCCCCCACAACGCCCGCTCCGCCCCCGCGCCGACCACCATCCCCACATGCCCCGCCGCCGGCCGATGCACCACCGCCCCGTCGATCAGCCCGCCCAGCGCCTCGGCACTCTCCGGCGGCACGATCCGGTCGCGCGCCGGCACCGCAACGAACGCCGGCACACGCAGCCGCCGCGGATCCACCGCCTCCCCGGCCACAAGCCACGCCCCGCGCGCCGGCGCATTCGCCCCGTACCACTCGGACAAGCACGCCCGCGCCACCGCACCCGCCAGCGGCACCCCGTCATTCAGCCAATCCTCGATCGCCACAAAGCGCCGCGCCCGCTCGCTCTGCGCGTCCAGCCGCGCGAACCCGGCGTATTTCCGCGCGATCCCGCCCGGGTCCATCATGGCAAACAGCGTCTGGATCGCATCGATCGGCAACCGCCCCCCCAACTGCGGCGAAATCGGCGCCATCATCGGCTCCAGCCCTGGCAGCAGCCCCGCCAACCGCCGCGCGCCCGGCGCATCCCCGGCATGGAAATCCCATGGCACCGCCAGCAGCCCCAGCCCGCGCACCAGCTCCGCCCGCCGCTGCGCCACCGCCAGCGCCAGCAGCCCGCCCATGCAATACCCCACCAGCACCGCAGGCCCCACCGCCACCAGCGCCCGCTCCAGCCGCCCGGCAATGTAGTCGGTCAGCGTGAACCCGCGCTCCGCCTCCGCCGGCCACCCCCAGTCCAGCAGCAGCACCCGATGCCGTTCGGCCAGGTGCCGCAGCATCGACTGCCCCTCGGCCAGATCCAGCACATAGGCCCGGTTCACCAGGCTCGGCACGAAGAGCACCGGCACCCCCGTGCCGCCATAGTCGAGCACCCGCGACCCGCCCTCGGCCCAGATCACCGGCGGCTCCGCCAGGTCCCGCCGCCACGGATGGCGCCGATACGCCGCAATCCCCGCGATCAGCTCAGCCGGCGCCACCCCGCTCCAGGGCGGCCAATCGCCGCTCCAGCTCGTCGACCCGGGCGCGAAGCCGGGCCAGCTCCCCCCCATCCCCGCCAGCGCCAAATGCAGCAGCAACGGCCGCGGGCCCCTCCTGGGCAGAACGGGGCGGAAGAACGCCGCCCCCGTCATGCCCCGTCATCCCGCGCGCCCACAGCCCGACCAGCCCGGCCCAGGTCTCCAGCGCCTCCCGATCCGCCGCCATGCCCGCCAGCTCGCTGGCCACCAGCGTCGCCCAGTCGCGCATCAGCGCCGCCGGATCGGGCAGCCCCGCGCCCTCGCCCCCCAAGCTGTCGTCTCGCTGCCCCGCCGTCATCCGCCATCCGCCCTCCTGCCGGCAGCATAAGCCCACCTCCCGCACCACGGATACGGTTTCGCACCGTGCCGTCGCCGTGCTACTTTGCGCTGCACAATAGCCCCGAGGCCCGGATGTCGCAGCCAGCGCCGAACGACCAGACCGCCCCGGCCGATGCCAAGACCGAGGCGCCAGCCCCCGTCGTGGTCAAGAAATACGCCAACCGCCGCCTCTACAACACCGAAAGCTCCAGCTACATCACGCTGGATTCGTTGGCGGAAATGGTCCGCAACGGCCGCGATTTCGTGGTTTACGACGCCAAGAGCGGCGAAGACATCACCCGCTCCGTCCTCACCCAGATCATCGTCGAGGAAGAAAGCAAGGGCCGCGCCCTGCTCCCCACCACCTTCCTGCGCCAGCTCATCGGCTTCTACGGCAACTCCGTGCAGTCCGTGGTGCCGAAATACCTGGAACAGACCATGGATGCCTTCACCGCGCAGCAGGACCAGATGCGCCGCGCGGTCGAGCAGACCATGGGCACCCTCATCCCCCCCAGCCTGCAAGAGGTCGGGCGCCAGAACATGGCGATGATGGAACGCGCGATGAGCCTGTTCTCCCCCTTCATGCCCGGTGAAGGCGACGCCCGCGCCGCACAAGCCAACCCCGCCGAGGAAGAGATCGCCGCCCTGAAGCGCGAGGTCGAACTCCTGCGCCAGCAGCTCACCGACGCCCGCGCCCCTGCCCGAAAGGAATAGGCCCATGGCCTGGCCCCGCGCCCAAGGCACCTTCGTGCTCGGCGACTTTCCGGTCGCCGCCAATGCAGAGGGGGGCGGCGGCACCATCCGCGACTGCCGCGTGCCATACGCCACCCACGGCACGCTCAACGCCGCGCGCGATAACGTCATCCTCTACCCGTGCTCCTACGGCGCCACCCACAAGGACATGGACTTCCTGATCGGCCCGGACGGCATCCTCGACCCGACGGAATGGTTCATCGTCATCCCCGACATGTTCGGCAACGGCCTGGCCTCCTCGCCCGGCGACACCCCTGACTGGCCCGCACTGGTGACCTACGCCGATCTGGTCGAGGCGCAGCGCCGCCTGTTGTCCGAGGTCTTCGGCATCACCCGCCTGGCCGCCGTCTATGGCTTCTCGATGGGCGCGCAACAGGCCTATCACTGGGCCGCCCTGCACCCGGAGATGGTCGCCCGCGCCTTCGTGCTGGCCGGCACCGCGCGCACCAGCACCCACAACAAGGTTTTTCACTCCGGCCTGCTGCGCACCCTGGAATCCGCCCCCGAGCACCTCGGCGCCGGCCGCTTCTCCGCCGAGCCCGCCCTGGCCAAGAAAGCCTTCGCCCACATCTACGCCGGCTGGGCACTGAGCCAGGACTTCTACCGCGCCGACCTGCACCGCACCGCCCTCGGCGCCCCCGACCTCGACACCTACCTGCGCACCGACTGGACCGAGCGCATGGGCGCCCGCCCCGCCGCCAACCTCTACGCCCAGCTCATGACCTGGTACCATGGCGACATCGCCGCCGGCGGCGACCTGCCCACGGCGCTGAGCCGCATCCAGGCCCGCATGGTCCTGATGCCCAGCACCACCGACCTCTATTTCCGCGTCGCCGACAACGAAGCCGAACTGCCGCACCTGAAGAACGCCGTCCTGCGCCCGATCCAGAGCGTCTGGGGCCATCGCGCGGCGAATCCGAACCCGGCGGTGATCCCCGAGGAGTTCGCGTTCGTGCGGGGCATCGTCAGGCAAGAGATGAAGTAAGGAAGAATCTTCTTTTTTGAAAAAAAGAAGCAAAAAACTTTCCTTCCGTTCGCCAGCCTCCCGGCCGCCAAGCTTGCAAACGGATGAAGTTTTTTTGCTTCTTTTTGTTCACAAAAAGAAGATTCTTCCTTCCCCTGCACCCTGGAGCGTGATCGTCGGAGGCGGAATCGCCGGAGACGTGAATCACGCGATCAAACAAAGGGCTAGAGCATGGGCCGCGCTTCTATCAGCGCGGATCAGGCTCTAGGCAAGCCGCCGAGTTCCCCCCGCGCCCG
>JBIPLY010000312.1:0-5214 GCA_044369385.1 Acetobacteraceae bacterium | reverse complement strand
CGGCTGGCGATCTACGGCGGCGCCGCGCTCTATCTGGCGCTCGCCCTCGGCACGGTGGAGGTCAACTGGGCGCGCGTGTCAGAGGGGCTGGTGCGCGGCTGGGCCTTCGTCGCCGCCTTCGGCAGCCCTGACTTCTCCTCGCGCTGGGAGGAGATCTACGAAGGCATGGTCGAAAGCCTGACCATGACCGTGGTCTCCACCGTGCTCGGCGTGGCGCTGTCGCTGCCGGTCGGGCTGGGTGCTGCGCGCAACCTGGCCCCGCTGCCGGTCTACATGCTGTGCCGCGGCATCATCGCGGTGTCGCGCTCCTTCCCGGAAATCATCGTCGCCATCCTGTTCGTCAAGATGTTCGGCTTCGGCCCGCTGGCCGGGATGGTCACGCTGGCCTTCGCCACCATCGGCTTCATGGCCAAGCTGCTGGCCGAGGACCTGGAAGACCTCGACGAGGCGCAGGTCGAGGCCATCCGCGCCGCCGGCGCCTCCTGGCCGCAGCTCATGGTCTATGCGGTGCAGCCACAGGTGCTGCCGCGCTTCATCGGCCTGTCGGTCTATCGCCTGGACATCAATTTCCGCGAGAGTGCGGTGATCGGCATCGTCGGCGCCGGCGGCATCGGCGCCACGCTGAACACCTCCTTCGACCGCTACGAATTCGGCACTTCGGCGGCGATCCTGATCCTGATCATCCTCATCGTGATGGCGGCCGAGTATTCCTCCGGCATCATCCGCAAGCGGCTGCAGTAGATGCCGACCCAGACCCTCCCCTCCGGCCAGGTGGAATGGCGGCGGCGCACGCAGGGCGCCCGGCTGTGGCGCTGGGCGGCCTGGCTGCTCGGCGTGCTGCTGGTGGTGCAGTGCTGGCAGATCATGAACGTCGATACGATCTGGGAGTTCGTCTATGACGCACCGAGCCAGGGCGCCGACCTGATCGGGCGGATGTGGCCGCCGCGCTGGTCGGTGCTGGAAAAGCTCTGGTGGCCGCTCTGGGACACGCTGAACATGGCAACCCTGGGCACCGCGCTGGGCGTGGTGCTGGGCGTGCCGATCGCCTTCCTGGCGGCGCGCACCACCACGCCGAGCCTGACCGTGGCCAGGCCGCTGGCACTGCTGGTGATCGTCTCCTCGCGCTCGATCAACTCGCTGATCTGGGCGCTGCTGCTGGTCACCGTGATGGGGCCGGGCGTACTGGCCGGCATCCTCGCCATCGCCCTGCGTTCGATCGGCTTCATCGGCAAGCTGCTTTACGAGGCGTTGGAAGAGGTCGACTCCCGCCAGATCGAGGCGATCACCGCCACCGGCGCCACCGGCGCCCAGCGCATCGCCTTCGGCTTCGTGCCGCAGATCATGCCCACCTTCGCCGGCATCTCGGTCTATCGCTGGGACATCAACATCCGCGAATCGACCGTGCTCGGCCTGGTCGGCGCCGGCGGCATCGGCTTGCAGCTCAATGCGTCGGTCTCCCGCCTGGCCTGGCCGGAAGTGACGGTGATGTTCATCGCCATCCTGTGCACGGTGGCGGTCTCCGAATGGGTCTCGGCGCGGGTGCGGGCGGCAATCATCTGATCCAAGCGCATACGATGGCACTCCAAGCCATTGATATCACATAGACTTGTGTTTCGCCCGCGCCCCACAACCGGCAGACTCGCCCCGGCTGTGATGCGAAGGAGGGGCCGCCATGCGGTGGGTTCTATGGGCCGGGCTGGCGCTGGCCGGATGTGCAGCACCGGTGGAACCACCACCGGCGCAACCGATGAACGCGGCACAGGTCAACGATCCCGCGCTGCTGGCGGCGTTCTTCGGCGAAGGCGACCAGCGCAGCGTTTCGCGGGTGATCCGCTGCGGCGTGCGCTGCGCGGCGGTCAGGTAGCCTCGCGCTTCAGCTCCGCAAACGTCGCGCTGGCCACGATCAGCGCCTCGCGCACGAAAGGCAACCCGACATAGACCGACAGGTGCAGGATCGCCTCGGTCAGCTCCTCCTCGCTCCAGCCGTGGTTGCGCGCCATGCGCAGATGCACCGCCAGCTCAGGATAGCGCCCGGTGGAGGTGTCGGAGATCACGCAGATCAGCGCTCGCGTCTTCAGGTCCAGCCCGGCGCGGGTCCAGACGCTGCCAAAGGCGATGTCGGTCGCCAGCTCGCGGAACTTGACCATGATCGGATCGGCATACAGCGTGCTGTTCAGGGTCTGGGCATAGCCCTCGCCCATCAGCTTGGTGCGCATCGCATCACCGCGATCGCGCAGGCTCTCGTCGGTCATCACGCCACTCCCATCACAGGTTTCGGGGACGCCGGCCGGCTGCGCACCAGCAGCAGCACGGCGATCGCCAGGTTCACCAGGTTCCACGCCACGCCATTGGCAAAGGCGGCGCGATACGAGCCGGTCAGGTCGAAGATCGCGCCAGACATCCATCCGCCCAGCGCCATGCCCAGGATCGTCATCATCAGCACGATGCCGACGCGGGTTCCAGCCTCCCGCGCCGGGAAGTATTCCCGCACGATGATGGCGTAGCTCGGGATGATGCCGCCCTGGAACAGCCCGAACAGCGCCGAGACCACGTACAGCGAGGTCAGCCCGTCGAAGATGAAATACAGCACCAGCGCGAAGCCCTGCAGCACGGAGCCGAGCAGCAGCGTCCACAGCCCGCCGATCCGGTCCGCGATCCAGCCGGTCGCCAGCCGGCTGATCACCCCGAAGCCGAACATCAGGGTCAGCATCTCCGCCCCGCGCGCCACCCCATAGCCGAGGTCGCCGCAATAGGCGACGATATGCACCTGCGGCATCGACATCGCCACGCAGCACATCACCCCGGCCACGCACAGCAGCACCATCAACCGCTGGTGCGAAATGCCCCGCAGCATCACCCCCTCGGCCACCCCGGCCACCACCGGGGCATGGGCGGGCGGGCGCCGGCGCACCAGCAGCGACATCGGCACCAGCACGCCGGCACAAACCACGCCGATGATCACATGGCCCATGCGCCAGCCGATGGTGTCGATCATCAGCTGCACCACCGGCGGCCAGATCGCAGCCGCCAGGTAGTTCCCCGCGGCACTGATCGCCACCGCGATGCCGCGATTGCGGATGAACCAGCGCGACGAATCCGCCATCAGCGGCCCGAACACCGCCGAGGAGCCCAGCAGCCCGATCGGCACCGCATGCGCCGCGGCAAACACCCAGAGATTCGGCGCCATGCCCGCGATCACATAGCCGATGCCGAGGAACACGCCGCCCAACGCCACCGGCACCGCCACGCCGAACCGGTCCGCCAGCCGGCCCATCAGCACGCCGCCGAGTGCGAAGCCGATCGTCACCACCGTGAACGGCAGCGTCGCCGCGGCCCGGTCCAGCCCGAACTCCTTCTCGATCGACGGCAGCACCACCACCGCCGACCACATCCCAACCCCGCCGATCGTGCCCAGCACCAGCGCCAGCCCCAGGCGCATCCAGGCATAGGGCGAGTCCTCAACCCCCGGCTCGGCCTGCGTCACGCGCTCATGCCCAGCCCGGCGGCGGCACAAACCGGCGCCAGTCGCGCTCCAGCATGCCCGCAACGGCGATCGTGGTCCGGTCCTGATACATGCCCCCCAGGATCTGCACCCCGAACGGCAGCCCAGCAGCCGAAACCCCCAGCGGCGCCACCGTGCCCGGCAGCAGGTAGAAGCTGGCGAGCCCTGCCCAGAACATCTGGTCGGTCACCGGCACGCGCCGGCCATTGACCTCGATGGTGCGCTCATGCCGCTCGCCCGCCTGGTCGTGCGGGAAGGCCGGCGAGGCGGCCTGCGGGCACAGCAGCACGTCCCACTCCCGGAAGAACGCGGCCCAGGCGGCGCGCATCCGCTGCCGGCGCTCGTTCTTCTGCAGGAATTCGCGATGCGTCATCGAAATCCCGCGCGCCATCTGCGCGACATAGGGCGGCGTGGCCGGCGTGATCCCGTCGCGCACCCCCGCCCAGCGCGCCGCCCCGGCATCGTCGAGCCCGGCCGAGGTGGTGGCGCGCAGCATCTCGATATAGAGCCCGTTGCCCTCGCCCAGATCGAAATCCGGCCGCGCCGCATCGCTGACAACCGCCCCCTGCCGCGCCAGGAAACCGGCGAGTCGCAGCAGCTCCGCCTGCATCGCGTCATCGACATCCGAACACGGATGCGCGGTCATCACCGCCACCCGCAGCCCGGCCCAGCCGCGCTGCCGCGGCGCCGGCAGCCGCAACCGCAGCGCCGCATCCTCGGACCCGGCCATGATCGCCAGCCCCGTGGCCAGGTCGTCGGCCGAGCGCGCCAGCGGCCCCACCACGGCCATGTCCAGCTCGTCGAGATTGCCATGGATGGTGTGGCCGGTTTGCGGACAGATGCCCCATGTCGGCTTGTGCCCGAACACGCCGCAGTAATGCGCCGGGTTGCGGATGCTGGCGCCGATGTCGCTGCCGGTCTCCATCCCGGTCAGCCCCGCCGCCAGCGCCGCCGCCGACACGCCGGAAGACCCGCCGGGCGTGCGCGCGGGGTCCGAGGGATTGCCCGTGCTGCCATAGACCGCATTGAAGCTCTGCCAATCCGCCAGGTTCAGCGGCACGTTGGTCTTGCCGAACACCACCGCCCCGGCCGCACGATAGCGCGCCACCGTCACCGAATCGGCCGTGGCGCGATGGTCGCGCAGCCCGGGCTGGCCCCAGGTGGTCGGCAGCCCGGCGATGTCGAAGCTCTCCTTGATCGTCATCGGCACGCCATGCAGCGCCCCGGGCTTGCCCGTCGCCCGGTTGCGATCCATGGCGGTGGCCTGGTCGCGGGCGCGGTCGAAATCGCGCACCACCACCGCGTTGATGCGCCCATCCAGCCGCTCGATGCGGGCGATGTAGTGGTCCAGCAGCTCGCGGCAGCCGATCGTGCCGCGGCGAACCATGGCCGCCAGGCGGCGGGCCGACAGGAAGGTGGGGTCCATTGGTTTCCTCCTGCGGGCACTCTGGCCCGGCCGCGCCGCCGACGCTAGGGTGCCCGCTGCAACCCAGGGAGTCCGTCCATGATCCATGTCCTCGCCATCATCACCGCCCAGCCCGGCAAGCGCGCCGAAATCCTGGAGGCGTTCCACGCCAACATGCCCGCCGTGCATGCCGAGGACGGCTGCATCGAGTACCAGCCGGTGGTCGACGTCGAGAATTTCGGCGCCATCCAGACCGCCCTCGGCCCCGACAGCTTCGTGGTGATCGAGAAATGGGCCAGTGCCGACG
>JBIPLY010000310.1:0-5216 GCA_044369385.1 Acetobacteraceae bacterium | reverse complement strand
CCGCTGCATGCCGAGGACGTGCCGGAGTTCGACTGCGCCATGGTCGCCAATGTGCGGGCCGAGGGGACGGTGATCCTGGCCAAGACGAACGTGCCGGAGTTCGGCGCCGGCGCCAACAGCCGCAATCCGGTGTGGGGGGCCACCGGCAATCCGTTCGATCCGATGCTCAATCCCGGCGGCTCCTCCGGCGGCTCGGCGGTGGCGCTGGCGACCGGGATGCTGCCGGTGTGCACGGGGTCCGATACCGGCGGCAGTTTGCGGATTCCGGCGGCGATGTGCGGGGTGGTGGGGTTCCGGCCGTCGCCCGGGCTGGTGCCGATGGACCGCCGGCCGCATGGCTGGTCGGCGATCTCGGTGCTGGGGCCGATGGGGCGGAACGTGGCGGATACTCGGCTGCTGATGGCGGCGCAGACGGCGATGGACGATCGCGAGCCGCTGGCGTTTCCGCTGGCGCGCGACGCGATCCTGGGCGGGCGGCCGGCGGATCTCGGCCGGTTGCGGGTGGCCTGGACCGAGGATTTCGGGCAGTGCCCGGTGGGGCAGGAAATCCGCTCCGCGATGGGCGCGAAGATGGCGGCGATGGCGCATCTGTTCGCGCGCTGCGACCGGGTTGCGATCGACATGGGCGAGGCGGATCGCTGCTTCGACGTGGTGCGGGCGCAGGGCTTTGTCGGGCGCTACCAGGCGCAGTACGAGAGCGATCCCGGGGCGATGGGGCCGAACATCCGCGCCAACTACGAGATCGGCGCCAAGATGACGCTGGCCGATGCCGCCTGGGCCGCCGGCGAGCAGACGCGGCTGTTCCGGCGGTTCCAGGCGCTGTTCCGCGACTACGACCTGGTGATGGCGCCGACGGTGCCGGTGACGCCGTTTCCGTGGACACAGCTCTATCTGGAGGAACTGGAGGGGGTGCGGCTGCGCAACTACTACCACTGGCTGGCGCTGACCTATGTGATCACGCTGGCGACCAATCCGGCGATCTCGCTGCCCTGCGGCACCGATCCGATGGGGATGCCGTTCGGGATGCAGGTGGTGGGGCGGTTCCGCGGCGATCTGGAGTTGCTGGATGCGGCGGCGGGGCTGGAGGATGCCTGGGGGCGGATCGGCGGGCTGGGGCGGCCGGTGCCGGACCTGGCGAAGCTGGCCGCTTCGCGCCCGCCGTTGCGCGACCTGGCGACGCATCCGAGCCGGCATGCCCATGCGCGGCCGATTGCCGAGCAGGCGGGCTGATCTGGATCAAGGCGCGGCGGCGGCCGGGGCGGCAGGGTGGCGGGGTTTGAGGAGACGCCCCGCATGACTCCCGCCGGCCGGCCGAGCTTTGCTGCCCTGCTGCGGCAGATTCTGGTGGACGAGCAGAGCCGCAAGCTGAAGGACGTGGCCGCCGAGGTCGGGCTGAGCTCGCGCAATTTCTATGGCCGGGTGACCGGGCGCATCCAGTTCACGCCCGATGAGATCAACCGGGTGCTGCGCGCGGTGCCCGATCCGCGGCTGGGCGACTGGCTGTTGGCGCAATCCGGACTGACCTGCGTCGCGCGGGTGGGGGCGGCGACGGTGGATGCGCCGCCGGCGGAGTTGGCGCTGCGGGCGGTGGAGCAGGCGATGGCGGCGCTGCGCTGCGTGCTTCGGGCGGAGGGGGCGGCGGCGGTTGGGCATGTGGCGGAGGCGCAGCGGCAACTGGCGGCGTTGCTGGGGGCGGTCGAGTAGCAAGGATTCTTCTTTTTCTGAAGAAAAAGAAGCAAAAAGACTTTTTTCCGTTCGCAGCGAGGTATGCGCGGCCCAATGGATGAAGTTTTTTGCTTCTTTTTGTTCACAAAAAGAAGAATCTTGCTTCCTTGACCCAGATCAAAGGCGCCGATCGCAGGGCTGGCTAGCCTCCGCCCATGTCCGACGCCCTCGCCAGCTACGCAAGCCGCGCGGTTCCGCGCTACACCAGCTATCCCACCGCGCCGCATTTCCGCGAGGACTTTGCGGCGTCGCGCTATGCCGAGTGGCTGCGGCGGGCCGATCCGGCGGTGCCGGTGTCGCTGTACCTGCATGTGCCGTTCTGCCGCGAGATCTGCTACTATTGCGGTTGCAACATGAAGCTGGCGGCGAGCTATGCGCCGGTGGCGGCCTATGCCGTGGCGTTGCACAACGAGATCGAGCTGGTGGCCCGGCTGCTGCCGCGCGGGATGCGGGTGTCGCACCTGGCCTGGGGCGGGGGGACGCCGACGGCGCTGTCGCCCGATGATCTCGGCGGGTTGATGGCGCGGTTGCGGCGGAATTTCAGCTTCGTGCCCGGGGCGGAGCTGTCGATCGAGAGCGATCCGCGCACCTTGACCGCAGAGATGGCGGCCCGGATCGGGGCGGAGGGGTTCACCCGGGCGAGTTTCGGGGTGCAGGAGTTCGATCCCCTTGTGCAGGCGGCGATCAATCGGGTGCAGCCGCCGGCGATGGTGGCGTTGGCGGTCGAGCGGCTGCGGGCGGCCGGGGTGGCGCGGATCAATTTCGACCTGATCTACGGGCTGCCGCACCAGACGGTCGAAACCCTGCTGGCCACCATCGATACCGCGGCGGCGATGCGGCCGGACCGGGTGGCGCTGTTCGGCTATGCGCATGTGCCGTGGATGGCCAAGAAGCAGCGGCTGATCGACGCGGCGGCGCTGCCGGGCGGGGCGGCGCGGGGGCAGCAGGCGGCGGCGGCGGCGGCGGCGTTGGCGGAGCACGGCTACCAGGTGATCGGGCTCGATCACTTCGCGCGGCCCGATGACAGCATGGCGATCGCGGCGCGGCAGGGCGGGCTGCGGCGGAACTTCCAGGGCTACACCACCGACACGGCGGAGACGCTGATCGGGCTGGGGGCGACGGCGATCGGGCGGTCGCCGTTCGGGCATGTGCAGAACATCGCCGAGACCGGGGCCTGGGCGCGGGCGATCGGGGAAGGGCGGCTGCCGGTGGGCAAGGGCGTGGCGATCAGCGCCGAGGACCGGCTGCGCGGGCGGGTGATCGAGCGGATCATGTGCGACGGGCAGGTGGACACCGATGCCGAGGCGGCGCGGCTGGGGGCGCCGGAAGGCTGGTGCGCGGCGGAGCTGGCGGAGCTGGACGGGATGGCGGCGGATGGGCTGCTGGTGCGGGCGGGGGCGGTGGTGACGCTGACGGACGCCGGGCGGACGCTGTCGCGGGTGGTGGCGGCGGTGTTCGACCGCTACCTGGCGGCGGGGCGAGCGCGGCATTCGGTGGCGGTTTAGGGAAGGCTGGGCAAGGCTGGGCTCTGCCCCTGCGACGCGAAGGCGCGTCGCATCACCCGCCAGGGGCCAAGCCCCTGGACCTTATGACCTTGGGGCCAAGCCCCTGGACCTTATGACCTTGGGGCCAAGCCCCCGGACCTTATGACACTGCATCGATGGCGTACATGGGTGCGGCTCCCGTCCGGGGGGTGCCCGGGGGAGTTTCTGGTACAACGGGGCGCATCGCGGACGCAGGTGGGGCGCGTGCGGACGGCAAGCGATTCCAGATGGCAACGCAACGCGCGCGCGACGGCGCTTCGCTGCGTCGTTGCGTTACCATGCGAGTTGCCTGTCTTGAACGCGGCGCGGGGCGGCGCGGCGGGCTGACGCCCGGTCGGCGCGGTTCGGCCTGGCTTGCCTGCCACTCGGCGACCATGGCGTCGAAGCGCCGGGCGAGTTTTTCCAGCTGGCGAATGGACGCGCGGCATCCCCCCGCGAGCAAGGGGTGCTCGCGGGCATGTTCGGCGATGGCGGCGATCAGCAGATGGATGATCGCGGCGAAGGCCTGGCCCAGGGGAGTGGTCGGGGCGGGGTGCATGGTTAGTTTATGCCATAACACAGTTAGTGTTGCAAGCGAATTCTGCGGCCGGTGGCGCGGGGCTTGGCGTGCGCCGGTCCGGGGCATGCCGCGTGGCGCGGCATAGGAGACGCATGAATTTTAGGCAAATGCGAAACGAACGGGCTGAATCATCGCATGCGCGGGACGGGGCCTGCCCAAATTGTCGACACGCCATGCGCTGGTAGCGTGGCACGCATCTTGCTGATGCATTCCTGTGTCGCCTCCGTCAGGGGGCGTTCGGGTTCACAGGGAAAGGGGTTTCATGTCACTCATCCGGAAAATGCTGCGCGGGATCGGGCTTGCCGCCACCGCGCTGACTGCCATCGCATTCACCCCTGCCGCCCAGGCGCAGGAGCCGATCAAGGTTGGCATCCTGCACTCGCTGTCCGGCACCATGGCCATCAGCGAGACCACGCTCAAGGACGTGATGCTGATGCTGATCGAGGAGCAGAACAAGAAGGGCGGCGTGCTGGGGCGCAAGCTGGAGGCCGTGGTGGTCGATCCGGCATCGAACTGGCCGCTCTTCGCCGAGAAGGCGCGCGAGCTGATCACCGTCCACAAGGTCTCGGCCGTGTTCGGCTGCTGGACCTCGGTGAGCCGCAAGTCGGTGCTGCCGGTGTTCGAGGAGACCGGCAACATCCTGTTCTACCCGGTGCAGTACGAGGGTGAGGAATCCTCGAAGAACGTGTTCTACACCGGGGCCGCGCCGAACCAGCAGGCGATCCCGGCGGTCGACTACCTGATGGCCGAGGAGAAGGTGCAGCGCTGGATCCTGGCCGGCACCGACTATGTCTATCCGCGCACCACCAACAAGATCCTGGAAGCCTATCTGAAGTCCAAGGGGGTGAAGCAGGAGGACATCCTGATCAACTACACCCCGTTCGGGCATAGCGACTGGCAGACCATCGTGGCCGACATCAAGAAGTTCGGCTCCGCGGGCAAGAAGACGGCCGTGGTCAGCACGATCAACGGCGATGCCAACGTGCCGTTCTACAAGGAGCTGGGCAACCAGGGGATCAAGGCCACCGACATTCCCGTGGTGGCCTTCTCCGTCGGCGAGGAAGAGCTGGCCGGCATCGACACAAGGCCGCTGGTGGGTCACCTGGCGGCGTGGAACTACTTCATGAGCGTGGACAACGCCGCCAACAAGGCGTTCATCGAGAAGTGGCAGGCCTTCACCAAGAACCCGAAGCGCGTGACCAACGACCCGATGGAAGCCCATGTGATCGGCTTCGAGATGTGGATCAAGGCCATCGAGAAGGCCGGCTCCGCCGAACCGGCGAAGGTCATCCCGGCGATGATCGGCATCGCGGTGCCGAACCTGTCGGGCGGATACTCGGCGATGATGCCCAACCACCACATCACCAAGCCGGTGCTGATCGGCGAAG
>JBIPLY010000309.1:0-5223 GCA_044369385.1 Acetobacteraceae bacterium | reverse complement strand
AGGTGGTACGGCTGCTTCTCGCACGGCGCCTCCAGTATCACCAGCTCCGGCCTGAAGCAGCCGTACCACCTGGTCGATCCCTCCCTCTGGCCGATCCTCGGCGCCCTTGGCGGCGGTGCCACCTTGACCGGCATCGTGCTCGCGGCGCACTACCACAGTTACTGGATGCTCACCCTCGGCCTGCTCGGCACGCTGGTGGTGATGTTCGGCTGGTGGCGCGAAGTGCTGAAGGAGAGCAGCACCCCGGGCATGCACAGCATCGTCGTGCGCCTCGGCCTGCGCTACGGCGTGATCATGTTCATCGCCTCCGAGGTGATGTTCTTCGTCGGCTTCTTCTGGGCCTTCTTCCACTTCGCCCTGTTCCCCGAACACGTCCTCGGCGTCGAGAACCCCACCTGGCCGCCCCCCGGCGTGCTGACCTTCGATCCCTGGGGCCTGCCGTTCCTCAACACCCTGATCCTGCTGCTCTCCGGCACCACCGTCACCTGGGCCCATCACGGCGTGCTGCACAACGACCGCAAGGCCCTGATCAATGGCCTGACCCTCACCGTGCTGCTCGGCCTGCTGTTCACCGGCTTGCAGGCCTGGGAATACTCGCTGGCCCCGTTCAAGTTCTTCGGCGGCGGCGTCTATCCCTCGGTGTTCTTCCTGGCCACCGGCTTCCACGGCTTCCACGTCATCATCGGCACCCTGTTCCTCGCCGTCTGCCTGTGGCGCGCGCACCGGAACCACTTCACCGCCGAACGCCATTTCGGCTTCGAAGCGGCGGCCTGGTACTGGCACTTCGTCGACGTGGTCTGGCTGTTCCTGTTCATCTGCATCTACTGGTGGGGCGCCGGCGAGATCGCACACCACTGATGCCCCCCCCGCCGTGGTGGCAAGCGGCCCTGACCTGCCGCTGCCCCCGCTGCGGAATGGGCAACCTCTATCAGCGCCTGCCGGCCGTCCGCCCCGCCTCCGATCGCTGCGGCCGCGACCTCAGCGCCCATGGCAGCGGCTGCGGCCCGGCCGCCCTCATCGCCCAGCAATTCCGCCACCGCGCCAGCGAGATGGGCCTGTGACCCCGGCCCAGCGCCGCCGCCTGCGCATCCCTGCCCTGTCCACCTTGGCCATGCTCGCCGTGCTGCTCTTCCTCGGCACCTGGCAGGTCCAGCGCCTGCTCTGGAAACAGGCCCTGCTCGCCGCCATCGCCGCCGCCGAACGCGCGCCGGCCACCCCCCTCGGCCCGGATCCCGCCCCGCTCGCCCGCGTCCGCGCGGAAGGCAGCTTCCTGCCCGCCACCGCCCTCTACAGCGCCGAACCCCGCCCCGGCACCACCGACGGCGCCCGCCTCCTCGCCGTGCTCACCCGCCCCGGCGCGCCCCCGGTGCTGGTCGATCGCGGCTGGGTGCCGATCCCCACCCCGCCGCTCCCGCCCCCGCCCGCCGCCGTGGAGGGCTACATCCGCCCCCCCGAGCCTGCCGGCGCGTTCACCCCCGCCCCCGACCTCGCGGCAAAGCGCTTCTACGCCCTGGACCCCGCCGCCATCGGCCCCACCCTCGGCATCCCCAACCTCGCGCCCTACATCCTCGTGGCGATGGGCGATCCCGGCCTGCCCGACCCCGCCCGCACCCTGCCGCGCCCGACCAACAACCACCTCGCCTACGCCATCACCTGGTACGGCCTCGCCATCGCGCTGCTGGCCATCTTCGCCCTCCACACCCGCAAGGTGCTGCGCCCATGACCCACGCCCCCGCTTACGCCAGCCTGCTCGCCCGCACCGCCCGCATCGCCACCCTGAACGAGGCCGCCGCGATGCTCGGCTGGGACGCCGCCGCCATGATGCCCCCCGGCGGCGGCCCCGCCCGCGGCGACCAGATGGCCGTCCTCGCCGGCCTGTCGCACCAGCTCGCCACCGACCCCCGCTTCGCCGACGACCTCGCCGCCGCCGAAGCCGCCCCCCCCGTCGACCCCTGGCACGCCACCAACCTGCGCCTGATCCGCCACGCCCACACCCGCGCCACCGCCCTGCCATCCGACCTCGTCGAGGCCCAGGCCCGCGCCAACTCCACCTGCGAGCGCACCTGGCGCGAAGCCCGCAAGACCGCCGATTTCGCCCAGGTCCGCCCCCACCTCACCGAGGTCATCCGCCTGGTCCGCGAACAGGCCGCCGCCCTGGCCCCGCGCCTGAACCTCGCCCCCTACGACGCCCTGATGGACGGCTACCAGCGCGGCATCACCGCCGCCGACGTCACCCCGGTCTTCGCCGCCTACGAGACCTTCCTCGCCGAAGCCCTCCCCCGCGCCGAGGCCCTGCAAGCCGCCCGCCCCGCGCCCCAGCGCCCCCAGGGCCCCTTCCCCGAGGCCGCCCAGGAAGCCCTCTGCCGCCGCCTCTCCGCCCGCGCCGGCCTCGAACCGGACCATTCCCGCCTCGATCGCTCCACCCACCCGTTCTGCGGCGGCACTCCCACGGACGTCCGCATCACCACCCGCTACACCCCGGACGACTTCGCCCAGTCCCTGCTCGGCGTGATGCACGAAACCGGCCACGCCCTGTACGAGCGTGGCCTGCCCCCCGCCCACGCCCGCCAACCGGTCGGCGAGGCCGCCGGCATGGCCGCCCATGAAAGCCAGTCCCTCATCATCGAAATGCAGGCCTGCCGCTCGAACCCCTATCTCGCCTGGCTCGGCCCGCAGCTCCACGCGGCCTTCGGCGGCCCGCCCGAACCTTACGCGGCGGAGAACCTCGCCCGCCTCTGGCGCCGCATCGCCCGCGGCTTCATCCGCGTCGACGCCGACGAGATGACCTACCCCGCCCACGTCATCCTGCGCTTCCGCCTGGAACAGGCCCTCGTGTCCGGCGACCTCGCCGTCGCCGACCTGCCCGGCGCCTGGAACGACGGCCTGCGCGCCCTCCTCGGCATCACCCCGCCGGACGACGCCCAGGGCTGCCTGCAGGACATCCACTGGTACGACGGCGCCGTCGGCTATTTCCCCAGCTACACCCTGGGCGCCATGGCCGCCGCCCAGCTCATGGCCGCCGCCCGCCGCGCCATCCCGGCGATGGACGACCACCTGGCCCTGGGCGACCTCGCCCCGCTGCTCGCCTGGCTGCGCACCAACGTCCACGGCCAGGGCAGCCGCCTCGGCTTCAACGCCCTGCTGCGCCAGGCCACCGGCAAGCCGCTCGATCCCGCGGACTTCCAGGCGCATCTGGCGGCGCGTTATCTCAGTTGAGGCAGAAAGAAGTTCTTTTTTGAAAAAAAGAACCAAAAAACTTTTCCCACCGGCACCCATCTCCCCCCTGAAAAGACGGCTGCCAACGGATAAAGTCTTTTTGCTTCTTTTTCTTCAGAAAAAGAAGACCTTGCTTCCTTGCCTTCGGAGCCTCCCATGACCGCCCGCCAAAGAGCCCAGGCCTTCTGCACCCGCTTCGGCCTGGAAGCCCCGATCCTGATGGCCCCCATGGCTGGCGCCTGCCCGCCCGCCTTGGCCGCCGCCGTCGCCAATGCCGGCGGCATGGGTGCCATGGGCGCACTCACCTCCGATCCCGCCGCCATCGCCGCCTGGGCCGCCGCCTTCCGCGCCCAGTCCAACGGCGCCTTCCAGCTCAACCTCTGGATCCCCGATCCCCCGCCCATCCGCGACCCCGCCGCCGAAGCCCGCGTGCGCGAAACCCTGTCCCGCTTCGGCCCCGAAGTCCCGACCACCGCCGGCGACACCCCGCTCCAGGACTTCGAAGCCCAGCTCGCCGCCCTGCTGGAAGCCCGCCCGCACGCCATCTCCTCGATCATGGGCCTCTTTCCCCCCGCCGCCGTCGCCGCGATGAAGCGCGCAGGGATCGCCTGGTTCGCCTGCGCCACCACCCTGGCCGAGGCCCGCGAAGCCGAGGCCGCCGGCGCGGACGCCATCGTCGCCCAGGGCTTCGAAGCCGGCGGCCACCGCGGAAGCTTCGCGCCCGAAGCCGCGGAACAGCAGCTCGTCGGCCTGATGGCCCTGATCCCCCGCCTGGCCGACCACATCCGCGTCCCGATCATCGCCACCGGCGGCATCGCCGACCCGCGCGGCATCGCCGCCGCCCTCACCCTGGGCGCCAGCGCCGTCCAGATCGGCACCGCCCTGCTGCGCACCCCCGAAGCCGCCACCCATCCCGCCTGGGCCGCCGCCCTGGACAACCTCGAACCCGAAGCCACCATGCCCACGCGCTGGTTCAGCGGCCGCCTCGGCCGCGGCGTCGCCACCGAATACGTCCGCGCAACCGCCAGCCTCCCCGCCGCCCCCTATCCGGTGCAGCGCGGCCTCACCGCCCCGATGCGCGACGCCGCCACCAAGGCCGGCGACCCCTCCCGCATGCAGCTCTGGGCCGGCCAGTCCGCCGCCCTGGCCCAACCCGCCCCCGCCGCCGACCTGGTCCGCCGACTCTGGGACCAGGCGCAACCCCTGATCCCGTGAGGAACACCATGCTGGACCTGCGCCCCTGCTGCGAATGCTGCGGCACCGACCTCCCGCCCGGCAGCATGGCCGCGCGCATCTGCTCCTTCGAATGCACCTTCTGCGCCACCTGCACCGAAACCACCCTGCGCGGCACCTGCCCGAACTGCGGCGGCGAACTCCTGCGCCGCCCGATCCGCCCGGCCGACAAACTGACCAAATTCCCCGCCAGCACGATCCGCAAAACCCGGGTCTGCGCCTGAGGGGCAGGAAGGCAAGAAAGCGTCTTCTTTTTGTGAACAAAAAGAAGCAAAAAAACTTTCTGAATCCGCACGCAGGAAGGCTGTGCGCAACAACGCTGGTGAAAGTGCGCCCTGAACCCGAATAGAATCGATGGGACAAACGCAACCGCGATGAACCCGGCGGCAACCCCTCAGGCGCGACCACACCGCGCCAAAGCGCCCTTCTCCCTGGCCTTGCTGCTTTGTGCCTCCGTGTCTTTGTGGCCGCTTTCTTCCTCTCCCCCCGCCGCCAACCGCCACAGCGGCAAAAAATCCTCTTGCAACCCTAACGCAGTTAGGGTATAAATCTAACTATGCACCCCGCCCCGACCACCCCCCTGGGCCAGGCCTTCGCCGCGATCATCGCCATGCTGATCGTCGCCATCGCCGAATACGCCGCCGAGCACCCCCTGCTCGCGCCGGGGTTGCGCGCGACCATCCGCCAACTCGAAGCGATGTCAAAACGTTTCGACGCCATGGTCGCCGAATGGCAGGCCAACACCCCCCGCTCCCCCCGCCGCCGGACCGGCCC
>JBIPLY010000308.1:0-5225 GCA_044369385.1 Acetobacteraceae bacterium | reverse complement strand
CGAAGGCGCCAGGGCCGCCGATCACCTGGGCCTGGTAGTGGGCCAGCAGGTCCGGCTCCTCGTGCAGCACGCACAACCCGTTGATGGTGACGCCGCCATCCACCAGGCGGTCGCGCACCGGGGCGGGCGGGGTGCCCTGGTTGGATTTGCCGTCGCCGACCAGGTCGATGACCACGCGCCCGGCGCCGGCGGGGGCGGCCTGCAGCAGGGCTTCGCAGGCGCGCAGGGCCTCGCCGATGGCCGTGGTGCCGGCGCGGATGGTGCGCGGCACGTTGTCCACCGCCTCGGCGAATTCCGCCAGGGCGGCTTGGGAGTCCAGGCGGGTCCAGTCGACCATGACTTCCTGGGCGGCGGGGCCGGACCAGATCAGCAGGGCGCAGAGGCTGGCGCCGCGCGGGCCGCCGAGCAGGCCGGCGGCGACCGCTTCGTCGCGCAGCCCGGCGGCGCATCCGCTGGCCATCTGGCCGAAGCTTTCGACCGAGACGCTGGCCGAGCAGTCGAGCGCGATGATCAGGGCGAGGTCGGCGTCTTGCATGGCGCGAGGATACCACCCTTGAGCCGCGGCGGCATTGGGCCGATCATCGGCGGATGTTCACGGGGGAGACCGCGATGCCCGACGACGCCAAGCTGCCACTGAGCCGGATCATTGTGCTGGACCTGACGCTGGCGCGGGCGGGGCCGACCTGTGTGCGGCATCTGGCGGATTGGGGGGCGGATGTGATCCGCATCGAGCCGCCGGGCACCGGGGAGGATATCGCCGGCAACCGCGACGGGCCGGATTTCCAGAACCTGCATCGCAACAAGCGCGCGATCCGGCTGGACCTGAAGTCGCCGGAGGGGCATGCGGCGTTCATGAAGCTGGTCGCCACCGCCGATGTCGTGGTGGAGAACATGCGGGCGAACGTGAAGCACCGCCTCAAGATTTCGTATGACGACGTGAAGGCGGTGAACCCTCGCATCGTCTATGGCTCGATCAGCGGGTTCGGGCAGGACGGGCCGTATGGGGCGCGGGCCGGGGTGGACCAGATCGCGCAGGGGATGGGCGGGCTGATGTCGATCACCGGCGAGCCCGGGCGCGGGCCGATGCGGGTGGGCATTCCGATCGATGATCTGTGCGCCGGCACGCTGCTGGCCATGGGGATCATGATGGGGCTGTTCGAGCGCGAGGCGACCGGGGTGGGGCGGTGGGTGACGACCTCGCTGCTGGAGACGCAGGTGTTCCTGCTGGATTTCCAGGCGACGCGGTGGCTGTTCGACGGCGAGGTGGCGGGCCAGGCGGGCAACGACCATCCGACCGGCATTCCGACCGGGGCGTTTCCGGCCGCGGACGGGTTCATCAACATCGCCGCCAGTTCCGGGCGGCTGTGGGACCGGTTCGCCGAGGCGATCGAGCATCCGGAATGGAAGACCAAGCCGGAATGGGCGACGCAGAAGGGGCGCAGCGCCGACCGCAAGGCGATCAATGCCGCGATCGGGGCGATCACCGTGACGCAGCCGGCCGAGCACTGGATCGAGCTGTTCGAGGCCGCCGGGATTCCCTGTGGTCCGATCAACACGATCGACCGCGTTTTCGCCGATCCGCAGGTCAAGCACCTGAAGATGGCCCGGCCGATGGCGCATCCGCGGCTGGGGGTGAAGGAGGTGGTGGCCTCGCCGATCAACCTGGTCGGGCATCCGAAGGACGTGCGCAGCCCGACACCGGATGCCGGGGCGGACACGATGGATGTGCTGCGCGGGCTGGGCTACAGCGACGCCGAACTGGCCGACATGACCAACAGGGGCATCGTATGACCACAACCTATGCCGACGGGAAGATGCTGGCCGAGGTCTCGGAGGGCGTCGGGCTGATCACCTTCAACCAGCCGGAAAAGCGCAACGCCATGTCCGTGGCGATGTGGCACGGGATGGCGGAGATCCTGGATGTTTTCGGCGCCGATGACAGCATCCGCACCGTGGTGATGACCGGGGCGGGGACCAAGGCGTTCGTGTCCGGCGCCGATATCAGCCAGTTCGAGCAGACGCGCGCGGACGGCAATGCGCAGCTGGAATACGACCGGCTGACCGGGGCGGGGCGGGCGCGGCTGGCGGCGTTTCCAAAGCCGGTGATCGCCTGCATTCGCGGCTTCTGCCTGGGCGGGGGCCTGGGGATCGCCATGCAGGCCGACCTGCGCATCGCCGGCGCGGGGGCGCAGTTCGGCATCCCGGCGGCCAAGCTGGGCATCGCCTACAGCTACGAGATGGTCGAGCGGCTGATCTCGCTGGTGGGCCAGGCGCATGCGCGGATGATCATCATGACCGGCGACCGGCTGGACGCGGCCGAGGCGCAGCGGGTGGGGCTGGTGAACCGGGTGGTGCCGGACGAGGACCTAACCGACACGGTGCTGGCGCTGGCCAAGACGATCGCGGCGAATGCGCCGCTGTCACTGCGGGCGACGAAGCTCACCGTCAATGCGGCGATGGCGGGCGGCGGGGATCGGGTGGCGGTGGATGCGGCGATCCTGGCGTGCTTCGACAGCGCGGATTACCGGGAGGGGCGGACGGCGTTCATGGAGAAGCGGCAGGCGAAGTGGCAAGGGAAGTAAGCGGTTCTTTTTGAAAAAAGAACCAAAAACTTTTATCCGTTTGCACCCGTCTCTCCCGGGAGAGACGGGTGCAAATGGGTGAAGTTTTTTTGCTTCTTTTTGTTCACAAAAAGAAGATTCTTCCTTAATCTCCGACCTGCTGCGCCCGAAACGCCGCCGACGGATAAACGCCGAGGATGCGGGTTTCGCGGGAGAAGAACTGGAGTTCTTCCAGTGCCCGGCGCAGGGCGGGTTGTTCGGGGTGCCCCTCGACGTCGCACAGGAACTGGGTGGCCGCGAAGCTGCCGCCGACCATGTAGCTTTCCAGCTTGGTCATGTTGACGCCGTTGGTGGCGAAGCCGCCCAGCGCTTTGTAGAGCGCGGCGGGCACGTTGCGGACGCGGAAGACGAAGGTGGTCATCAGCCCGGCCTGGTCGGGGCTGACGGTGCGGGCGGTGCGGGACATGACGTAGAAGCGCGTGGTGTTGTGGGCGGCGTCCTCGACATTGCGGCGCAGGACATCGAGGCCGAAGATCTCGGCGGCGAGTTCGGAGGCGATGGCGCAGTCTTCGGGGTTGTTCCATTGGGCGACGAGTTCGGCGGAACCGGCGGTATCGGCCTCGATGACCGCCTGCAGGTTCAGGTCGCGCAGGATGTTGCGCACCTGGCCCAGCGCCACGGCGTGGGAGTGGGCGCGCTTCAGGCCGGCGATGGTGGCGCCGCGGGGGGCGAGCAGGCAGTGCTCGACGCGCTGGAATGCCTCGCCGATCACGAACAGGCCGGATTCGGGCAGCAGGATGTGCATGTCCGGCACGCGGCCGGCCAGGGTGTTTTCGGTGGGCATCATGGCCAGGTCGGCGGCGCCGGAGCGCACGGCTTCCATCGCCGCCTGGAAGGTGTCGCAGGGCAGCGTGGTCCAGTGCGGATAGGCGTTGCGGCAGGCCAGGTCGGAATAGGCGCCGGGGCGACCCTGGAAGGCGATGATGCCGGGCTTGGAGGTCATGCGGGGCTCTTATTTGAAGGGATTCAGCTCGGCGCGGGCGCGGTCGAGGTCGGCCGGGGTGTCGACGCCGAAGGGGGCGTGGGTGACGCGGGCGCAGGCGATGCGCATGCCGGCCTCCAGCGCGCGGAGCTGTTCGAGCGACTCGCGGCGTTCGAGGGGGGATTCCGGCAGGGCGACGAAGCGGGCCAGGGCCTGGCGGCGGAAGGCGTAGATGCCGATATGGTGCCACAGCGGACCGTCGCCCCACGGGATGGCGGCGCGGGAAAAGTAGAGGGCCGGGGAGACGGCGCGGCCGCCCTCGAAGGCGCAGGCGGCCTTGACCACGCTGGGGGCGGCGGCCTCCTCGGGCGAGGTGATCGGGGCGACCAGGGTGGCGATGTCGATGGCGGGATCGGCGAGCGGGGCGAGCACGGCGCGGATGAACTCGGGCGGGATGGTGGGCAGGTCGCCCTGGAGGTTGACCACCACATCGTGCTGTCCGGCGGGATCGAGCCAGGACAGGGCGGCGTGGACGCGATCGGTGCCGCGCGGCAGCGATGGGTCGGTCAGCACGGCCGTGGCGCCAGCCGCGCGCACGGCCTCGGCGATCTCGGCATCGCCGGCGGCGACGGCCACCGGGCCGATCGCGGCCTCGCGCGCGCGGTCGAGCACGTGCAGGATCATGGCGCGGCCATGGATGTCAGCCAGCGGCTTGCCCGGCAGGCGGGTGGCAGCCATGCGCGAGGGGATCAGGACGATGGGGTTCATCGGGGGGGACTCATGCGGCGAATGCGTCTCCGGGCGGCGTTTTTTGCCCGGCCGGCTGGGGGGCGGGTTGAAGCTGGCGGGTCGTTTGCCTATGGTGCGGCGCACCTTAGGTAGGGTGCCCGCGCCGCGCAATGCGGCCCGTGGCGCCCGCCCTGCCTGGATCGCCTGAATTGCCGCACCCGCTGCCCGACGAGGAACCGCGCCGCATGGACAACCTGGAGTTCAACAAGGCCTCCGCCGCCGTGCTGGTGGCCGGCATCGTGTTCATGGTCTCCGGCGTGATCGCGGGCATGGTGGTCAAGCCGCAGGCCCTGCACCACTCGGTGCTGAAGATCGACACCGGCGCCGGGGCCGCCCCCGCCGCGGCGGCGAAGGAGGAACCGCTGGCCCCGATCGCGCCGCTGATGGCCAGCGCCGATGCGGCCGCCGGCGAGGCGCTGGCCAAGCGGCAATGCGCCTCCTGCCACAGCTTCAACGATGGCGGGAAGAACGGGGTGGGGCCCAACCTGTATGGCGTGCTGGGCCGGGCGCATGCCGCGACGGCCGGCTTCACCTATTCCGCCGCGCTGAAAGCCAAGCCGGAGCCGTGGACGTATGAGGAGATGAACGCCTTCCTCAAGAAGCCCGCCGCCTATGCCGCCGGCACCCGCATGGCGTTTGCCGGGCTGAACAGCGAGAAACAGCGCGCCGACGTGATCGCCTATCTGCGCAGCCTGTCCGCCGCCCCGATCCCGCTGCCCTGAGCCATGACTCCCGCCGCCCTTGAGGCCCTGGTGCGTGGCGCCGAGGCGGCGGCCGATGTGGCCGGCGCGGTGATCCGGCCGTTCTTCCGCGCCGGCGTGACCAGCGACCTGAAATCCGATGCCTCGCCGGTCACCATCGCCGACCGCACCGCCGAACAGGCGATGCGCGCG
>JBIPLY010000573.1:0-15975 GCA_044369385.1 Acetobacteraceae bacterium | reverse complement strand
TATTTGGCCCTGATAGCGGAAAGTTTACTGATGATATGGTTAACCTGTTTACTAATTTTATTAAAGATCCAGTTGGGAATATTGCCAATACCGCTAAGGCTGCAACGGATTATGTCAAATCCCATCCCGGCGAGGTTGCCGAATTTGTGTTTTGGGCATTGTTAACTTATTTGTTGTCGGAAATTGCGATCGCAGCTATATCGGTAAACTTAGCCAAAACGGTTGTGTATGCGCGATATAGCAGTGGGATCGTGGAGGAAGTTGCGGTTCCCGCCCTGAAATACAACAAAATGTTTTCAGATAATTTTGGACATCTTATTAAACAATTACCATCGGACTTAAACAAATTATCTAAATCCGAATTAGATGATGTTGTTAGAGAGTTGGACAAAATGTATATTGCTTTAAATGATGAATTAAAAGCAACATTAACTCCAAATCAACTCCAAAAACAACAACTGATTACCGCAGCTTGGAATGATTCGGTAACGACTATACAAGAAATGTTAAAAGAAATTTCTCGGATTAATCACGGGGTTTAAACAAAATGTCAGATACAGCCAGGTTATGTTTGTTATTGCAAGCCCACGCTCAACTGCTATCAATTCGGATTACAGCAGAAGGGACTAAGGAATACAAGGCGGATTGGCTAAAAAATGCTGATACCGTAGTTCGGGATGGGAGTGGGAAGTTTGCTAAGAAAGGAGCATCAATTACTCAATCCGTTAAAGATACAACTGCTATTTTGAAACAGGGATTTGAATTGACGGGTGACACTATTCAATCCTTAGTAAAAGATCCTGAATTTAGGAAACGGGCGGGATTAGCCACTGGTTTACCGATGGCGAAGTTAATTTCTAATTTAGCAACCCAGGCTAAACTAAATCCCAAGCTGACCGAGAAGTTAGATGAATGGATTACTAATGCCACTAAAGAATTTGCTGATCAGTATGGGGATGACAAAAGCCCAATGGCACAGGCAATTAGGAAGGGGAATCTCGCACAACCGCCCAAAGATGCCTCGTTCAATGAAAAGATGGAGTTCCGTGTTGCCCAATACGCGGCTTACAAAGAAGCCATGGATTCCCCTGAAGATTTCAGTAAGCGCGATGAATTAATAGGTAAAGCTGCGGTAGCTGCGATTCCGATTGGTGTCAGTTTGGCAATTGCTTTAGGTTTCGAGGTTGCCATTCCCTTATTTATGGCGCAGGGCGTAAATTGGGCGACTGTATTGAGTTCTGTTGCACTTGGGGAAGCTGCTGATTTTGCTATTCAGAAGGGTATGGATAAATTAGAAATTAACGATCCGGCATTAAGAATCGGAGCTAGTATAATTGCGGGTGCGTTAGCGGGAGGAATTAGCGGTGCTAACGCTATTTTTAAAAGGCAAGGTAAAGTTTTGATGAATCAAGAAAATGTGGTTAAAAAGTTAACAATAGATTTAAAGGATGGTGTTGATAATACGGGTTTAGAAAAATCAATAACAAAACAAGAAGATATATCATTCCCTGTAGTTACAGAAAATTATTTGGTTTTAGTAGTTTCTCATTTACACGAAGATTTTTTGAAGTCACTCCAAGCAAAAAAACACATCGATCAAAAAGATGGTGAAAATCTTTATTCTACCGTACAATACCTGGGATTAGGATCTAAGTCTAAATATACTGAAACACAGGCTCATATTGAGAATTACTTAGTAAAAGAAGGGAGTGAATCAGAATACGATATCTACTTAGCTTTTTTTGAATTAAGTCAAATAGACAAGGGTTTAAAATCCGGTGTAAACCAACTAGATAGATTTGATGCTTTTAGGAAATTAAAAGATTTGACAGTTGATTTTAAAATATCTCCCAGACTCCAAATGGAGGCTTATGGAAATTTAGGTGTTTTTGAACGTTAAATAGATAAACCAATTTTTGAGTAGGTTAAACAGATGTCAGACACAGCTAGATTATGTGAATTACTACAAGCCCACGCTCAACTGCTATCAATTCGGATTACAGCAGAGGGGACTAAGGAATATAAAGCGGATTGGCTAAAGAATGCCGATACCGTAGTTCGGGATGGGAGTGGGAAGTTTGCCAAGAAAGGGACTTCATCAGCAACACCAGAAACCCCAACACCAGGGCAACCCCCAACAGTACAGGAAAAAGTTGGTCAGGCAGTTTCAGATACAAAAAAAGTCACCTCCCTGTTGTTAGAAGGAGGTGAAGTTACTGTTGAGATGTTGAAGAAATTGCTGACGGATAAGGATTTTCGTAGACGGGCGGGATTAGAAGTAGGTCAAACCGGAGCGCAAGCGATTAAACGATTAGCAGAAGCCGCAAAGGTTAATCCTGAATTTACTAAGAAGTTAGATAGTTATATTAATAAATTTAATCAGGATTTAATTAAGGAATATGGGGACGACGGGGGCGCAATGGCTCAGGCTATTCGCAAGCACGGTAATCTTCCCCCTGGTAAGGATCTCAAGGAGAGATTGGAACTTCATGTTGCTAAATATAAGGCTTTAGAAGATGCGCTAGAAAGTCCTGAAGTTTACAAAAAGGAAGATCCTAAACCCGTTCAGTCAGTACAACAACAACTTATATCTGCGGCTATTCCTTTGGCTATTAGTATTGGTGCTGCGATCGCACCTGAAATAATTTTTGCAGGTGCAGCATTTTCTTTGACGGAATGTTTAATATCTGCTGCTGCGGGTGAGGCTGCAAGTTGGGCTGCGAGTAAAGCGGTGGACAAATTAGACATTGATCCTATGGCTAAACTAGGTATAAGTCTCGCTGTAGGAGCTTTGGCTGGGGGAACTCCTGCTGCAATCTTCCAGGCGAAGCGAATTAAAAAAGCTAAAGATATTGCCGTTAAAAATGTTGGGGATTTTAAATATTCCCTAGAAAGTCACGAACGTTTAATAATTCCAGTTAAAATGAGAGATGTTGAATATGTCAAAGAATCACTGATAGATGCGGATAGTTTAAGAAGAACGTTAAAACAGGATAAGTATGTATTCTCTAAACAAGTAGAAGATATTGATAATGTAATACAGGGATTAGAATCCAATCTTGATGAAATTAAGAGATTATCAAAACTTCCGAGTGAATATTCTGTTCGCCTTCTTAGTCCCGCAGCATCCAGAATTGAGGCAGTTATCCAAAAATTAAATACAAAAAAATCACAAATCATTGGTATTACAGATGATCTTTACAAGGACGCAGATAAAGTTGCTGATGAAATAAGCGATAAGCAAATAAAATACTTAGAAAGTCAAATTAAAGGACAAGGGGATGGGGTAAAAGGAATGGTAGATCAAAGCAACAGTCTTATTGACTTAATGACCTCTGTTGGTAAACAACAGTCACTTATTGATAGAGCAAAGAGTGAAGTATCAGAATACTATAAGGGATGGGGTGATTTATATAAAGAATTAGAAGATGCTTACCGTGAATCAGCAATGACACTGAATAGATATCATTTAGATATTGACTCTAAATCCATACAATACGGTGATGAAGTTGCGGGATTAGAACGAATAAAACGAAACCAGCAATTGAATAAAGAACTTAGTGAAGCATTCAATAAGACATTGGGTATTTGAACCATGAACGAACAACTCCTATTAATCGCCCAACTTCAATCCCGAATGTTACTACTGGCTAATGCCATGATGCCACCACAGCCACCCCCTACTCAACCTGGAATGCCCCCTGTTGATCCGCAGCAAGCTCAGATGCAGCAACAGCAACAGGCACAAATGCAGCAAATCAACGAGTTTGATGATTTGATTCAACAGGGAGAGGAAATTACGACTGAAGTATTGCGGAAGTTGGTTGTTGATAAAATGTTCCGCGATCGCTGTAAATTAGAAGAAAATCAACCGATGGCGAAACTAATCAAACGGGTTATGTTGTCGGTAGGCGATAACCCTGAGCTAACTCAGGCGTTTGATGATTGGTTAGATATCGAAACCAAAGAATTGTCTGACCAATATGGGGACACTACTAATCCCATAGCTCAAGCTATTCGTAAGGGAGTTGTGGTATTACCTACCACCGCACCGTTAGACCAAAAACTTGAATTTGCGATCGCACGTTATTACGCCTACTGCCAAGCAATTCAACAATCTGAGTTCTATGAAAATAAACAACGACTACTTGGTCAAACGATGGCTTCTGCTGTTCCTGTTGGTGTGGGATTAGCGATCGCACTTCCCCCTGAAACTCTGATTCCCTTGATTTACGAAAAAGGGATTCGATGGGACGGGGTTGTAGACTCGTCTGTAATTGCGGAAGCGGTTGATACCCTGGAACATCAATCCAACGAAGCGGTACAAGTATCAGACCCAACAGTACGGGATGCTTCTAAATTAGTGGTGGGATTTCTATCAGGAGGAATTGTTGCCCATGTTGGTAACGTGAAATTGGGCAAGGATTTTACTGACAAGGATAAAAGTTTGTCTGATCAGAAGATGGGGAAAATACTGGGGTTAGACCCTTCCCTGTTTGGTCAAATTCGCAATGATATTTCCAGTCTCTCTCAAGCAGAAGCCCCAATCCCTGTTCCCGCAAATGCCAAGAAGGTAGCTAAACAATCCCACGAGGACTTGAAAAAGGAAGCTCAACGGATTATTGCCGAACAGGATCAGAAGGAATCTGAGGAGACGGAGAAAAGAATTGCGATCGCGCAAGCTAACCAAAAGATGCGGGAGCGAGTCAGTCAACAGGTATCCCGCCAAGAGAAGCAAGTTAAGCAATTTGAGGAATTTCTGAGTGATTTGGAATTGGAGATTTACGAGAAAATTGATGAATACAAGTCACAGGTATTTGGGTTAAATGAAACCCTGAATTTGTTTGCTAAGGATGTCGCTAAAAAATATAAAGATTTATTAGATCAATTTAAGTCCTTTAATCCAGAAAAGGATAAAATTATTCTTTTCTTTGAAAAGTTAGACCAGAATAAATTATTAAAATTCAGTAAAGAGATTGATGAATTTTCTAAACTTCTGTCTAAGGAGGATGAGAATGTTGATTCTAAATTTTTCAAGCAAGGTGATTACTTGCAAGATGCGATGAATCGGATAATGGGACTCAATGAGTTACCAACGGTTGTTTCTCAGGAAGAATTAGATCAAAAGATAAAAGCCAAGGAAACGGAAATATTAAAAGGGTTTAAGAATTGGTTTAATCCCAAGAAGCGGAGTCAAACCGAATACACGGGAATTGAGTTATTTGAACAATATAAAAATGGCTTTTTTATCACGGATGCCGGAATATTTGGGAATGGTTGCTATGGGGTAGTAGGGAAAGGGAAACCGGAAGTCGCTGCATCGGCGGGGGCATCTATTAATTACTACAAAGAGAGAAACGTCTTTTTAGCGGTAGATAGGGCGTTTTTGGGTTCTTGTGTGATGCGAATGAGTTTAGCTCAGGATGCTAAGAATATTACCTTGGAGAAGTTGACGACTCACCATGAGTCATTGATGAAACACTTTAAGGAAAAGGATATTCCTAAAGATATTAAGTTGGTATTGGAAGATCCGGGTCGGTTGGCTAGTTTGTTGGGTTATGATGCGATCGCGGTTCCCCAAGACAACACAATCATTATCTTGAACCGAGGTAAAACCACTGTTCAAAATCGTGCGTTTGGGACGGTAATTGATGTTGCGCCCAAGCCTTATCAAGTTAAGTATCCTCAATTGAGGGATAAATTAGGGTGGTTGATGCCTAAAATTAGGGGTGCGATCGGGGCAGAAAACCAATTTGATTTTGTCAGTAAGGTTATGGTATTTCGGTCTGAGGTTGAGTTGCCCAATAACTATAAAAAAATCCTCTCCCAATCTGAGGAGAAGATGGTTAAGGAGGAGGGCAATGTTCAGCGCATCTCGACTGAGCAGAGTAAGTTAAATTTCATCTCTAAAACAAAGGCTTAAACAAATGTCAGACACAGCTAGATTATGTGAATTATTGCAGGCTCAAGTTCAAATGCTACGAGTCCGAATTACGGCAGAAGCCGGAATCAAGGAATATGAGGCGGATTGGCTACCAGAAGCCAAAAAGGTAATGCGGGACGCGACTGGAAAGTTTGCCAAGAAAGGAGCTACGGTAGATGTTCCGCAACAACCTGTTCCTGTACAACAGGGAATACAAATGCCACAGTTACAGGTTCCTCAAATTTCTATCCCTCAACCACAACAAATTCAGCAACAGGTTCAGAATGTAACCCAGAATGTTAATCAAGAAGCTCAGGAATTGAAACGGGAAATCGTTAATAAGTTATTGGCGATTAGGGAACAAGCGCAGAACCCTGAACAGGTTAAGGAGAATATTCAGAAAGCGGTTGAGCAGAAGGTTGAGGAAGTTAAAACTGATATCGCCGAGAAGAAACTTGAGGTTTCTAGTGAATTAGTTGAATTAGCATCTAAAGGATTGGATAAATTAGTTGAAACGAATCCCGAATTTACCGATAAACTTCTTGATTTGATGTTTGGGGTTGATGCTCAAGAAGCTAGGGATAGACTTGCTGATGCTTGGGAGGAACTTCACCCCGAACTACCTAACGCAATTAAGCCAGACCCATACAAGGAACTGGCTGAAGATTTAATGAATTTACGAGGAGGAGATCCCAAGGAATTAGGGAAAGATTTGCTTCGGGCATTCAATAAAGTTGGGTACGACTACAACAAAATGTTGGATGACCTGAATAATATGCCAGACAAACCCCCATTTGTTCAGGTAATGGGGAAAGCTGCGGCAATGACAATTCCTATTGCTATGTTTTTAGGAGCAACACTCGCACCGGAAATTGGGTTAGGAATGCTGATGGGTGATAATTTAGCGATTATCTTAACTAATGCTGCGGTAGGGCAATTTTGGAGTTTTGCAGCAAATAAGGTGATGGACAAAGCAGAAGTTGATAATCCAATTGCGAGAATTGGGGTTGATTTATTGGTGGGAACCGCAGCAACATCGGGAGCTTTGGATGTTAGGGGTATTTATAGACTAGGATTTCATAGATCGGCGAAAATAGCTGAATCACGGGTTGATGATTTCGTAGAAAACTTTGACGATTACATGAAATCTAAATTTAAGTCTACTACCGCAGGTAAAACCATAAAAAGACTAGAAGAAGCTGATACGATAATTGTTACGCTTGGGGGTGCGGGAGATGCAGATCAAAGACAAGCCCAACTGATAGCGGCTACATTCAACAGAATTAGAAAGAACGACGAATCTGAAAAAATAACTTTCCTACCTTTTATGGATAGAAAGATTTTTCCAGTAGGAGAAACCAGTGAGGATACTGAATTTTCGGCAATAGGGAAGGTAATAAAAGCATATACTAAAGATACATTTAAAAAATTCCATAACGAAGATGCTATTACGTTAGCCGTTCAAATTGCAGCAATGAAAAAAAAATATCCTGACAAAGATTTCCGCTTACTAGGATATTGTGGAGGAGGGATGGTGGCTAGAGAGGCTAGTGAAATATTGAAGGTGATGGGAATTAAAACAAAGAATAATATAACAATTGCATCACCGTTTGTTTCGATGACATCAGGGCGGAATTTTACAAATATAATTTCACACCATGATATTAAATCGGATTTTACTAGACCAAGAAATAATTTGTACTTAAATACCGTTAGTGATCACATGAAATATTTTGAAGACCCATTTCTAAAGGAAATTGTCGCAAAAATATTGAATGGTCAAAAAGTAAACACCAAAGATCTAAAGCTGTATACTGATTTTACCGAAATAACAAAAAAATTAGATATGGGTTATTTGTACAAAAAATTAAAATTCGATGATATCGATCAGATGACATCTGATTTAACAGGTATAGAAAAAAAAATGAGCTATGACGATCATATAAAGCTAGTGGAAAAGATAGACAAAAATATTAGCGATATAAGTCAAAAGAAAAATGAGGTTAAAAAGTTACTTGATGAAATGGAATCTACTTTAATGAAAAACCCAGAAGTAAATAAAAAAGAGATTGGGTTATTTATTCTTTTAAGAAAGAACTACGAAAATGGGATAGATACTTTCATGGGAAACATATATCAAGGAAAATTCCAAAAATTGGGCTACGCAAAATTTTTGGATAAAAATATTCCTGTTTTAAATGAAACCTCCTTGACGGGAAAAAAAGTAATTAGTGAATACAAGGAAAAAATACCTTTAATAAAAGATTTTATCAAGCAATTAGATACAATGATTGCAGATCAAGGTGAAGAATCTTATTTAAGTTTTTCTAATTATGCTAGACAGCAACTTGATAATGCCATGAGAGCAAAGGCATTTGTGTTTAGATTCCGTAAAATAACAGATGTTTTTTGAACTATATTTTTATTGGGTGTACTAAAGTGAATTAATATAAGCATTCACAAACTCAGACAATATCTTGTCTTGAGCTTGTGAACTCAAATCTTTTACCGATTCGATTTTTTGACTCAATTCGGTATTGAATTTACTTAGTTTATTAGAGAAATCCTGCTTGAATTTCTTGGCTTTTTCGTTAACTCCTTGCATTAAGGATGCAGTTTTTTCTTTGTATAACTTCTTGAGAGTATCCGAAACATCGTCAACCCATTTACTAACATTCTCGGCAGTCAAAGAAGTTGATTTTTTTAATTTCCCAACCTGTTTAGAAATCAAAGATTTCAACTCCGCCATTTCTTTTTGAAGATTAGGTTGAAAATTCTTAACTTCATTTTCGTACAACTCTTTAAGAGCTTTAGAAGCATCGTCAGACCATTGTTTAGTAAGTTTTTGGTAATCTTGCGCCTTGTTTTTTGCATTACCAACTCCCTCGGAAGCAATTTTTTGTAAATCCTCGACTTGCTTCTTGATATTCTGTTTGAGATTTTTAACCTCATTATTATAGAAAGTTTCCATAGAATCGGAAACATCCTTGACCCATTGATCCGCGATCGCCTTTTTACCCTTGAATTTAGCAGCCAAATCAGGTATCTTCAACTTATCAATTTCCAGAGAAAGATGATCAGCCAGTTCATCCATTTCTTTCTTAATACTGGGTTTAATAGTTTGGACTTTGTTTTTATACAAATCCTGTACGGAATCGGTAATATCATCAACCCATTTCTGAGGATCGATAGACTCAAGAACGTCATCAAGGCGATTCAACCCATCTTCTTGAGCAAATTTTAGACTTTCTTTCGCTTTTTTCTCAATAGCTTCAACAGTATTGTCCGCCCATTCCTGTGCTGCTTTTTTAACACCATCCAATCCGTCATTAAAAGATTGACTAATTTCATTAACTTTCAAGTTGACATCAATTTTAAGATCGTCAATTCCCTTATATATGGATTGTTTTAAATTATCAATATCCTGTTCAACCTTGGGTCGAAAAGTTTTTATTTTGTTTTCATAAATATCATCCATTTTTTTAGCAACATCATCAACCCAATTAGCTGACGCATCTAACGCTTCCATCCCCTTCGGCAGTAACCACCAAAAAGCATCTTCAATTGCTTCACCCGCAGCATCAATTCCCCTGGAAATTTTACCTTGAGCAATTAGAATTTTTCGCTCAACACCGTCAACCACGGCTGACATAACTTGATTTTTTCCTTTGCCGATAGACTTAATAATTTCTGCCCCATCAAACAATAGATTGTCAATGAAATTTGGGGATGCGCTTTTTAAATTATTCCAATCCGTTCCTTTGAGTAATAAATTCTTGGTGAAATTTGGAGGAAGCGATCGCAATTCTTTAGGAATAGCCAACACACTATTCTGAAAGAATTTACCCTTAGAAATCCATCCTATATCCTTCATTTCTGGAAGTTTAATTCCAGTGGGTTTAATCTCCTGTAGCGGTTTGACGGACTCCAGAATATCCTTAGAACGGGCATTCATGAACTCCTTAACGGGTTTGGAAAGTTTGTCGTAGAAAGTTCCCTCGTCAGTATTTTTGATCGCAGTTTCCGCAATTTTCTTCCCTTGTCGGGTTGCTTGGTCAGCTTTACTGAGAACCTTGAAATGCTTGTTAGAAGCCAATAAACCACCCGCACCAATACCCACAGCCAGATCAATCCCTGCGCGAACCCAAGGATTTTCAATATTGGCTTTGTCCATCGCCTTGTTCGCACCAAAGGAAACCGCTTGCCCAACCGCAGCAGAGACTAAAATAGCCTCCAAGGATTCCTTCATTACCAAGCCAATTATGACCTCTGGCCCTAACGTTAATCCCAAGTAAGCCACAACCGGAATTGAAGCCTTGACCGCTTTACCTATTAATTCCTTCTTTTTGTCGTACTTCTTGGGATTTTTTAACGCTTCAGTATAGGCCTGGTATTTAGCGATGTCATACTCCATACGTTGCTGAAAGGGAACTCCTTGCGGTGGCTCGTCTGTTCCCGCAGTCCGAATAGCTTGAGCAAACGGGTCTTTATCGTCCCCATATTCGTCTGCTAATTTCTCAGTCGCTTCCGCAATAAAATCATTTAATTTATCTTCAAGTCGAGGATCAATTTTGCTTTTCTCTAAAATTTTCTCTAATGCCTTTGCCCCTGCCAAGCCCGCAACAAGTCCCGCCCGTTGTCGGAAACCAGGATCTTGAACTAATCCTTGAATTAAGTCACCAGTAATCTCAGAACCATTTTTCAACATATCCATTGCCGTCCAGGTCATTTGTTGCGCTTGACCCAAACCAGGCATCTGCATTGTTCCGGGCATGATCCCCGCCTGTGGTTGTTGTGGGGTATCAACGGTTGCCCCCTTCTTGGCAAATTTACCCGTTGCATCCCTCATCACTTCCCCAGTATTCTTGAGCCAACTTGCATCATATTCTTTGATTCCGGCTTCTGCCTGGAGAAGCTGTTGTACATAGAGCGATCGCGCTTGAAATTCTAAAACTAATACTGGAATAGTGAGATCAGTCATAAAAAAATCCCCAACTCGGTATATGGTTGCCCTGAGTTGGGGATTGATTTTATTTTAGCAGGCGATCGCGATTTTTTAGACCCGATAAGTGGTACTTTCCTTGATTATTCTTTCAAAACCTGCGATCGCATGATCTAATTCTTTTTGGGTACTGATGAACAAACCTCCTAATATTTCCGAAGATAGAGAGAGTCTCACATACCAAATATTCTTTTTACATACCTCGATTTCAATTTTCGATTGACTTTTTTCTTTAATCCATCCATTCTTGGATTCGACAAATCCTTGGCTTATCAATGTCTTCTTGTCGTATTCGACTAATTTTCGATTGCCCATAATACTCCTTTGTTTGAACTAACCCCATTATACCCCAAGATACGCAAAAAAAAACGCACCCGTTCAGTGGTGCGCCAATTTAAGTTAAGCGATCGCTCTTAATGCGTTGATAGATGTTTTTTTTGCTTTTTCGAGGTAATGCGCTTTCGTTGATTCCGCGAACTCATCTACCTCGTTTTCTGATTCTACTGCTGCAATTTGTCGGTGATGTCGGATTGCTAGTTCGCACAAGAGTGAAATTGTATTCTCAATCTCATTGTAAGTTTTTAACGTTAGACTTCCAATCACTTCATTGTTCATTTTTATAGAAACAATCAAACTGCTTGAAACCTTGTATTCTTTCAAGTTGATCTGGATATTGTAGTCGGAATCAATGTCTTCACTATCTATCTTGGTATAATCGACGGTGAATTGATTTTCACTATAATATCGTTCAAAGCCTTTCGATTCCAGAATTTCAATTGCTTTTTGTTCTAACATTTCTGCTTCCTTCTTATTGTTGTTTGATTACAGATTTATTTTACCATAAAAACAAAAAAAACGCACCTATAAAATGTGCGCTAATTTTTAAGTCAGAGAGAAATTATTCATCACTATCATCGTCGGAATAGAATCCTAACTCTCCGCAAATTTCCGATAAATCGTAACCGTCGATAACGGGTAAATCACATTGTTTAATGTAATACTAATATATCACATCTTTTGTTGATTAAAGTCAATAAAAAAGCATCTATTGTTTTTAATAGATGCTTTTGGTTTAATAGCGATCGCACTCAAAAAAACAAAACCCGACTAAATAACTTATATTCAGTCAGGTTAAAAAATATCTATCTTTTGTCTATAACAACAGAAGAAAATCCTATGTTCCCGTAACAAGTTCTCTTGTTGTACGATTCTATTCGTATCAAAGAAGCACTCGAAAAAATACCTTCTTCTTCTTGTATTGTAATGGAATCAGCGAAAAAATCATCATTGTCTTCTGACGATTTGAGCTTGATTTCATCGAATTTTAATCTAATAAAATCCGCGTCTTTTCTGGATGGAGAAAAATATACTACTTTTACCAAGACTCCGAACTCTTGTTTGTCTATTGTTCTACAAGAATTACTTGAAATGGAAGTTTTTGGTACTAACCACAGAATGTCACCAGGTTTGATTTTAAGAAAATCCGAAAATTTACTACCCATAGTTTTCTTATTAAATTACAAGAAATATTTTACCCCACAATACCCCAAAAAGCAAGGTTGTTAATATAGGATAAAGAGCGATCGCTTTAACCAAACTAAATTACAGTTACCTTAAAAATATTATCGACCGTTTCTATTAGTTCGCATAAAGCATCTTTTATTCCACTAATAGTAACAGGTTTTCCCTTGTCTATTTGAGTGGTAGCAATAATATCATCATTTAACCACGCAGCAAAATCAATATCAGAAAAATCATCAGGAATAGAAAAAGTTATTTTAACTTCTTTGTTTATGCCACTACCTAACGCTTTTTCAATACCTGACTTTAGTTTGAAAACCATAAAATCCGATTCTATTTTAAGATTAGTTGGCTCACAGAAAAACAAAAGAAACTTTTCGATATTATTCATGGCAATCACCTTATTATTCATGGCAATCACCTTTGATTTGTTGTGGATCTATCTTACCCCAATTAACCCCATGAGTCAAGATTGTTAGTATGAGTTAAATGCGATCGCATTCCCAGATAGAGTTTTGCGATCGCCAACCAACTTTCGCTCCGTAGGTACGGAATATTTTTATGGTAGACAAGAAACCCAAGGAACTAACTAAACCTGGTAAGGACAAACCCAAGGCTAATAAGGATTGGAGTACCCTCCCCCCGATGGATGAGAGTAAATCGGGTAAAGATAAACAGGAACCCGATGAACGATTGAATTGGTTTTTTAGAGTCAAAATTGGAGGGGTTTCGGGAACTAAACAGGAAAAGACGGTTGCCGAGGCAGATGCAGCGACCCAGGAACAATGGGAAGATATTACTAAACTTGGTCAGAAGTTAGGGGGAAGTTTTGCCTCAGTCTTAGCTCAGACCATTGATCCTGAAAAGAAAAAATTAGTGGAGTCTGGTAAAACGATAATTGCTGACGAAAAGAAAAAGGAACCAGAGAAGGATCACCAAGAAGAAGTTGATGCCAAGGATGGGGAAATCAAACCCAAAGACAAAAAAGCCAAGCCTAATAAGGATTGGAGTCAGATCGCAAATAAAACCACTGACAACCCAGGGGAACCCGTTGGGGAATTGTTACTTGATTCCAATAACGGGGATATTCTGGGATACCCCTGGATTTCCTTTGATAGTTACCAACACAATCAAGCTGAATTTATTATTTCCGACCCCGATGGGGAATTATTTAAGCGAATCCTGAAACACCAATCCATTGAGATTGAGTGCGGTTTTAACAATGGATTTAAGGTTAATAAGTTCAAGGGTGTAATCTACGATGTCGGGCGAAAGCTTCCCGATGGCACTATTGTTCTGTGTGTAGATAATGCCGCAAAAATGGCAGCCCCGACTCAGACCGTCCAACAAACGGGGGTAGCCAATGCCAATCCCCAAACCGCAGACGGGGAAACCGTTGTTCAAACTTTTGAGGGTGAGGCTTCTTTTTATGGGGGAGGGGATGGGTTCGACGGTGGGCAAACCGCCAACGGGGAAATTTTTGATGCGACTAAAATGACTGCCGCCCACAAAGAATTGGCTTTTGGAACAAGGGTTCGAGTAACCTATATCACCAGTGGGAAATCGGTTGTTGTCACGATCAATGATAGAGGCCCTTATGCGGGCGATCGCATCATAGATTTAAGTAAAGCCGCAGCAGAAGCAATTGGTATGGTATCCGCAGGACATGGAAGGGTTAAGTGTGAAGTGTTAGGCGAAAAGAAAGAAGGTGCAGCACCCGCCCCTAATTCCACACCAACACCGACTCCTACTCCCAGTCCAACACCCAAACCATCTTCCCCTACTCCTACGCCCACACCTACACCATCTCCCGCTCCGAATCCAACACCGTCAGACCCGAATGCCTTAGAGGTTAATGTAGGTTTTACCTCTGCATCGGATTCGCTATTAAAAACCATGCGACAAGCGGGGGAGAAAAATCCCCTAGTCTCAACTTCTAGTGTTTTAGAAACGGCTACTGGTTTTGCTGATTTAAAAATCAAACAGGAAAACCCCCTGTCTATTCCCCAGGCGGGGGAAGTTCAAGGACAAAAATCATCTCTATCAGTTGCCCTAGTCCGAGCAATTATGCAGGGGAGTACGATTGTGGTAAAGGGAAATTTAATTGAGGAGGTTGCTCCGGGTCAGGGTAAGGATTCCGGTGTGATCTTGGATTATGCCAAAAATCGAGAAGCCTTTATTGGCAGTCCTATAATTAGAAAAAAGACGGGGGTAGCCCTACAGTCGGGATATGGGGCGATCACGGTTAAGGGTTGGAATGTTAATGACAAGGGTGTTGTTAGTGCCACCGTCAATAATCCTGCTCCGGTTACGCAACACCCAACAGGGCAAATTCAAGCGCCTGAATGGGGAACAATAAAACTTGCAGATCCTATTATTCCGGGTTGTCCTTACACTTGGGGACTTGCAACCCGTGAAGGGTCAAGGGTTCCTGAGAGTAAAGAGGTAATGCAGGGAATTGTTGATGTCTGCACTGTCCTATGGGATTTAACAAAAAAACTGGGGCTGTCATCGGTTGAGGTAACATCCTGGTATCGAGATCCGGCGACTAACATAGAACAATCATCTACGGGTGCAACAGGCCCTCACACCACAGGAAGTGCAGTTGATTTTGGGTGTGTTGGAATGGTTAAATTGCATGACAGTATGTACGACAGGGAAAATGGATGGAAAGGAGGATTAGCAATTCATCCTCATGCGCGAGAAGACGAAAGTCGAGGATTTATTCACATAGATTGTATATACAGTGATCCACCCTATGCTCGATGGAATTATTAGGCACAAAAAAGCGATCGCACTTAATTAAAAATGCGATCGCTCTTTTTTACCACTCTGACTCTGCTTCTAAAATTCTATCGGTCATGTATTCTGGTTCTGGGAATACTGTTAAATCACATCCATCCCAATCAAGGGTTACAAACCAATCTTTCCCGTGCGTACTTCCCGTACAGGTAACGCGATCGCACGGAAACAAACGAACTTTATTGACATAGCATTCACCTGTTTTATTGATTGCGTCTTCGTCAGATATTTTACCATCTTGTTCAATTCTCCAGGGTTTGCCTTGATAATTTTCACTCCTGATAGTAAATTCAAAAGATGATTTGTTCTCACCCTTTCTTGTCTTTTTGTATTCTTCCCAAGATATTGTTTCTTGATGTGGGTGTAGCTTTTTAAACACTCCTAATTCTTGATTCCATCTTGATAATCCCATGTACGGTTGTTTAACTAATGTACACTCTTTACAAGTGTAACAAGTTAAACGGTACAGGCTTTCAAAAACACCCGCGTAATCTTGAACTACAATGTGTTCCATGATTTTAAAATCAACTCAACACAGGAATTTTACCATATTTAAAACAAAAAGAAAAGCGATCGCACTTAATTAAAAATGCGATCGCTTTTTTTTATTTATTGGATACTACCAAACCAATCTTGAACTTTTGATTCTGGCTCATGAAAGCCTAAAAACAAATCCAAGACTTTACTACAGGGAATACTCCAATTAGCTGCCAGTCTTTTTAGTAGA
>JBIPLY010000307.1:0-5235 GCA_044369385.1 Acetobacteraceae bacterium | reverse complement strand
TTGCCTCGGCCAGGTCGTCGCCGGCGATGTCCAGCGTGATGGTGGCGCTGAGGGCGTCTGGCCCGAAGCTGACGGTGCCGCCGGGCAGCGTGCCGCCGGCGAAATCGGCGCCGTTGGCGGGGCGCAGGGTTCCCGGCGGGGTTTCCACCACGTAGGCCATCGCCACCGCGCCCAGGCCGGTGTTGTCGCGGGTGACGGTGAAGACCAGCGGGGCGGTGCCGCCGGCCGCGCCCTCGGCGAGCGTCGGATTGGCGGCGAAGCTGAAATTGGTGTGGTCGTCCATGCGGATGCTGCCGACCTCGGTGCCGGTGCCGATGACCGCGCCGACGGGGTTGGACAGGGTGACCAGGAAGGTCTCGTCGTTTTCCGGCAGCGCGTCGGCGGCGACCGGGATGGTGAGCGTGGCGCTGGACTGGCCATCGGCGAAGGTGATGGTCCCTGAGGGGAAGACGGAGCCCGCGAAATCCGCTGCATTGGCGGCCGACAGCCCGGTGCCGGAGACGGCATAGGCGACGCTGGCTGCCCCCGCACTGCCGCCGTCGCGGGTGAGGGTGAAGGTGAAATCGGTGGTGCCGGCGTTGCCCTCGGGCTTGTTGGCCGAGAGCGCGGCGATGGTGATGGTGGCCGGTTGCAGCGGCACCACATCGGAATACAGCGCGCGGATCGCGGCGATGTCGCTGATGGACAGCACGCGGTTGAAGACCGTCGCCGTGGGACCCATCAGGGCGGCGGGGTCGGTGGCGGCGTCGGCGTGGTCGATGCCCAGCGCGTGGCCGATCTCGTGGATCATCACGGCCAGGGCCGAGGAGACGGTGCCGGCATAGACCAGCGTGCCGAATACATCATCGACCAGGGCGGTGATCGCCGGGTCCTGCAGGCGCACGATGGCCCCGGCACTCAGCCGGCCGGTGGCGGGGTTGAAGCTGTAGCTGGCCTCGCCGATCTCGGCCGGGGGCGGGTTGCCGAAATCGCCCCAGCCGACGCGGATGTCCGCCTGGCCGGCGGCGGTCGGGGTGTCCGCGACCTCGGTGAAGGTCAGGCCGGCGACGATCGCCCAGCGCGCGAAGGCGTCGCGCCACATGGTGGCCAGCGCGGATTGGGCCACCGGGTCGACGAAGCTGCTGAAGGGGGCGCTGCTGCCGGGGTAGTTGGCGGCGGCGAAGGACCAGGTGATGGCGGGGCTGTCCCAGCGGGCCGCGCCGAGCGCGAAGCTGGTGAAGCCGACCTGGATTTCGGTGCCGGTGGACGGGCTGGAGGAGACGGTGAAGCCGCGGCCGGTGTAGTCGCCGGACAGGCGCAGGCTGACGCTGCCGCCGGCGGTGGTCAGGATCAGCTCGCTGTCCGAGCCCGCGGGCGCGACGCTGGCGCTGGTGGCCTGGATGTCGCGGAGCTGGAGCACGTCGCCGGTCTGCAAGCCGGCGACTATGCCGGTGAAGTCGCCGGCGACGGAAATGCGCCCGCCGGCGCCGGTGAAGACCAGGCTGGCGGCGCCGGCATCGGTGAGGTCCAGCGTGGCGCCCGGGGCGACCTGCAGCGTCGGGCGGCCGGCGAGCGGGGCGGAGAGGGTGACGGTGCCGGACTCCGCGCGGATCGTGCCGGGGCCTTCGATAGGGTTGGCATAGGTGCCGGCGGGCAGGCGCAGGACACTGCCCGCGGCAATGCCGATGCCGCCGGTGCCGGAGAGCCCGCCGGACAGCTCCAGCGTGCCGCCGGACACCGCCAGCGTGCCGGAGAGCGCAAGCGGGGCGGCGATGGTGCCGTGACCGGCCAGCGTGGCGCCGGCGGCCACCGACAGCCCGCCGGCGGCCTGGAGCGTGCCGCCGCCGAGTTCCAGCACGCCGGCCACCGCCAGCGCGCCGGGGCTGTTCCAGCCGCGCCCGTCCAGCAGGCGGAGTGCGCCGGGGGCGGCGATGGTGGTCAGCGTGGTTTCCAGCGCACGCACGGTGCCGCCGGCGGTGCGGCCCTGGATCTGCGAATTGATGAAGCGCAGCTCCACGGTGGCGTCGAGCGTGCTGATCGTGGTGTCCACGCCGGAGCGGGCAAAGTCGATGGTGGCGAAGCCGCCGCCAGCCGGCTCGCCGGTGGCGGTGTATGTGCCGCCGGAGAGCGTGCCGGCGGAAAGGTTGGTCACCGTGGCGTTGTTGGTGAAGAGATAGGCGCCGGTGTTGGCGGCCGAGAGCGTGCCGGTGTTGGTCAGCGTGCCCTGCATCACCTGCATGACGCCGATCGCGGCCAGGGTGCCGGCATTGGTCATGCTGCTGGAGAAGGTGATGCCGCCGGTGCCCGCGAGCATCCCGCCGGCGGCGATGCTGACCTGGTCCAGCGCGCTGGCCCCGATGCCGCCCGACAGGGTCAGCGTGCCGGCGACATCCAGCGTGACGCCCTTGCCGCCATTCACCAACGCGACGACGAAGGCCTGTCCGGCACCAACGGTGACGCTGTACGGCCCGGCGGGGTTCAGCCCGACCTCGGCGTCGGGCGCATTGGGCGCGACGCCGCCGACCCAGAGCGAATCGTCGCCCCACTGCCCCGAACTGGCATTCTTCCAGGTGAAACCCGCCATCGCCGCCTCCGTCACGCCGCTGGATCATAGCGCTGGGGCGTGAAAAAGTATCCGCACGGAGGGGTGATGATCGAGCGGGCGGTGGCAGCGTTCCTGGCCGGCGAGGATGCGGCGCTGGTCCATGCGCTGGCGGCGCAGGCGATGCAGGCGCATCGGCGCAACGAGGCGACGCAGCTGCGCGCCTGGGCGGCGACGTTGCGCTGCCTGCGCGCGGCGCTGTCGGGGTGGGAGGCGGCGACCGGCTGGCGGCTGGTGCTGGAATACCCGATGCGGCGGCTGGGGCGGCGGATCGATGCGGTGCTGGTGACGCCGCGCGCGGTGCTGGTGATCGAGGTGAAGGAGAACGCGACCGGCTTCGCCGCCGAGGCGCGGCGGCAGGTGGAGGATTACGCGCTCGACCTGCAGGATTTCCACGCCGGCAGCCGTGGCCAGGTGATCGTGCCGATCCTGCTGGCAACTGCTGCCCAGCCAGCGCCGCAGCCCTGGCCGCTGGGGATCGGCGGCGTGGCCGCGGTGCTGGAGGCCGGGGAAATGGGGCTGGGCGGGGTGCTGCGCGGGTTGTGGGATATGCTGCCGGCGGGGGATCTGGACGTTGCCGGCTGGAGCGGGGCGGCATATCGGCCGGTGCCGGGGATCGTGGAGGCGGCGCGCAGCCTGTATGCGCGCAACAGCGTGGCCGAGATCGCTGATGCGGGGGCGGCGGCGCATAATCTGCGCGAAACGACCGATGCCATCCTGGCCGCCTGTGCCGCCGCCCGCGCCGAAGGGCGGCATGTGGTGCTGTTCGTCACCGGCACGCCGGGGGCGGGCAAGACGCTGTGCGGGCTTAACGTGGTGTTCGGCGCGCAACGCCGGGACCACGCCACCTTCCTGACCGGCAATCCGACCCTGGTGCACGTGCTGCGCGAGGCGCTGGTGCGGGATGCCGTGGCCGGCGGGGAGCAGGCGCGCGCGGCCCGGCAGCGGATGCGGTCGGCGATCCAGGCGCTGCCGCATTTCCGCGACCACCACATCGCCCGCGCCGACGAACGCCCCGCCGAGCGCATCGCGGTGATCGACGAGGCGCAGCGGTCATGGTCGCGCGAACACGCCATCCGCAGCAGCGCGGACCGGCCGGTGAAGCTCTCCGACAGCGAGCCGGGCCATCTGCTGGACATCATGGCGCGGCACACGGACTGGGCGGTGCTGGTCTGCCTGATCGGCCAGGGGCAGGAAATCCATACCGGCGAGGGCGGGCTGGCCGAATGGGGCGCGGCGCTGGCCGAACGGCCGTTGTGGCAGGTGCGGGCGGCCGGACAGGACGGCGGGACGGCGCGGCAGAGCCTGGGGGGGCTGGCGGGGGTGGCGGTCGATCCGGTGCTGCACCTGGCGATCGCCATGCGCAGCATCCGCAATCCCGATGCCGCCGCCTGGGCCGATGCCGTCGTGCGCGGGGATGCGGCCGGGGCGCGGGCCCTGGCTGGCCGGGCGCCGTTGCCGTTCGTGCTGGTGCGCGACCTCGGGCACCTGCGCGACGTGCTGCGCGCCGAGGCCCGCGGCGAGCGCCGGGCCGGGCTGATCGGCAGTTCCGGCGCCAAGCGGCTGCGCGCCGAGGGGCTGGGGGTGGAGGTGGCGCACATGGACGCCAGCGCCGTGGCGCGCTGGTTTCTCGACCGCTGGCCGGCGGATGTGCGGGCGTCGGATGCGCTGGAGACGATGGCCACCGAGTTTGCGGTCCAGGGGCTGGAGCTGGACATCGCCAGGCTGTGCTGGGGCGGGGATTTCATCCGCGCGGGCGGCGCCTGGGGGGTGCGGCGCTTTGCGGGGACCGACTGGCAGCGCGTGCATCAGGCGGATGACCGGGAGTACCGCGCCAACACCTATCGCGTGCTGCTGACCCGCGCGCGGCGGCTGACGGTGATCTGGGTGCCGCGCGGCGATGCCGGGGACCGCACCCGCGATCCGGCGGAGATGCAGGCGGTGGCGGAATTCCTGCGCGAATGCGGGGTGCCGAATGCCGAACGGCCCGGCGAGGTTTCCCCCGCCGGGCCGCCGGTTCAGGCGTTGTTGGTGTAGCGCGTGATCGTCGGAGGCGGAACGTCGGAGACGTGAATCACGCGCTCGAAGCGGGGGTTTTTACTTCCACTTCGCCCAGAAGAAGCGCGGCAGCTCGTCCGGGAAGGCCTTGAAGTCGAGCTGGCGGTTCAGGCCGTAGACGGTGACGTAGGTGGCCATCGGCAGCCAGTAGGCCTGCTCGGTGATGCGCTTGATCGCCTTGGCGTAGGCCACATTGCGCGCGGCGGGGTCGGAGGTGGAGCCGCCTTCCTTCAGGGCCGCGGTCAGCTCCGCGTCGCGCGCCAGGTCGTCCTGGTTGCCCCAGAAGAAGAACGGCATGATCGCCGAGACGTCGTTGATCGAGTAGCTGCCCCAGGAGGACAGGTACATCGGCACGTCGCCCTTGTGGATGCGCGTGGTCACCGCCACGCCGGTCAGGGTGCTGACCTTGGCGCGGATGCCGACGGCGGCGAGGTTGGCCTGGATCGCGCCGACCCAGGTGGTGACCGGGATGGCGTTGACCAGCTCGATCTCGAAGCCGTTGGGGAAACCGGCTTCGGCCAGCAGGGCCTTCGCCTTCGCCGGGTTGTAGTCGTACTTGACCGCGGCGGTGGCGTCGCAGCCGAACTGGGTGAAGT
>JBIPLY010000306.1:0-5259 GCA_044369385.1 Acetobacteraceae bacterium | reverse complement strand
ATCCTCGCCGCGGCGCACCGCCTGCTCGGCCGCCTTCGCCACCCGCCGCGCCTCGACCACATCGGCGCCGGTCACCGCATTGGTCGCCGGATTCAGCGCCACGATGCGCTCGATGCACGCCTCCAGCAGCTCAACCGGGGAAATCTCCTTGGTGCCGATGCGCTGGCGCAGCTCGGTGGCGGACAGGTCGAGCATGGTGGGTTCTCCGAGGAAGGAAGCATGTTCTTTTTTGAAAAAAAGAACCAAAAAACTTTCATCCGTTTGCCAGCATGGAGGCCGGGTGCGAATGGATAAAGTTTTTTTGCTTCTTTTTGTTCACAAAAAGAAGGTTCTTGCTTTACTCAACGATCACGCTGGACACGCCCGCCGGCGTCGCGGTGCGCCCGCCATCGACCACATACTGCGCCCCGGTCACGTTGCCGGCCAGGTCGGAGCACAGGAACAGCACCACATTGGCCACCTCCTCCGCCGTGCCGTAGCGCCGCAGCGGGATCGAGCCGGCATAGCGCGCCGCCACCGCCTCCGGGTTGTTGGGCGAGACCTGTTTGGCGATGTCGCGCACCATGCGGGTGTCGATCGGGCCGGGGCAGACGGCGTTGACCCGGATGCCCTGCGCGCCGACCTCGCCGGCGGCAACCTTGGTCAGGCCCATCACGGCATGCTTGCTGGCGACATAGGCCGGCATGCCCGGCGTGCCGACCAGCCCGGCCACGGAGGCGGTGTTGACCACCGACCCGCCGCCCTGGGCGATCATCACCGGCAGCACATGGCGCAGCCCCAGGAACACGCCCTTCACGTTCACCGCGATCACGCTGTCGAACACCGCCTCGTCGTATTCGGCGGTGGTGGCGATGCGACCCTCGATGCCGGCATTGTTGTGGAAACAGTCGATCCGGCCCCAGCGATCGACGGCCAGCTTCACATAGGCCTGCACGTCGCGGCTGCTGGTCACATCGGCGGCGGTGAAGACGGCATCGATGCCGCCGGCGCGCAACTCGGCCGCGGTCGCCTCGCCGGCCGCCGCGTCACGGTCCACCACCAGCACCCCGCGCGCGCCGCGGGAAGCGAAGCCGCGCGCCACGGCCTGGCCGATGCCGTTGGCACCGCCGGTGATCACCGCCACCTTGCCCGAAAAATCCATCGCCGCCTCCCTGCCGCATTGGACAGTAACGATGCCAGCCGGCGCCTACGCCCGCAACTCTTGCAGCGCCCCAGCCACCGCATCGATCACGCCCTCCCAGTCGCCGCGCCGCGTCTGCCGGAACAGCCGCACGGAGGGGTACCAGGGGCTGTCGTCGCGATCGCGCAGCCAGCGGAAATCGGCGGAATAGGGCAGCATGATCCAGCACGGCTTGCCCATCGCCCCGGCCAGGTGCGCCACCGAAGTGTCCACCGTCACCACCAGATCGAGTGCGGCCACGCAGGCCGCGGTATCGGCGAAGTCGGCGAAGCCCGGCCCCGGCACCCGCACCGCCGGCAGCTCCGTCAGCGCCACCTCCTCATCCGCGGTCACCTGCTTCTGCAGCACGTGCCAGTTGATGCCGGGCAGCGCCAGCAGCCGCATCAGCGGCACCTGGCCGAGCGAGCGCTGCCGGTCCGCGGCATGGTCGGGATTCCCGGCCCAGACCACCCCCACCCGCGGCCGCGGGCCCAGGCGGGCGTGCCAGGCTTTCAGCCGCTCGATATCGGCCATCAGATATGGCACGCGGGCGGGGATCGTGGCCAGCTCGGTGCCGAAGGCGCGCGGCAGGCTGGGCAGCGGACAGTGCAGGTCAAAGGTCACCGTGCTGCCCTCCGGCACGATCTGGTCGCCCAGCTCGGCCATCAGCCGCAGCAGCGGCGCCTGCACCGACAGCAGCACCCGCGCCCCGCGCTGGCGCAGCAGCGGCACGTAGCGGGCGAACATGATCGAATCGCCCAGGCCCTGCTCCGCCCAGACCAGGATGGTGCGCCCGGCGATCGGCTGCTTTCCGTTCCAGCGCAGCGCCGCGTCGCGCGCGCCCAGGAAGGGCGAGGCGGCCGGGCGGGCCTCGTAGCCGTCCCAGCCCGGCTTCATCTCCCCCAGGGTCAGCAGGGACAGCCCCTCGCCCAGCCGCGCATTGGCGCTCGCGTCGCCAGCCTGGCGGGCGCGGCGGAACCAGTGCAGCGCCGGGCCGGGCTGGCCCAGCGAGAGATGCGCGGTGCCCAGCGCGGCAAAGGCGGGGATGTGCCCGGCCTCGGCGGCCTGCGCGTACCAGGTCACCGCCTCCTCCAGCCGGTCCTGTTCGGCCAGGGCGGCGGCGATGTGGAAGCGGATCGCCGGATCGCGCGGCGCCAGGAACAGGGCGCGGCGGTATTCCTCCAGGGCGGCGGCGGGCTGGCCGGCGGCGCGCAGCATGTGGCCGAGATTGGTGCGCGCGGGCGGATGGTCCGGGGCGAAGGCCAGCGCGCTGTTCAGCGAATCGATCGCGCCGCGCAGGTCGCCCAGCTGGGCCTGGGCGTTGGCCAGGTGGAAATAGGCCTCCGGCGCATCGGGGGCGAGATCGAGGGCGGCGTGATAGCGGGCGGCGGCCTGCGCCCAGTCGCCCAGCCGCGACAGGGCGTGGCCATGGGCGATGCTGGCGGCAGCCTCGCGGGCGGTCTCGGCGGGGTCGGAGGGGGGGCGGGCCATGGCGCAGTATAGGCCGGGTGCCGTGCGGCGCGACAGGTGCCGGATTCGCTTGAATTTACCCCTGGCGGCTGCCTAGATCGACCGGTCAACAGGGAGGATTCCATGGGCAGGATCGCACTGGTCACCGGCGGCACGCGCGGCATCGGCGCGGAGATCAGCCGGCAGCTGAAGGGTGCCGGGCGCGTCGTGGTCGCCTCCTATGCCGGCAACGACGCCGCCGCCGCCGCCTTTGCCGCGGAGACCGGCATCGCGGTGAAGAAGTTCGACGCCGGCGACTACGCCCAGTGCCAGGCGGCGGTGGAGGCGATCCACGCCGAGCTCGGCAAGATCGAGATCCTGGTCAACAACGCCGGCATCACCCGCGATGCCACCATGTCGCGCCTCAGCCGCGACATGTGGGATGCGGTGATCGACACCAACCTGGGCTCCTGCTTCAACCTGTCCAAGCTGGTGTGGGAGGACATGCGCGCGGCCAAGTTCGGCCGGGTGGTCAACATCGGCAGCATCAACGGCCAGGCCGGGCAGTATGGCCAGGTGAACTACGCCGCCGCCAAATCGGGCATCCACGGCTTCACCAAGGCCCTGGCGCAGGAGGGCGCGCGCTTCGGCATCACGGTGAACGCGATCGCGCCGGGCTATGTGGACACCGACATGGTGCGCGCGGTGCCGCCCGATGTGCTGGAGAAGATCGTCGCGCGCATCCCGATGGGCCGGCTGGGCCGGGCGGCGGATATCGCGCGCGGGGTTGTGTTCCTGACCTCCGACGAGGGCGACTTCATCACCGGCTCGACGCTGTCGATCAACGGCGGGCAGCACATGTACTAGGCGTTGCGCGCCGCGACCTTTTCAGGCTGCGGCGCGATCGCGCTGTGGTCCACGCTGGGGCTGCTGTCGCGCGCGGCGGCGGCCATCCCGCCGTTGCAGCTCACCGCGATGGCGTTTGCCGTCTCGGCAGCGCTGGGGCTGGGCGTGCTGGCGCTGCGCGGGGAGCTGGGCGTGCTGCGCCAGCCGGCCGCGGTGTGGGCGCATGGGGTGCTGGGGCTGTTCGGCTTTCATGCGCTCTACTTCGCCGCCCTGGCCTGGGCGCCGGCGGCGGAAGCGAACCTGATCAACTACCTGTGGCCGCTGTTCATCGTGCTGTTCGCCGCCTTCCTGCCGGGGATGCGGCTCAGCCGCTGGCACCTGGCCGGGGTGGGATGCGGGCTGGCCGGCTGCGCGCTGCTGCTGGGCGGGGGGGCGGGGCTCAGCGCCGCGGCGCTGCCGGGCTACCTGATGGCGCTGGGCAGTGCGGTGACCTGGGCGGTGTATTCCGTGCTGGCCAGGCTGCTGGCGGCGGTGCCGACGGCGGCGGTGGCCGGGTTCTGCGGCGCGACGGCGGGGCTGGCGGGGCTGTGCCACCTGGCCGTCGAGACGACGGTGATGCCGGGGGGCGGTGCCTGGCTGGCGGTGCTGGCGCTGGGCGTCGGGCCGGTGGGGGCGGCGTTCTTCCTGTGGGACCACGGCATGAAGCACGGCGATCCGCGGCTGCTGGGCACGCTGGCCTATGCGACGCCGGTGGTCTCCACGCTGCTGCTGGCGGTGGGCGGGTTTGCCGAGGTCACGCCCACGCTGTTCGCGGCGGCGGGGCTGGTGGCGTTGGGGGGATTGCTGGCGGCGCGGGGGTGATTTGTGATAAGTATGGCCCATGGACCGGATTTTGGATCTGCGGATCGATGAAGAGCGGCGCATCCGCGAGGTCGTCGCGCGCCGTCCATTGCCGGCTTTCTTCACCGGATTCGATGTTGAGTTCAGCGAAGACTGGTCAGGCGATCCTTCGGTGATCGTTTGGCTCAATGTTGATGTGCGCAAAACGACGAGTGCGGCCGATCTTGATGAAGTAAATCGCTATGTGCGTGAGACGGAGCACGAACTTGTAGCGCTACGGCTGTCGCATTGGCCCTTCGTGCGATTCGGGTCAGGACGCCGGATCAGCTGTTCCCCGCCGGCGCGTGACTGACGCGGAAGAGTTGCTCGCTGTGGCCGAGCATTTGGTGGAGCCCGATGCGGCCGAACCGAATCAGGCGAGCCTGCGTCGTGCGATCTCGACCGCCTACTATGCACTGTTCCATTTCCTGGGTGAGGCGGCATCCTGCCTTGTGCCGACTGAACCGCCAGGACTGGTCACGGCATTTCGTCGGACCTTGGATCACAAGGCGATGAAGGCAGCCTGCGAAGCCCTGATGAACCGGCAGGATGCGACCATCCGGTCGCTCATTCAGCAACCGCTTGAAGATGATCTGCAACAAGTTTCGGAGGCATTCAAGAGCCTTCAGGAAGCCCGCCACATCGCCGACTACAACATGCTGCACACGTGGACACGGGAAGAGACGCTGATCTTGATCGATCTTGCGCGAAAGGCGATGGCCGTCTGGCCCGGCGTGATGGGGCGGCCGAACACCAACGTGTTCCTGATGATGCTGAGCCGACCGATCAATCTGCGCCGCGCGTAAACCGGCCCACGAAGAAGGGGGCGCCCCTTGCGGAGCGCCCCCCTGGCTTCGGGCAGTTCAGCCCAGCCGTTCGCCGTGCAGCACGACATCGAGGCCTTCGCGTTCCTCCTCGTCGGTGAC
>JBIPLY010000305.1:0-5266 GCA_044369385.1 Acetobacteraceae bacterium | reverse complement strand
CGCCTTCATCCGCACCGGGGCTGGCAACGATGCGATCACCGTGTTCAGCGGCCGCAACGTGATCGATGCCTTCACCGGGTCCAACTTCATGACCGGCGGCAGCGGGCAGGACACGTTCTTTGTCGACGGGCGCGGCGGCGGGGTGACCTGGGACACGCTGGTGAATTTTGCGATCGGCGACGAGGTGACGCTGTGGGGCTATGTCGACGGGATCTCGGCCGATGGGAAGGACCCGAACACCTGGTATGTCAGCGACGGCACCCCCGGGTTCACCGGCTTGACCGTGCATGCCCGGCTGGGCGGGGCGGGGACGCCGATCAACGCGTCGATCACCTTTGCCGGGCTGGCCTCCGAGGATCGGTCGAACATGTTCGTCTCCACCGGCAGCGTGGGCGGCAACGACTACCTCTACATCACCCGCATCGCCTGACCTGACTGGCGCCTGATCGGACTGGCGCCGCGCGCACGGAAACGGCCGCCCCGGGGGATGGGGCGGCCGCTTTCGCGTTTGGCGGCTGGCGCCCCCGTCCGCCGGGACGGGGGGCGGGCGGCTGCTAGAGCGGAAGCCGTGCTGATAGACGCACGGCCCCCGCTCTAGCTCTTTGTTCAAGCACGCAAATCTTCCGACCAGATGTTTCCATCCGGTCGGGTATTGCTCTAAACCGTGACGCGATAGACCCGGCCCTGCGTGGAGGAGACGAGCAGGCGGCCGTCGGCGTCGAAGGCCAGGCCGCTGATCTCGTAATTGTCGATGCCCTGCGCCGCGACATTGAGCTGGCGGATCTCGGTGCCGGTGCGGGACAGCTCGATCAGCACGCCGGGGTTGTTGTAGCTGCCGAGCCAGAGGTTGCCGGTGACCGGATCGATCGCAAGCCCGGCCTCGTCGCCCCAGAGCGGGGAGTTGAAGTTGGAGATCACCGCCCCGTTGGTCGGATCGATCTCCAGGATGCGGCGCGGATTGGTGCTGCGGTCGAGCAGGAACAGGTTCCCGGTGGTGGGATCGAAGACGCCGGCGGTGGTGTCGTAGTTGCCCAGCAGCGTCAGCGACGCCAGCACCGCGCCGGTGGCCGGGTCGACCGCCACGACGCGGTCGGTGTTCGGTTCGCCGTCGAACACCAGCAGGCTGCCGGCGGGGATCAGGACGTCCTTCAGCGTGAAGCTCGATGGCGTGATCTGCAGGCCGCCGATCGACATGTAGGTGCTGCCGAACTCCTTGGTGGTCAGCGCGATGTTGGACAGCGCCGCCCCGGTGGCCAGGTCGATCTGGTGCAGCCTGGTCTGCGGATAGACGTAGTCCGACACCCAGGCCGTCTTGGTGGCCGGGTCGAAGGCGACGTCGCGCAGTTGGCCCAGGCCCGGGGTCATCACGTTGAAGTCGAACGGCGCCGAGGTGCCGCCGGCGGTGGTCACGGTCAGCGGGCCGAAGCCGTGCACCGGTTCGCTGCCCAGGTTCACCGCACCGTTGTCGTAGCCGTTCCAGCTGTAGATGTCGGGGCCGGGATTCGGCTGCGTGTTGTGCGCGGTGTCGGAGATCGTGGCGCCGCCGGCGAAGCTTGCGGTCATGTTGGCCTCGACGAAGCCGGCGCCGTAGACATACAGCGAGCCGGATACGTCATAGGTTTCGATGACCGGCACCACCTGCAGCAGGGCGCGGGTGGCGGAGCCGACCACCCAGAGATCGTAGGCCCCGTTGGCGTAGTTCGGCACCGTCATCGTCGCCGTGCTGCCGTCCTCGGCCACCGCGGTGGGCGACAGCACCACGTATTGCAGCGCCGCCGTGTAGCTTTCGCGGTAGCGCAGCACGGCGCGCATGGCCGAGGTCAGGCCGGTGCCGTTCAGGGTGATCGCCTGGCCGGGATTGGCCGAGGCCTGGCCGGGATCGGCCGGGGTGCCGGTGTTGGCGGTGGCGGTGATGCCGCTGAACGCCACCGAATAGGCGGCACTGTCGCCGCCATCGGTGCGCGCCACGATCGGGCCGAAGCTTTCGGGCCGGATCGGCACCCACACCACCACCGCGGTGTTGGACGCGGAGTTGACATCGGGGCCCTGGCCGTAGCCGGCGCCGGGGTCTTCCACCGGGGTGTCGCCGAAGCGGTACTGGACGCCCTCGCGGTCGATGAAGCCCTGGCCCTGGAGCGTGACCTGGAGGAAGCCGTTGGTGTTGTCGACCGTGTTGACGGTGAGGCCGCTGACCACCGGCACGATCCGCAGCAGCGTCTCCGTGGCGTTGCTGTCGCCGACCACGCGCAGCAGGCCGGTGACCGCGGTGGCGGGGACCACCACGGTGGCCGAGCTGCCGTCGGGCGCCACCGTTTCCGGGCGGACGACGATCTGCCCGGGCGTGCCGTTGGCGTTGGTGGTGAAGACGACATCGAGCGAGGCATCGAGCCCGGAGCCGGTGATGGTAATGGTCTGGCCGGGATTGGCCGACAGCCCGCCGGGCGCGGCCGGCGTGCCGGAACCGGCCGTGGCGGCAAAGCCGGTGACCGCCAGCGCGAAGACCTCGCTGGTGCCGCCGAAGGTGGAGACCGAGATCGGCCCCGCCGCCGCACCGACCGGCAGCCACATCTGCGCCGCGCCGTTGCCCTTGGCGCCGTAGTTGATGTCCAGCCCGTAGCTGGGCGCGGCATCGACCAGGTTGGCCGCGCCGAGATGCAGGGTGGAGGCCCCCTCGGCAAAGCCGGAGCCGGTCAGCGTCAGGCTGCCGCCCTCGAAGCTCTGCCCGGCCGGCATCGACACATCGGTCAGCACCGGCACGATCTGCAGGAACAGCCCGCCGGGATCGCGCTGCAACCGCACCGCGCCGGTGGTGGCCGCGGCAGGCACGACGGCGTCGAAGCTGCTGCCATCCACGGCCAGGTTGGTCGGCGTCACCACGGTGGTGGCGTAATAGCCCTCGCTGTCGACGGTCGTGAACACCAGCCGGTCGCTGGCCAGCAGGCCGGTGCCGGTCAGGGTGATGGTCTGGCCGGCATTGGCCGAGGCGACCCCCGCCGTGGCCGGGGTTCCCTTGGTTGCCGCCGCGGCGATGCCGGTCAGCCGGGTGTCGCCGGCGGCCATGCGGGTGAGGCCGAGGGTGTAGTCGCCGAGGTAGTAGCTCGGCGCACCGCTGCTGGCCTTGGTCGGGTCGTACGTCGCGTTGGAATAGCCGGCGACGCCGACATAGTAAGTGTCCGACTTGCCGGCGCCGAACACCATCGTGGAAGACGAATAGTAGAAGAAGTTCTGGATCGACTTCTGCGCCCCCGTGGAGTCGAACACCCGCACATTGGCGTAGTCCTCGGTGGCCAGCGCGATCTGCAGCTGGTCGCCCGCGTTCAGGTCGACGCGGTACAGATCGACATCGGCATCGGGAGAATCGCCGTTGCCGACCGTCTGCTTCACCGCGACGGTCTGGTGACCGCCCAGCGTCAGCACCGTGCTGGTCGCCAGCGTGTCACCGGGATCGGACGCCGGCACGACATCGGCCAGGGCCTGGATGACCACGCCGCCGCGCCCGCTGCTGCTGCCGCCGGCCGTGGTCACGCGGACTTCGCCCGCGCCGGTTCCGGCCGGCACTGTGACCCGCAATATCTGGCGGTTGGTCAGGCCACGGTCGGAATAGTAGCTCTCCAGCGTGGAGGCATCGGAGACCGTCGACAGGCCCTGGACCGGGGCGGCGATGCCGTCGATCGTCACGCTGACCTGCCCGGGCACAAAGCCGGCGCCATCGAGCACCAGCGTGTTGCCCTCGGCCAGCGTGCCGCCGATGCCGCGCACTTGCGGCACCACCAGCAGCGCCCGGCTCTCGGCGGCGCCGATCACGCGGACCAGGCCGGACCTGGCCTGCCCGGGCACATGCACGGTGAGGCGCGCACCGGTGCCGTCCACGTCATAGGGCGCGACGGTGATCAGGCCGGATTGGCCGGCGGAATCCACCGCCTCGAACTGCACCAGCGTGCTGTTGGTGAAGCCCTGGCCCAGCAGGGTGATGAGCTGGCCGGGATTGGCCGCCGCCCCGCCGCCGGCCGGCGACCCGGTGGTTTCGATGCCGGCGAAGATCGAGGGCGTGGCGGTGCCCAGGGTTGGCGCGTCGATCTCGTCATGGCCGCCGGCGGTGGCGATGCGGATCTTCGCGCCGATCGCCAGCGGGGCGGCGAGCTGGTAGCGCCGGTTGCTGGTATCGGTCACGTCGGGCGAGCTGTTGTTCGACGAATACCAGTAGTATCCGGTATCCACGGTGTTGTCGGGGAAGACCAGGCCGCCGATGGTGATGGTGCTTGCGCCCTCGATGAAGCCGCTGCCGTTCAGCGTGAACAGCCCGTTGCTGCCCAGCCGGCCCTCGGTGCCGGTCAGCGTCGGCACGATCTGCAGCGGGATGCCGGCGCTGTTGTTGATCGTCTGCGGCGTGGTCATCGGATAGGTGGCGATGCTTTCGTGGAACAGCATCGTGCCGTCGGCGGAGACCGCGAAGATGTCGCGGCCATAGTCCGGATTGGTCTCGCCGTCCCAGCTGTCGAAGGCATAGAGGTCGAAGCGCAGGGTGTAGGTCTGCCCGGGGGTCAGGCCGTTCAGCGTCAGGAGCTGCTGTTCGCTGGCGAAGCGGCCCGAGAAGCGCGACAGGGTCGAGGCCAGGCTGGAATCGATGCGCGCCTCGCTCCAGGCCGGATTGGCGCCGGCCTCGAAGCTGTCGGAGAACACCGACGTCTTGCCCTGGCTGACCATGACATTGTCGATGGCCCAGCTTTCGTCGTTCACCGACTGCAACCCGTAATCGTTGAACCGGATCACCGTGGTGGCGTCATCGGCGGTGAAGTTCAGCGTGATGCCGCGATGGACGGAGTCCGGGTGGCTGCCGAAGCCGTAGTTGGTGTCGCTGCCGTTGGTCACGCGGATATCGGCGGTGGTGGCCAGCGCCGGCACCAGCACCTGCAGCTGGGTGCCGGCGGCATTGACCTGCAACGGCTTCACCGCGACCTGGCCGGGCGTGCCGTCTTCGTCGACGGTGTTGAACAGCACCCCGGTGCCGGCACCGAAATTGGTGCCGGTCAGGGTGATGACCTGGCCGGCATTGGCCGAGGCGAGGCCCGCATTGGCCGGCACGCCATCCTGCGCCACGCCGATGATGCCGGTCAGCGTCGGCGCGCTCACCGACACCGGATCGGCGTTCACATCGATGCGATAGACCCGGCCCTGGGTGGAGGAGACGAGCAGGTGGCCGGTGTCGTCGAAGGCCAGGCCGCTGATCTCGCTCTGATCGATGCCTTGCAGGCCGACATTGAGCTGG
>JBIPLY010000304.1:0-5293 GCA_044369385.1 Acetobacteraceae bacterium | reverse complement strand
CTGAGGGTTTGCCATGTCCCCGCCCGTCGCCATCCGTCTGCACGACACCGATTCCGTGGTGATTGCCCGAGCCACATTGCTGCCCGGGACTGAAGTGGTACCCGGGGTGGCGGCCGGGCAGCGGATTCCGGCGGGGCACAAGGTGGCGGTGGCGCCGGTGGCGAAGGGTTCGGCGGTTCGGAGGTATGGGCAGATCATCGGCTTTGCCCAGGCGGATATCGCGCCGGGGGAGCATGTGCATGTCCACAACCTCGGCATGGGCGATTTCTCCCGGGACTATGCCTACGGGGTGGATGCGCGGCCGACCGACTATTTCAACGCCCCGGCGACTTTCATGGGCTTTCGGCGGCCGGATGGGCGGGTGGCGACGCGGAACTACATCGGGATTCTCACCAGCGTGAACTGCTCGGCGCATGTGGCCGAGCTGGTGGCGATGGCGTTTCGGAAGAACCCGCTGACCGGGGAGAATCCGCTGGCGGATTTCCCCAATGTCGACGGGGTGGTGGCGCTGACCCACAAGACCGGGTGCGGCATGGCGCAGGGGGAGCCCCTGGCGCTGCTGCGGCGGACGCTGGGCGGGTATGCGCGGCATCCGAATTTCTCGCATGTGGTGATGCTGGGGTTGGGGTGCGAGGTGAACCAGCTTTCGGGGATGATCCAGGAGCAGAAGCTGGCCGGGCGGCTGCGGGGCATGGATATCCAGGAGATGGGCGGGAGCCGAAAGACCGTCGAGGCGGGGATTGCGTTTGTGCGCGAGGTGCTGGGCGAGGCGAATGCGGTGGTGCGGGTGCCGTGCCCGATCAGCGAGCTGACCGTGGCGCTGCAATGCGGGGGGTCGGACGGGTATTCCGGGGTTTCGGCCAATCCGGCGCTGGGGGTGGCGAGCGATCTGCTGGTGCGGCATGGCGGGAGTGTCATTCTCTCTGAGACGCCGGAGACCTATGGGGCGGAGCATCTGTTGACGCGCCGCGCGCCGGATCGGGCGGTGGGGGAAAAGCTGGTCGGGCTGATGCGGTGGTGGGAGGAATACACCGCGCGGGCGGGGGCGGAGATGGATGCCAATCCGTCGCCGGGGAACAAGGCGGGCGGGCTGACGACGATCCTGGAGAAGTCGCTGGGCGCGATGGCCAAGGCGGGGAGCACCAATCTGGTCGAGGTGGTCGGCTATGCCGAGTTGCCGACGAGGAAGGGGTTCGTGTTCATGGATACGCCGGGCTACGACCCGGTGTCGGCGACCGGGCAGGTGGCGGGCGGGGCGAATTTGGTGGCGTTCACCACCGGGCGGGGCAGCGTGTTCGGGTGCAAGCCGTCGCCGTCGCTGAAGCTGGCGACCAATTCGGCCATGTTCCGGCGGATGGAGGAGGACATGGACATCAATTGCGGCACCATCCTGGATGGCGATGAGAGCGTTGCCGAATGCGGGCAGCGGATTTTCGAGCTGTTTCTCAGCACGGCTTCGGGCGCGCCGACGAAGAGCGAGGCGTTTGATTTCGGGGCGGCGGAGTTTGCGCCGTGGGTGATCGGGGCGACGATGTAATTTTGATATCGTAACGATAGCGGCGCGGGTTGGCCAGGGCGGGGTCAGCCGTATTTTTTGCGCAGGGCGCGCACGGCGGCGCGGACCCAGGGTTCGAAGCTGAGCTTCGGCAGCTTCGCGCGCGGCGGGGCCGGCGGGCGTTTCGGGCGGGGCGGCGGCGGGATGGCCGGGACCAGCGGCGCCGGCAGCGGATCGGGCGAGAGCATGCGCCAGAACGGGCGCAGCAGGCGGGCGGCCTGCGGCGCGGCGGCGAGGAAGGCGGCCATTTCGGGTGTGGTCAGCAGGTGCTGAAGCTGCGACGCGGCGCCGGCGGCCGGGTGGCCGACGAGGCGGGTGACCCAGCCGCGGGTGCGCGGCAGGCGCGGGATGGCTGTGGACGGCTGGTTCGCGCCGGCTGCGGGCAGCGGGGCCGGGCGCGGCTTCTTCGGTGCGGTGATGTCAGTGCGGGTGGTGGGGGGCGGCAGGGTTCCGGCCTGCCAGCGCTGGACCAGGCGATCGAGGCGCTGGACGGTGCGCAGGGCATAGGCCCAGAAGCGCATCAGGCGGACATGCGCCGGCGCCTCCGGCGCCAGGTGCGGCGGTCCGGCGAGATGGGCGGCAGCCTGGGCACGCCGCGACTCGCGCGCCGCCACGTGGGCGACGGCGTTGCGCAGGACGGTGACCAGGCTGGTCAGGAAGGCGGCGATGTCGGTCATGTCGGCGGTTGATACTAACTAACCGACACCGCGCCAAGGGGATTTTTTCCGATCCGCGTTGGCCGTCGGGCGCCCCGCGCGGGGCGGGTTCCGATCGGTCGGGGTCAGGCTTCGCGGAGCTTCCAGAAGGAGTTCTTCTTGATCACGCGGCCATCGCGGAACGTGTAGAAATCGCAGCCGTTGACTTCGATCGCCGGGCCGGCGGGCGGGGTGCCGGTGAGGGTCCAGGTGGACATGCCGGTGTCGCCGTCGACGAAGTGGCGTTCGTTGCCGTAATGGACGTCGGGCAGGCCGGCGAAGCGGGTGGCGAGCAGGGCGCGGACGGCGGCATGGCCCTCGGCGCGGGTGCCCCAGGGGTCGCGGCCGCGCGGCATCTCCAGGACGCAGTCTTCGGCAAAGTGGGACATGATCGCGTCGAGGTCATGGGCGTTGAAGGCGGCGCAGATCGCGCGGAGGGTGGCGTGGCTGGCGGACATTGTCGGGCCTTTCCGGGGGTGGGGCGATCGGAGGCAGGAAGCAGGGTTTTCACATGGAGACGGAGAGGCGGAGAGATCAAGTCGCGCGCCTCTCCGCCTCTCCGCCTCTCCGTCTCTCCGTCTCTCCGTCTCTCCGTCTCTCCGTCTCCATGTGAATCCTGAGCTATTCGGCTTCGCGCCAGCGCCAGAAATCGCCGCCTTCGCGGGTCATGAAGTTGGACAGGACCATGCGGTGGACCTCGCTGGCGCCGTCGACCAGGCGGGCCTGGCGGGCGTAGCGGTAGATCCATTCGACGGGCGTGTCCTTGGAATAGCCGCGGGCGCCGAGGAGCTGGAGGGCGGTGTCGGCGGCCTTGTGCAGGGCGTCGGCGACGACGATCTTGGCCATCGAGACTTCCTTGCGGGCGAAGTCGCCCTGATCGAGCAGCCAGGCGGCCTTCATGGTCAGCAGGCGGCCGATCTCGATTTCCATCGCGGCCTGGCCGATCAGGGTCTGGACGCTTTCGTGGTCGATCAGGCGGCCGCCGAAGCTGCGGCGCTGTTGCACATGCTCCATCGCGATTTCGAGGCAGCGGCGGGCCAGGCCGGTCCAGCGCATGCAGTGGGTGAGGCGGGCGGGGCCGAGGCGGATCTGGGTGAGTTTGAGGCCGTCGCCGACTTCCATCAGGCGGTGCTCGTCGGGGATTTCCAGGCCGTCGAACTCGATCTCGCAATGGCCGCCATGTTCCTCCGGCCCCATGATCTCGATGCGGCGGATGATGCGCCAGCCGGGCTGGTCGCGGTGGAAGAGGAAGCTGGTGAGGCCGCGGCGGTCATCGGGGGAGGTGCGGGCGATGAGGATGAAGTGCTCGGCGGTCTCCGCGCCGGTGATGAACCATTTGCGGCCGTGGATCTTCCAGCCGGTGTTGGTGCGCACGGCCTCCGTGTTGGTGAGCGAGGGATCGCTGCCGCAGCCGCGGCCGTCCTCGTCCATCGGTTCGGTCATGATGAAGCTGCTGTTCATCTTGCCGTCGATGACGGGTTGCAGCCACCAGTCCTGCTGCGCGCGGGTGGCGACCTGCGCCATGACGCGCATGTTGCCGTCGTCCGGGGCGGCGCAGTTGAAGCAGACCGGGCCGAAGATGGAGCGGTTCATTTCCTCGTAGAGCACCGCCTGCTCGGTCATTTTCATGCCGCCGCCGCCGCGGGATTTGGGCGATTGCAGGGCCCAGGCGCCCATGGCGCGGGTTTCCTGGCGCAGTTCGGCGAGCAGGGTGTGGTTGATGTTCTCGTGGGCGTCGTAGCTGCTGCGGTCGCGTTCCAGCGGGATCAGGCGGGTGTCGACGAAATGGCGGATGGCGCGGCGCTTGGCCTCGATCTCCGGGGTGATGGTGAAGTCCATGGCGTGCTCCTCGGCTTGGTTGCGGGCAGTATCGCGCCGGGCGCGGTTGGGGGCCAGGGGTGGGCTGGGCAGATTGGGCTTTGCGCCATGCCGGGCTTCGTGCGCGGGCTTCCCCTCAGCCCGACCCTCTCCCCCAAGGCAGGGCGATCGCATATGGCCGGAGCGCATCGCCCGGGGGCTGCCAAAGCAAGTATTCTCACATGGAGACGGAGAGACGAAGAGATCGAAGTAAGAGTTCTGCCTTCTCTTCGTCTCTCCGTCTCCATGTGAGTATTGCTGTTCTGCGGCCGACGCGCGACGAATGTCGGCATATACGATCGCCCTGCCCCTAAGGGGAGAGGGCGCATTTTCTTTCTGGTGTGCTGTGGGTACCATAGGGAGCGGTGGTGAAGTGATCGGACGCGCAATGCATCTTGCCTGGGTCGGGTTGCCGGCGCGTGGGGTCTGGCGGGTTGTGGCCGGGCTGGGGGTGGTGGGCTGCGGGCTGGTGTTGGCCGCCTGGTTCGGGGCGCGGCTGTGGCCGGGGGTGGCGGCGGGGCGGTTGTTCTTCAACGACAGCACGGCGCAGTGGAGTTTTGCCCGGTTCGCCATCGAGCACGGGGCGGCGGGGCTGTACGACGGCGCGGCGCTGCAGGCGTTCCAGCAGGGGATTTTTCCGGGGCTGCGGCAGAGTTTTCCGTTTCCGTATCCGCCGCATTACCTGTTCTTCGTGGTGCCGCTGGGGCTTGTGGGGGTGCACTGGGCCTGGGCGGTGTGGAGCCTGGCGGGGCTGGCGCTGTTCGTGATGGCGGCTGGTCGGTCCTGGGAGCGGGCGGTGTTGGCGCTGGCGCCGGCCTGCGTGGTGTGCGTGGCGTATGGGCAGAACGGGTTGCTGGTCGGCGCGTTGCTGGTGGGGGGGGTGCGGGTGTTGCCGCGGTCGCAGCTGTGGGCGGGGGTGTTGTTCGGGCTGGCGACGATCAAGCCGCAGTTGGGGCTGCTGGTGCCGGTGGCGTTGGTGGCGGCGGGGCAGTGGCGGGCGATCGGGGCGGCGGGGGTGACGGCGGTGGGGGCCGGGGTGGCGGCGGGGGTGGTGTTCGGCTGGGGGGCGTGGGGCGGGTTTTTCGAGACGCTGGCGGGGCATGCGGCGGCGATCGATGGGGCGGTGAATCCGCGGCACAAGGCGACGGTGGTGGCGGTGCTGGAGCAGTTCGGGGTGGGGCGGGGC
>JBIPLY010000303.1:0-5302 GCA_044369385.1 Acetobacteraceae bacterium | reverse complement strand
GTGCCTCCATCACGTCCTGCGCGTTCAGTCGCCGCTTCACCCGGATGGCCAGGGCTTCGCGCGTGTATTCATCGATCAGGCACAACATCCGAAACTTCCTCCCCTCATGCGTACGTCCCTCGACGAAGTCGTAGGACCACACGTGATTGACCCAACGCGCCCGCAGCCGGACGCAGGAGCCATCATTGAGCCAAAGGCGGCCCCGCTTCGGCTGTCGCCGTGGCACTTTCAGCCCCTCTCGCCGCCAGATCCGCTGTACCCGCTTGGCGTTCACCGCCCAGCCGGCTTCATGCAGCAGGGCCGTGATCCGCCGATAGCCGTAGCGGCCATAGGTCCGGGCCAACTCGACGATATCGGCGGTCAGCCCCGCCTCGTCATCGGCGGTGTGCGGCGCCTTGCGCTGGGTGGAACGATGTTGGCCCAACACCTGGCAGGCGCGACGCTCAGAAACGCCGAGCCGGCTCTGCACTGTCTCCACGCAGGCGCGGCGGCGAGCGGGGCTTAGAAGTTTCCCCGTGCAGCTTCCTTCAGGATCAGCTTGTCCAGCGTCAGATCCGACACCGCGCGCCGCAGCCGCATGTTCTCCAGTTCCAGCTCCTTCAGGCGCTTCAGCTGGTCCGTCTTCATGCCGCCATACTCTGCGCGCCAACGAAAATACGTCTGCTCGCTGACCTCGATCGATCGCGCCGCTTCCGCGATCGATCGGCCCTGCCCAGTCAGAACCTCAACCTGACGGAGCTTGGCCACGATCTCCTCAGGCTTGTGATGCTTGCGTCCCATGCGATCCTCCTCGGACAATCTTGCCCCATTGTGGGTGGATCACTTCAAGGGGGGCAGACCACCCGTCGTCGTATGATCGAGACAGCCGACCCGGTGCGCTCGCCGCTGGCCGGTGCCGTGGGCGCGGGCACCACGCAGGCCGGGCTATCGGGTGGCCAGTATCACTCGCGCCCCACCATCATGCGGCGGGCTGCGTCAAACATCCGATCCATCGCATCCTTCTCCAGCCCTGCGCTGGCGGTTTCATAACGGTTTGCCGCATTCGGCTCGTCGAAGTGGAAGCGGCCGGGCAGGTACCGATAATGCGCATTGGCGCAGGCGACGACGAAAGCGTTCGGGTCCCCGGTCATGCCAGCCCATTCTTCTCCGGTTTCGACCAGCACCTCACCAGGCAGCGCCAGCAGGGCGAAGCCGGCGAGCCATATCACCTGCACGGGCGCCGGAAGCGGTTCAGCCTGTGCCGGCATGCGCAGCCGTGCGAGAAACGCGCGATAATAGCAACAGGCGATCATCAGCCGGCGCATGCGCGGCTCGTCCATCGCCTCCTCGATCACACGGCGCGAGGCATGCGACCAGAGATGGTTCCAGGGGAAGCGCGTCTCGAAATCCTCGCCCAGTTCGGCGGCAATCAGGGCTCGCTGCTCGGCAAGCCGGGCCGTCGCCTCGGCGTGGCTGGTCGCGGCGAAGAAGGGCAGCAGGTCAAGGTCGGTGCGGCGGGAGGCAAGACCGGCACCGGCCGGCGCGGCGGCGGCAACGGCGTCGAGCACCGACCTGGCAAGACGGTGCCCGAGATCGTTCGCCATCTCCCAGGTGCCGCCGCGATAGCCGCGCGGGTCCAGCGCGTCGAAGCGCGGCGAGGTGATCGGGATGATGTTGCCCTGCGCCAGGTTCATGAACATCGCCGTGGCGCCGGGCAAGGCGCGCTCGACCGCGGCCTGCGCGACCCCGGTGAAGTCGGCGGAAATCGCCATGTTGTCCCAGCCCATCACGGTGGGATGGCAGGCAACGCCGAACAGCACCGCCAGTGTCGCGCCATCCGCCGCTTCGGCCACCACCACCGGCACCCGCCGGTCGACGCGGTTCGGCGTGCCGGGGTTGCGCCGGTTGAAGAAGATGTCGGCGGCCCCCACCCCGCTGCGCAGCCGGGCCGGGCCGGCCGATCGCGCCGCCGCGATGCCCAGCGCGACCAGCCGTTCCACCACGAAGGCCTGGAAGCGCTCGACCCCGATGGCGCCATCGCCGGCATAGCCGGGGTTCGGGGCGGAGTGGGTGTGCGAGGCGCAGAGCATGATCTGCCGCACCGCCATCCCCGCAGCCGCGGCGATCGCCTCGGCGACGGGCTGGCCGACCTGGCGCGGAATGCTGAGCAGGTCGGTGGTGATGACCAGCAGGCGCTCGGCGCCGTCCTCCAGGTAGAGCGCCTTGCCCTGCACCGGATCATGCGCGGCGGTCGCGGGTTCGGTGCGCTGTCCGAAGCCGGCGAGCATCACCGGCCAATCCGGCGTGAGGTCGATGCGGGCGGTGCCGGCGCGCAGCATGGCGAAACTCCTCAGCTCCGGTGGCCGAAGCGGTCGAGCAACGATTGCAGCCCGCCGAAACGCACGACGCGGAACTGCTCGGCGGCCTCCAGCCCGAACGGCGCGGCGGTGGCGCGGCCGCGCTCGCGCAGCAGGAACTCCACCAGCGGGCGCAGGTCACCGCCGTCGGCCGCGGCATCGAGCATCGGCACCGCCCAGCCGCCGGTGCGCGCCTGCATCCGCAGCTGATTGGCGATGTTGCGCAGCGGGGTCACGTGGTGAAGCGTCGCCGCGATCTTGCGGTCGAGCACGCCGGCGATATCCACCACATCGGTCACGCGCTGCACCGACCGGCCGAAATACCAGCGCTCGAACACGCCGTGCGGCATCAGCCCGGCGGCGAGGTGCTCGGGGTGATGCAGGTCGAACTGGCTGGTCCAGAAACTCTCGTCCACCGCCGCTGCAAGCTTGATGTGGTCCTGGTTGTCCTCGCCGTACATTGCGTAGGGGTCGAAGGTGACCAGGGCGTAGGGCCGGTGGGTGCGCACCAGGCGGATGATCTTCTCGCGCAGCTCCACCTCGCTGGCATCGCCGAGCACGTCGGTGCAGTAGCCAAGCTCGACCGTCTGCGCGACACCCAGTGCTGCGCAGGCGGCCTCGAACTCCCGCTGGTTGGCGGCGATGGTGGCGGCCTCGGTCATCCCCACCGAATCCCAGCGGTCGTCCGTGGCGCGCACGCAGACGATACGCCAGCCGGCATCGGCCCAGCGCAGGAGGGTGCCGCCGAGCGACAGCGCCGGGTCGTCGGCATGGGCGATCACCAGCAGGATGGTGCGGCCCTCGCCCGAGGGCAGGCTGGGATGGATGGTCGGTGCGCTCATGCGATGTCGTCCCGGATGCAGGCCTTCTGGTGGCCCGGCGCGATGGTGACCAGCGGGGGAATGGTCTCGGCGCAGGCCGGCAGCGCCAAGGGGCAGCGGGTGCGGAAGACGCAGCCGCTGGGCGGGTCGATCGGACTGGGGATATCGCCCTGCAGCAGCATGCGGTTGCGCGGCGCGTCGGGGTCGGGCACCGGCACAGCCGATAGCAAAGCGCGGGTGTAGGGGTGGGCGGGCGCGGTGTAGAGCCGGTCGCGTGGCGCGCGCTCCATCACCCGGCCGAGATACAGCACCACCACCTCGTCGCAGAGATACTCCACCACGGCGAGGTCGTGGGCGATGAACAGCATGGTGAGGCCAAGATCGGCACGCAGGTCCAGCAGCAGGTTCAGGATTTGCGCCTGCACCGAGACATCCAGCGCCGAGACCGCCTCGTCGGCGACGATGAAGCGGGGTTCGACGGCGATGGCCCGCGCAATGCCGATGCGCTGGCGCTGGCCGCCGGAGAATGCGTTGGGATAGCGGTCCATGTGCGAGGGATCGAGGCCGACGCGCGCCAGGATCTCGGCGATGCGCGGCCGGCGCGCGCGGCCGGGGGCAAGGCCGTGTGTGCCCAGCGCCTCGCCGACGATCTCGGCCACCGTCATGCGCGGGTTGAGGCTGGCATAGGGGTCCTGAAAGACGATCTGCAGCCGACGGCGGAACGGGCGCATGGCGGGCTCGGCCAGCGAAAGCAGGTCGGTGCCCTCGAACAGCACGCGCCCGGCCGTCGGCTCGACCAGGCGCAGGATGGTCCGGCCGATTGTGGTCTTGCCGGAGCCGGACTCGCCGACCAGGCCGACAATGCGGCCAGCGGCGACGTCGAAGCTCACCCCGTCGACCGCGCGCACCACGCGCCCGCCGCCGCCGCGGATCGGAAAGTGGGTCTTGAGGTCCTGGACGGAGAGCAGGGCGTCGCTCATGCCGCCGCCTCGGCTGGCATCGGCGTCCATCGCAGGCAGCGAGCCTGGCGGATCATCGCCTCGGGAAGCAGTGGTGGCATGCCGGCATCGCAATCCGGCCCGGCCAGTTCGCAGCGCGGGGCGAAGGCGCAGCCCGGCGGCGGGGCGAGCGGCGAGGCGACGTTGCCCGGAATGGCACGCAGCCGTTCGCCGAGCCGCCCGCGGCCCAGGCGTGGCACGCAGGACAGTAGGCCGCGCGTGTAGGGATGGGCGGGATCGCGGAACACCGTGCGCACCGGGCCGGTTTCCAGCACCCGTCCGGCATACATCACCGCCACCCGGTGGGCGAGTTCGGCGACGATGCCGAGATTGTGGGTGACGAACAGGATCGACATGCCGATCTCCGCCTGCAGCCGGCGCAACAGATCCAGAATCTGCGCCTGGATGGTCACGTCGAGCGCCGTGGTCGGCTCGTCGGCGATCAGCAGCTTGGGGCGACAGGCCAGTGCCAGGGCGATCATCACGCGCTGGCGCATGCCGCCTGACATCTGGTGGGGGTATTCGCGGGCACGGCGGGCGGCGGCAGGGATCTCCACCAACTCCAGCAGGCGAACGGCCTCGCGGGCGGCGCTGCCGCGGTCCATGCCCTCGTGCTCGCGCAGGGTTTCGGCGATCTGCTCCCCGATGCTGAACAGCGGATCGAGGCTGGTCATCGGGTCCTGGAAGATCATCGCGATCTCCCGCCCGCGGATGCGGCGCATGGCGCGCCCAGGCAGTTGGACGAGGTCGCGCGGACCGGCCTCTCCGGCGAACAGGATGCGACCTTCGACGATGCGGCCGGCAGGGCGGGCAACCAGGCCCATGATCGACAGCCCGAGTACCGACTTGCCGGAACCGGATTCGCCGACCACGGCAACGGTCTCGCGCGGGCCGACCGCGAGGTCGACGCCGTCCACCGCCTTGACCGTGCCGCCCTGGGTGGCGAACCAGGTGCGCAGGCCCCGCACTTCGAGAATGGGGGCGTCCAGGATGGGTGCTGCCGTCATTGCATGCCCCTCAGGCGGGGATCGAGCAGGTCGCGCAGGGCGTCGCCGATGATCTGCAGCGAGAAGACGGTGAGCATGATCGCCAGGCCCGGCGCGACGGCGAGCCAGTCCGCCTCGCGGTAGTAGGGCCGCGCCGCGCT
>JBIPLY010000302.1:0-5304 GCA_044369385.1 Acetobacteraceae bacterium | reverse complement strand
ATCTTCACTGCCCGCACTCCGTCATCATCGCCGCCTAGTCAGCACATATGGCCCGCTTTTGCCACACACGGCCTTGCCACAGGATTGACGCCGCGCGCCACCCCGCTCCACGCTGTCGCGATCGCGCGCACGCTGATCGGAGGCCCACTTGCCCTACGGATTCCCCACCAGACGGATCGTCCTGGGCGCGATCAAGCATGAATCGCACACCTTCAACCGGGACCCGACGACCCTCGCCCTGTTCCGCAGCCAAAGCTACCATCTGGACGATGCCGTCCCGCGCGCCTTTCGCGGCACCGGCCAGGAGATGGCGGGCTTCCTGGCTGCCGCGGAGCGCTTCGGCTGGTGGACGCGCACGCCGATCTCAGCCTCGGCCACCTCGGGCGGCCGGGTTTCGGCCGAGGCGATGGCGGATTTCCTGCGCGTCCTCGGCGACGGCCTGCGCGCCGCCATGCCGCTGGACGGCGTGCTGCTGGCGCTGCACGGCGCCATGGCCGCCGAGGGCGACGACGATGCTGACGGCACCATCCTGGCCATGGTCCGCGCCATTGTCGGCCCGGATGTGCCGATCGCCGTCACCTTCGATCTTCACGCGAATGTGAGCGACCGCACCGCCGACTTGGCCAACATCATCGTCTCCTATCGCACCAATCCGCATACCGACCACGTCGCCGTCGGCCTGGTCGCCGCCGAGTTGCTGGAGCGTGCCATCCGCGCGCGCGTGCCGGTGACCAGCGTGGTGGCCCGCGCGCCAACCCTCGTCGCCTTCGATCGCGGCCGCACCCATACCGGCCACGGCCCGATGATCGACGCCCTGGCCGAGGCGCGCCGGATCGAGCAGGCCGAGCCGGACATCTGGAGCGTCAGCCTCAACAGCGGCTTCAGCCATGCCGATGTGCCGCAGGCCGGCCCCAGCGTGACCGTCTCCGGCACCGCCGCGCCGGCCCGGCTTCGCGCGGTGGCCGAGGCGATCATGGCCGAGGGCTTCCGCCGCCGCGCGGAGGAGACCATCCGCCTGGCCACCGTCGACGAAGCCGTGGCGGCGATGCGCCAGGGCCGGCCGGGTGCGCCGGTGATCGTCGCTGACTACACCGATGCCCCCGGCGGTGGCGCCTATGGCGATGCCACCGTGCTGCTGCGGGCCATGATCGCCGCCGAGCTGCGCGATGCCGCCTTTGGCGCGATCTGGGACCCGAAGACGGCAGCGCAGGCCGTGGCCGCCGGTGTCGGCGCGCGGATCGCGGTGCGGCTCGGCGGCTGGATCGACCCGGTGTTTTCGGGCGCGCCGATCGAAGCGACCGCCGAGGTGATCCGCCTGTCGGACGGGAACTACGTCCATGACGGCCCCTACGCCCCCGGCATTCTGGGCAGCTTCGGCGCCAGTGCGGTGCTGCGCATCGGCGGGGTCGACGTGATCGTGGCCAGCATCAACAAGAACATCCTCGACCAGCAGCAGTTCAAGATCTACGGCCTCGATCCCCTCGGCCGCGCCGCGGTCGCGCTGAAATGCATGCACGGCTTCCGCGCGGCGTTCGAGCCGGTGGCCGCCCAGGTGGTCTCCTGCGACGCCGGCGGGCTGACCACCTACGACTATTCCCGCCTGCCGTTCCGCAACCTGCGCCGGCCGATCTGGCCGCTCGATCCGGTGACATCCCTGGAAGGGACCGTGGCATGACCGAACTCTGGCAACTCGACGCCACCGACCAGGCCCGGCTGATCCGCACCGGCCGCGCCTCGGCGCGCGAGGCGGTGTCCTCCGCGCTGGCGCGGCTCGATGCCGTCAACCCGCACCTGAACGCCGTGGTGCAGTTCATGGCCGAGGAGGCGCTGGCCGCCGCCGATGCCGCCGACACGCGGCGCGCGAAGGGAGAGGATTTGCCGCCGCTGCATGGCGTGCCGATGACGGTGAAGGTCAATGTCGACCAGATCGGGCATGCCACCACCAACGGGATCGTCGCCTTCCGCAATGCCGTGGCCAAGGAAGACGCGCCGGTGGTGGCGAACATGCGCGCTGCCGGGGGCATCATTATCGGGCGCACCAACCTGCCGGCGTTCTCGATGCGCGTCTTCTCGGACAATGCGTTGCACGGCCGCACGCTCAATCCGCTCGACCCCACCGTGTCTGCCGGCGGCTCGTCCGGCGGGGCCGGGTCATCGGTGGCCGCGGGGATCGGCGCCATTGCCCACGGCAACGACATCGGCGGCTCGGTGCGCATTCCCGCGATGTACAACGGCGTGGTCGGGCTGCGCCCCAGCCTCGGCCGGGTGCCCGCGTTCAATCCGAGCGCGCAGGTGGCGCGGCCGTTCGGGTCGCAGATGATGGCGGTCCAGGGGCCGCATACCCGCACCGTGCGCGATTGCCGCCTGGCGCTGGCGGCGATGGCCATGGGCCACGCGTGCGACACGCGCTGGGCCGATGTGCCGCTGGAGGGCCCCGCGCTGCCGAAGCGGGTGGCGCTGGTGGTGGACAATCCCGGCGGCACGCTGCATCCGGCACAGGCGGAGGCCGTTCGCACCGCCGGGCGCCATCTGGCCGCCGCCGGGTATGACGTCGAGGAGGTGGCGCCGCCGGACCTGAACGCCATCGTCGAATGCTGGCTGTCGATCGGCAGCAACGAGATCTTCCCGGCGCTGCTGCCGCGCATGCGCGAGCTGGGCGATGCCGGCGGGATCGCCTCGATGGAGACCTGGAACGAGCTGGTGCCGCCGCGCGGGATGGCGGATTTCCTGTCCGCCATCGCCCATCGCGACCTCTATATCTGGCGCTGGCTGGAGTTCATGCAGACCCGCCCGCTGGTGGTGCTGCCGACGATGGGCAGCCTGGCGCCGGTGCATGACCTGGACACCACGCTGGAGGGCCAGCGCCAGGTGCTGGACCAGATCCGGGTCAGCCTGATCGCCCCGGTGCTCGGTCTGCCGTCACTGGCGGTGCCGGTGGGCTGGCATGGGCGGCTGCGGCCGGGGGTGCAGATCATGGCCCCGCGCTTCCGCGAAGATCTGTGCCTGGCCGCCGGCGAGGTGATCGAGGCGGCGGAGGGCATCGTGTCCCCCGTTGATCCGGCAAAGGAGTGAAGGCGATGGGCTTTGTGTTGCCGGATGCCGACCCCACCAGCCTGGGCCTTGACCCCGCCGCGCTCGAGCGGGCCTGTTCCTTCATCGCCGCGCAGGTCGCGGCCGGGCACTATCCCGGGGCGCAGTTTGCCGTGGCCCGCCGAGGGCGGCTGGCGCTGTTCCGCTGCTTCGGGCGGGCGCGCCAGGATATGCCGGCGACCGAGCGGTCGCTTTTCCTGCTGTACTCCAACACGAAAGTGCCGACGGCCGCGGCGGTCTGGCACCTGATGGAGCAGGGCCGGCTGCGCTTTCACGACCGGATCGCCGATCACCTCCCGGGCTTCGAGAGGCACCGCAAAGGCGAGATCACCATCTTCCTGGCGCTGACCCACCAGGGCGGGTTTCCTTCGGCGGTCATCCCGCCCGAGGCCTGGGCGGATCATGATCGGTTGCGCCGGGTGGTCTGCGACATCCAGCCGGAATGGGCGGCGGGGTCGCGGCTGCAATACCATGGCAGCTCGGCGCATTGGGTGATCGCCGCGATGATCGAGGCGATCACCGGCGAGGATTTCCGCGATTTCATCCGCAGCCGGATTATCGCCCCGCTGGGGTTGTCCGACGAGTTGAAGATCGGCCTGGTCGGCGAGGAGCATGGCCGGGCGGCGGAGATGCACGAGCCGGACGGGGCAGGGGGCATGCGGCGGCGGATGCCGGAGTGTTCGGATGCGCATCGCGCGGCGGGCATTCCGGGCGGCGGCGGCTATGCGACGGCAAGGGCGATGGCCGCGTTCTACCAGATGCTGGTGCAGGGCGGGCGGCTGGGCGGGGTGCGGCTGCTGGCGCCGCGGACGATTGCCTATGTGACGCAGAACTTCACCGGCGAGCGGCTGGACCTGCAGTCCGGCATGCCGATGCATCGCGGGCTGGGGCCGTATGTGCGGGGCACCACGGCGGAGGTGCGGGGGATGGGCTCGCTGGCGCATCCGCGGACCTTCGGGCATGGCGGGGCGGGGTCGTCCTATTGCTGGGGCGATCCGGAGTCCGGGGTGTCGATGGCGTATCTGACCAATGGGCGGCACCCGGAGCCGTGGCATGACACGCGCACCGAGGTGGTGAGCAACTTGGTGCACACCGCCATCCTGGACTGAGCCGGATTGCCGGGCGACAATGGGGGTTCGGGAGGACCATCGCGCATGTACGAATTGTCGGAAGAGCACCGGATGCTCAAGGAGCTGGTGGCGAAGTTCGTCGACCAGGAGCTGATCCCGCTGGAGCGCAGCGTGCTGGCGCGGGAGGCGGCGGGGGGCAAGGCGGGGCTGTCCGACGAGGACGAGGACCGCATCCTGGCGCGCTGCAAGGAGCTGGGGCTGTGGTCGCTGGATGTGCCGGAGGAGCTGGGCGGGGCCAACCTGCCGACGGTGGCGCTGATGGCGATGAACGAGGAACTGGGTCGCTGCGCGTTTCCGTTCACCTTTCCGCCGGACAGCCCGAACCTGCACATGCTGATGGCGGCGGCCAACGATGCGCAGAAGAAGAAATACATGGAGCCGTATGCGGCGGGGGTGGCGAAGTCGGCGATTGCGATTTCGGAGCCCGGGGCCGGCGGCGATCCGGCTGGGATGATCACGCGCGCGGTGCAGGATGGCGGCGGCTGGGTGATCAACGGGCGGAAGATCTGGGTCAGCCGGGTGCCGCAGGCGGATTTCATCATCCTGATGGCGCGCACCGGGGACGGCAAGCGCCATGACGGGGTGACGGCGTTCATCGTCGAGAAGGGCGAGCGCGGCTTCATCATCGAGCGCGAGATCGCGATGATTGGCGGGCAGCGGACCTATGAGCTGGTGTTCGAGGATTGCCGCATTCCCGCCGACCGGGTGCTGGGGCAGGTGGGGCGGGGCTTTGCGCCGATGCAGCTGCGGCTGACGGTGCGGCGGTTGCAGATGGGGGCGTGGTGCACCGGCATGGCGGTGCGGGCGTTGCAGATGATGTGCGAGCACGCGCGCAACCGGGTGACCTTCGGGGCGAAGCTTTCGGAGCGGCAGGCGATCCAGTGGTGGGTGGCGGAGGCGGCGACGAAGATCCATGCCTGCCGGCTGATGGTGATGGACGCGGCGGCGAAGAACGATGCCGGGCGCGATGTGCGCACCGAGGCGTCGATGATCAAGGTGTTCGCCACCGAGATGGCGCAGGAAGTGATCGACCAGGCGATGCAGGCGCATGGGGCGATGGGGGTGACCAAGGAGATGCCGCTGC
>JBIPLY010000301.1:0-5329 GCA_044369385.1 Acetobacteraceae bacterium | reverse complement strand
CCAGCCGGCATTACGCCGACGACCCGCGCCTGACCCCGTTCCTGGAAGGCCGGCGGGTGGCCGACGTGGTGCACATGGGCTCGGCGCTGAAATTCTGCCTGGTGGCGGAGGGCAAGGCCGATCTCTATCCGCGCTTCGGCCCGACGATGGAATGGGACACCGCGGCGGCACAGGCGGTGGTGGAGGCCGCCGGCGGCACGGTGCGGGTGCTCGACACGGGCGCGGTGCTGGCCTACGGCAAGCCGGAGTGGCGCAATCCGCCCTTCGTCTGCATGGGCCGCGAATAGGGGGGCCGCGCATGACCCTGCGGCTGCCCGCCGATGCGGCCGGCATCGCCGAGGCGGCGCGGCTGCTGCGCGCGGGCGCGCTGGTCGCCTTCGGCACCGAGACGGTCTATGGCCTTGGCGCGGACGCCACGAACGACGATGCTGTTGCGGCGATCTTCGCGGCCAAGGGGCGGCCGCATTTCAACCCGCTGATCTGCCACTACCCCGATGCCGAGGCCGCCTTCGCCCAGGTCGAAGGCGACGCGCGGGCGCGGGCGCTGGCCGCCGCCTTCTGGCCCGGGCCGCTGACCCTGGTGCTGCCGCGGCGGCCGGACTGCCCGGTGGCGCTGCTGGCAGGCGCGGGGCTGGACACGCTGGCGGTGCGGGTGCCGGCGCGGGCCACGGAACTGCTGCGCGCCGTGGGCCGGCCGGTCGCCGCCCCCTCGGCCAACCGCTCGGGCCAGGTCAGCCCGACGACGGCCGCCCATGTGCTGGACGGGCTGGGCGGGCGCATCGCCGCGGTGCTGGACAGCGGGGCGTGCGAGGTGGGGGTGGAGTCGACCGTGCTGGACCTCTCGGGCGGCACCCCGGTGCTGCTGCGGCCGGGCGGAGTGACGCGCGAGCGGATCGAGGCGGTGGTGGGCCGCGTCGGCGCCGGCATCACCCCCGCACAGGCGGAGGCGGCGCGGGGCTTGCGGTCCCCGGGGCTGCTGGTCTCGCACTATGCCCCGGCGCTGCCGGTCCGGCTTGACGCGGACAGCGTGGCGGCCGACGAGGCGCTATTGGCCTTCGGGCCGCCCTTGCCGGGGGCGGCGCTGACCTATCAGCTCAGCGCCGCGTGCGACCTCGCCGAGGCGGCGGCGCGGCTGTTCGGCGGCTTGCGGGCGCTGGACGCCCAGGGGGCCGCGCTGCGCGGCATCGCGGTGATGAAGGTGCCGGCGGAAGGGCTGGGGGCTGCGATCAACGACCGGCTGCAGCGGGCCGCCGCGCCGCGGAGCTAGCCCCGAAGCGGCGCGCGGCCAGCGCCAGCCACAGGCTGCCGAGCGCCAGGATCGCCAGGTTGATCGCCAGGGTGGCGCGGCCATGGCGGGCGACATCGATCAGATCGCTGCCCAGCGCCGGCACCGCGGCGGCGGCCGGCACGCTGACCAGCGGCGGGGCGGTGACCGGCGTGGCCATGTCGATCAGCGCGGCACTGGCCGGCGCGGCCAGCAGCGTGGCACTGGCCGGTGCGGCCAGCAGCGTGGCGACGACCAGCCAAACGCTGGCGAGGCGATACGGCAAGGAGATGGGCGGGAGCATGGCGGCCTCGGCCTCGCTGCGACGTTTTCGTGAAGGTTTGTCAAGCAAGCATCGTGCCAATGAGATATTTCAACGCTGTGACATCGGCGCTGCAACCGGGTCGTAAAATTCTCCGACAGCACGCGTCGCGCCGTGTCCCCACGGGCGCGATTGTTCGGCCGCCGGCGCTTGGCTAGGGTGGACGCGGAGGTTCCCCGATGCCCGATGCGATCCCCGTGCCCGATGCGCTGCCCGATGCCCTGCTGGACCGGCTGCGCGCCATTCTCGGCCCGCGCGGGCTGCTGACCGAGGCGGCCGACACCGCGGCGCATGTGGAGGATTGGCGGCGGCTGTATCGCGGGCGCACGGCGGCGGTGCTGCGGCCGGCGACGACCGAGGAGCTGGCCGCCTGCGTCGCCGCCTGTGCCGCCGCCGGGGTGGCCGTGGTGCCGCAGGGGGGCAACACCTCGATGGTCGGCGGCGCCGTGCCGGCCGAGGATGGCAGCGAACTGGTGCTGAGCCTGTCCCGCATGAACCGGGTGCGCGCGGTCGATGCGGTCGACCTGACGCTCACGATCGAGGCCGGCGCCACGCTGAAGGCCGCCCAGACCGTGGCCGCCGAGGCGGGCTGCCTGTTGCCGCTGTCGATCGGCTCGGAGGGCACGGCGCAGGTGGGCGGGATTCTCTCCACCAATGCCGGCGGCAACAACACGGTGCGCTACGGCAATGCGCGCGACCTGGTGCTGGGCCTCGAAGTGGTGCTGCCGGACGGGCAGGTCTGGAACGGGCTGCGGCGGCTGCGCAAGGACAATACCGGCTACTGCCTGCGCCAGTTGTTCGTCGGCGCGGAAGGAACGCTGGGGATCATCACCGCCGCCGTGCTGAAGCTGGTCCCAAGGCCGCGGGAGACCGAGGTGGCGCTGTGCGCGATGGCCTCGGCGGAGGCGGCGCTTTCGCTGTTCAACCGGGTGCAGACGCATGATCCCGCCAGCATCCAGGCCTTCGAATACATGTCCGGGCTGGGGCTGCGCTTCGTGCTGAAGCACATCCCCGGCGTGTCGCTGCCGCTGGGCACGCCCGCGGAGCATTACGCGCTGATCGAGCTGGCCACCCCGCGCCCGCAGGCCGGGCTGCGCGCGGCGCTGGAGGAGGTGCTGGAGGCGGCGATGCAAACGGGCGAGGTGCTGGACGCCGTGATCGCCGAGAGCCAGGCGCAGCGCGGGGCATTGTGGAAGCTGCGCGAGGAGCATTCGGAGGCGCAGAAGCGCGAGGGGGCGAGCGTCAAGAACGACGTCTCGGTGCCGGTTTCCAAGGTGCCGGAGCTGATCCGCCGCGCGACCGCGGCCTGCGAGGCGCTGATGCCCGGCATCCGCGCGGTGCCGTTCGGGCACATGGGCGACGGCAACATCCACTTCAACCTGGAGCAGCCGGTGGGCATGGACCCGGCGGCCTTCCTGGCGCAGGACCACGCCATCATGGACACGGTGTGCGCGGTGGTGCGCGACCTGGACGGCAGCTTCTCGGCGGAGCACGGCATCGGCAAGCTCAAGCCCTACATGATGCCGGACTGGCGCGGGGGGGCGGAGCTGATGCTGATGCAGCGGATCAAGGCGGCGATCGATCCGCTGGGGGTGATGAATCCGGGGAAGGTGTTGCCGTAAGAAAGCAAGCAGTTCTTTTTTGAAAAAAAGAACCAAAAAACTTCTATCCGTTTCCATGCTTGCGAACGGATGAAAGTTTTTTTGCTTCTTTTTTTCAAAAAAAGAAGACGCTTTCTTGCCTTCCCCCCGGGGTAGGCTCCCCGCCGCCCGCAAGCTAGACTGCGCCTTTAGCCCGGAGTCTCCATGCCGTTTGCCGCGACCCTGACCCTGTATGTCGCGCGGGTGTTCTCGTTCCACATGCTGGGCATGTTGGCGGCGTTGACCGGGATCGTGGCGCTGTTCGACCTGATCGAGCTGCTGCGCCGTGCGGCGACGCGGCCGGAGGCGACGTTTGCGGTGGTGGGGCAGATCGCAGCCCTGCGCCTGCCCTGGGCGATGATGCAGATCCTGCCGTTTGCGGTGCTGCTGGGCGGCATCCTGGCGTTCTGGCGGCTGACGCGCTCCTCCGAGCTGATCGTGGCGCGGGCGACGGGGTTGTCGGCCTGGCAGTTCCTGACCGGCCCGACGCTGTGCGCGCTGGGGCTGGGGTGTTTTGCCGTCGCGGTGGTGACGCCGGTCTCGGCGGCGATGCGGGCGCGGGCGGAGGCGCTGGACAGCAGCTTCATCAAGGCCGGGGGCGGGCCGCTGGCGCTGAACGGCGGGCAGCTCTGGCTGCGCCAGGCGGATCGGGAGCTGGACCCGCAGGGGGTGGCGCTGCTGCATGCCGACCGGGTGGTGGTGCGCGACGGGCGGCTGGCGGCGGACGGGGTCAGCGTGTTCCGGCTGGACGCCAACGACCGGCTGCTGGAGCGGATCGAGGCGCGGGCCGGGCGGCTGGAGGCGGGGCAGTGGGCGCTGGCCGAGGCGCGCACCATCGTGCCGGGGCGGCAGGCGACGCCGGCGCGCGACCTGGCGCTGCCGACGGCGATGACGGTGGATCGGGTGCAGGACAGTTTCGCGCCGCCGGACACGCTGTCGGTCTGGGCGCTGCCGGGGTTCATCGCGCTGCTGGACCGGTCGGGGTTCTCCTCCATCCGGCATCGGCTGCATTTCCATTCGCTGCTGGCGATGCCGCTGCTGGCCGGCACGATGTCGCTGCTGGCGGCCGGGTTCTCGATGCGCCCGGCGCGGCGCGGGGGGGTGGGGCAGATGATCGGCAGCGGGGTGGCGGCCGGCTTCGCGCTGTTCGTGATCTCCAAGGTGGCCGAGGAGTTCGGCCAGACCGGCACGCTGCCGCCGCCGCTGGCCGCCTGGGCGCCGATCGGGGCGGGGCTGCTGCTGTCGGTGGCGCTGCTGCTGCATCTGGAGGATGGCTGATGCGCGGCGGCTTTTGGCTGTTTCTGCTGGCGGTGCTCCTGGCCGGGGGCGCCCCCGCGGGCATGGCATGGGCACAGGGGCCGCTGGCGACGCCGGTGGAGCGCGATGCGCCGGTCTATTACCAGGCCGACCGGGTGGAGTACGACCGCGAGCGCGGGGTGGTGACGCTGACCGGCAAGGTGGAGTTCTGGCAGGGCGAGCGGATGCTGCTGGCCGACAAGGTCACCTACAACCGCGAGACCGGCGTGGCCGCGGCGATCGGGTCCGTGGTGCTGCTGGAGCCCGACGGGCAGACGGTGTTCGCCGAGTATGCCGAGCTGACGCAGGGCATGAAGGACGGCGTGATGGCCGGGATGCGCGCCATCCTGGCCGAGAACGGGCGCCTGGCGGCCAACGGGGCGCGGCGCACCGAGGGGCGGGTGAACGAGCTGAGCCGGGTGGTGTATTCCACCTGCGACCTGTGCCCGGCCGATCCGAAGCGCGCCCCGCTGTGGCAGTTGCGCGCGCGTGAGGCGATCCAGGACAAGGACAACAAGCGCATCGAATACCGCGATGCCGTGCTGGACCTGTTCGGCATCCCGGTGCTGTACGCGCCGTTCCTGGCGCATCCCGATCCCACCGAGAAGCGCGCCAGCGGCTTCCTGGTGCCCGGCTTCGGGTTCTCGAAGCGGCTGGGGGCCTATGGCACCGTGCCGTATGACTGGGCGATCGATGACAGCTCCGATGCCACGATCACGCCGATGGTGGCCGGCCGCAACGGGCCGGCGCTGGAGCTGGAATACCGGCGGCGGTTCAACAACGGGCGGCTGACGGTGGACAGCTCGA
>JBIPLY010000300.1:0-5342 GCA_044369385.1 Acetobacteraceae bacterium | reverse complement strand
CCCAGGTGGGTCAGGTGAACATGTCGGCGGTGATCCCCGCGTACCAGCCCATGTTCTCCTCCTGCGATTCCCGGCGGATGTCGTCGCTTTCGCCGGGCTTGGAGACGAAGGTCTCGGTGGCCGCGATGCGCCCGTCCTTGGCCTCATAGCGCCCGCCGACCTTGATCGCCGCGTCGGTGTCGACCAGGCTCCAGCAGGTGTTCATGTAGCGGGCCGGGAAGGCGCGGCTGCCGGTCAGCTCGGCGCGGATCGTCATCGCCGCCACCTTGGCCTGGCTGTTGGCGGAGAAGGCCGATTTCGGCATGTCGCCGGCCACACAGGCATCGCCGAGCACGAAGATGTTGGCATCCGCCGCCGACTTCATGCTCTCCGGCTGGATCAGGCAATAGCCCCCGGCCGGCGCCAGCCCCGCCTCGCGCGCGATCGCGCCGGCCATCTGGGCGGGAATGACGTTGACGAAGGCGGCCTTGTAGGTCTCGAAGCCGGTGACCACCGTGCCGGTGGCGGGATCGACCGACTTGATGCCGTCATGCACCTTCGGCCCCAGCCATTCGATCATGCCGGGATAGCGCTTTTCCCACTCCGCCTGGAACACGCCCTGCTTGGAGAAGCTGTCCTTCGGATCGAGGATCACGATGCGCGCATTGCCGCGCCCGGTCTTCTTCAGCACATGGGCGAACATCGAGGCGCGCTCATACGGCCCCGGCGGGCAGCGGAACGGGTTCGGCGGCGCGACCATCACGATCAGCCCGCCATCGGGCACCTGCTCCAGCTTCGCGCGGATCAGCCGGGTCTGCGCGCCGGGCTTCCAGCCATGCGGCATGATCTCCTCGGCGGCCTGCGACCATCCCGGCACCGCATCGTATTTCAGGTCGATGCCCGGCGCCACCACCAGCCGGTCGTAGTCCAGCCGCGCCCCGGTCGACAGCACCACCTGCTTGCGGTCGCGGTCGATGGACGTCGCCATGGCGCGGGCATGGGTGATGCCGTGGGCGCGGGTCATCGCGTCATAGCGATGCACGATCGACTCGTAGCTGCGGAAGCCGCCGACATAGAGGTTCGAATGGAAGCAGGTCTGATAGGTCTCGCCCGGCTCCACCAGCGTCACCGCGATGGCACCGGCGCTGTCCTTGGCAATGAACTTGGCCGCCGTGGCGCCGCCCGCCCCGCCGCCGATCACCACCACCTTCGCCTTCGCCTGGCCCAGCACGGCGGGTGCCCCCAGCGCCAGTGTGCCCAGCGCGCTGCCCGCGCCCAGCGCCAATGTCCTGCGGCCGATCCTCATGGTGTCTTCTCCCCCGCGTCGGCCGCTTGTGCGGCCTTGGTTGCACTATAGCGCCCGGCCGTGCCGGCGGCGACGCGAATCACCGCGCCGGCTTCAGCGTGGCGAGATAGGCCGCGAGTGCGGCCACTTCCTCGGCGCTCAGCCGCGCGGCGATGGTCTGCATCACCCGGTTCTCGCGCTGGTGGCTGCGATAGGCCTCCATCACCGCGATGAACTGGTCTTCCGGCCAGGCGATGATCGCCGGAATGCCCCCGGTCTGCCGCCCGCTGGCCTGGTGGCAGGCGGTGCATTCGCCGAACAGGTATTCGCCCAGCTCGCGATCGCCCGCCGCCTGGGCGGGGCTGGAGACGGCCAGCAAGGCCAGGGCAGCCAACCGCGCGCCCATCAATCGACCTTCGGCGCCGATTTGGAATCGGGCGTCACATCCAGCACCGCGGCCCGCCCGGTCACCCGCGCCGGCGCCTTGCAGTCCTTCATGCACGGCTCGCCGCCCCAGAACGACTTCTCTGCCGTCTCGCGGTCATCGGGGCCGAAATTCGCCGCGTTCGGCAGGCGGATGGAGGTGAAATTCTTGTCCGACAGCGCAAACTCCTCGTCCTTTACGATGTCGTTGAGGAACAGGAGATAGGCGGTCAGCGCATAGACCTCGTCGGCGTTCAGCGAATGCGCATTGCCGAACGGCATGGCGCGGCGGACATAGTCGAACACCGTCGAAAGCTCCGGCCAGAACGAGCCGATGGTTTTGTCCGGCCGCTCCGACTTCAGCGACCCGTCCCCGCCCGCCAGCACCGGCCAGCGCCCGTTGCCCTGGCCGAACTCGCCGTGACAGGAGGCGCACTGCGCCTGGAACAGCTCGTCGCCCTCGCGCACCGTGCCGCGCCCCACCGGCAGCCCGGCGCCGTCCGGCCGCACATCGATGTCCCAGGCGCGGATCTCCTCCGGCAGGGCAGGGCGGCCGATCGGGACCGACTGGGCCAACGCAACGCCGGCCAGGACTGCCGCGAACGTCGCGCCGAGGGCAAGTCTAGGAAGAAACTTCGACATTCTCGGTCTCCCCATTGGCCCGCACCAGCCAGGTCTGGATGCCGTTGTTGTGGTAGATCGAATTGGTGCCGCGGATCGCCCGCAGCGCATCCTTGGTCGGCTGCACATAGCCGGTGCTGTCGATCGCGCGCGACTGGATCAGCATCTCGCCGCCGTTCCAGTCCAGGTCGACATAGAACCGGCTCATCGACCGGTCCAGCACCGGCCCGTCCAGCCGCGCCGTGCCCCAGTTGCGCCCGCCATCCAGGCTGACATCCACCCGCCGGATCGTGCCGCGCCCGGACCAGGCCACGCCGGACAGCACATTGCGCCCGCGATGCAGCAGCGGCGCCTGCGGCGACGGGTTGGTCACCACCGATTTGGCATCCATCACGAAGGTGTGGCGCCGCGAATGCCCGTTCGCCAGCAGGTCGGTGTATTTCGAGGTCTCCTCGCGCGTCTCCCAGGGCTGGTCACCAACCTTGATCCGCCGCAGCCACTTGACCCAGAGATTGCCCTCCCACCCCGGCACCACGGCGCGCAGCGGATAGCCCTGTTCCGGCCGCAGCGCCTCGCCGTTCATGCCGAAGGCCAGCATCACGTCGTCCAGCGCCTTGTCCAGCGGCAGCGAGCGGTTCATGCCCGAGGCATCCGCCCCCTCCAGCATCAGCCACTTCGCCGCCGGCTTCACCCCGGCCGCCTCCAGCAGCGTGCGCAGCATCACCCCGGTGTACATCACGTTGTGGATCATGCCGTGGGTGAACTGGCAGCCATTGAGCTGCGCGCCGCGCCACTCCATGCCGGAATTGGCGGCGCATTCCAGGAAATGCACCCGGTTCGTGCGCGGCATCCGCTTCAGATCGGCCATGGTGAACACCAGCGGGCGCTCGACCAGGCCATGGATCATCAGCCGGTGGCTGGCCGGGTCGATCTCGGCGATCCCCGCATGATGGCGCTCGAAACACAGGCCAGACGGCGTGATGATCCCGTCCAGCTCATGCAGCGGCGTGAAGTTGACCGAGGATTGCGGCGAGGCGGTCAGCCACGACACATCCCGCCGCACCACATGCTTCTCGAATGCCGAGGGCGTGCCGTAGGGCCTTGCGTCGACCCCCTCGCCCAGCATGCGGTTCCAGTCTTGCACCTCGGTGATCAACGGATCGGGTGCCGCGCGCGCGGCGGTGCCGGCGACCAGGCCAGCGATCCCGGCGGCGCCGAACAATCCGCGGCGGGCCAGACCTTTGCCCCCCGACTTTCTGGTGGACGATGGCATCGATGGCCTCCCTATGCGCCCAGCACGCGAACGCTGGCATTGGGCGCGACATTGACTGTCTTGTGGTGGGCGACGTGGTCGCGCAGCACGTCCCAGATCGGCGCCCCCTGCGTCGCCTGGTTCACGCTGGCCCAGCCGGCGACGACATAGCGCCGCGCCGCCTCGATCGGGGCACCGGATTTCAGATGCGTCATGGCGGAGATGCGCGCACCCATCGGCTTGCCCACATCGATCGTGTAGCCCAGCGCGCCCACGCGCACCATGTCGCCGCCGCCCTGGAAATACGGGTCCGGGTGGAAGATGTTGTCGGCCACATCCTCCAGGATTTCGCGGATCTGCGCGCCGGTCATCTCCATGCGGTAGCAGGCGGGATAGGTCATGGCGGTGGCGTTGGTGATCGCCTCCCAGGTGATCGCATCGCCCGGCAGCAGCGTGCCGCCCCAGCGGAAGCCCGGCGACAGCGCGATCTCCGCGTCGCGCTGTTCCAGCATGGCGCCGCAGATCAGGTCGTCGAAGCTGCCGTTGAAGTTGCCGCGCCGGTAGAGCAGCGACTCCGTCCGCCCGATCTCGCGCGCCAGCTCGGCCGCAAACGGCGCCCGCACCCGCGCGACCAGGGCGGCCATCGCCGGATCGGGCGCGATCGCGTCGGAGAACACCGGCATCAGCTTGAACCGGATGTCCGACACCCGTCCGCCCGCCACGGCAATATCCAGCCGCGAGACGAACTTGCCGTGCGAGCCGGAACCGACCAGCACCGTGCCCCCCTCGCGCACCAGCCCCGGCATCGCGTCATGGGTATGGGCGGTGAGGATGATGTCGATCCCCGCCACCCGCCCGGCCAGCTTGCGGTCGACATCGAAGCCGTTATGCGACAGCAGCACCACCACCGCCGCCCCCTCGGCGCGCGCCTCCTCGACCTGCTTGCGCAGCTCCTCCTCGCGGATGCCGAATTCCCAGTCCGGGAACATCCATTGCGGATTGGCGATCGCCGTGCGCGGCAGCGCCTGGCCGATCACCGCCACCTTCACCCCGCCCTTCTCATACATCCGCCGCGCCTCGAACACCGGCTCGTTCCATTCGCGGTCGCGGATGTTCTGCGCCAGGAAGGCGATCTTGCCGCGTTCGGCGATCTCCTTGACCCGCTCCGCCCCCAGGGTGAATTCCCAGTGCGACGCCATGGCATCCACCCCCAGCGCCTCCATGGCGTCGACCATGTCCTGGCCCTTGGATTGCAAGCTGGTCCAGCTCCCCTGCCAGGTGTCGCCGCCGTCCAGCAGCAGCACCCGCTCCGCCCCGCGCTCGGCCCGCACCGCGGCCACCAGCGTGGCGATCCGGTCCATCCCGCCCATCCGGCCGTAATTGCGCGCCAGGGCCGTGAAATCCTCCGACGTCAGCGCATAGGCATCCGCCGAGCCGGCCGCGATGCCGAAGGCGGCACGAAACGCGGCGTCGGTCAGATGCGGCACCTTGCCCTTGGCCTCGCCCACGCCGAGGTTGATCGACGGCTCGCGGAAATGCAGCGGCACCAACTGCGCATGGATGTCGGTGACATGCAGGATGGTCAGCGTGCCGAGCGGATCGAAACGCAGGATATCGGCCTGGCTCAGCCGCTGCTGTGCCGCCACCCGCCCGAGCGGGCCGAGGCCGCAAGCGGCGGCAATGCCGGCGGCGGCGGCGGTGGCCTGGAAGAAGTCCCGGCGTGAGATCATGTGTCCCCCAAGGCCAGGGCGCTGCCCTGGACCCGCCAGGGGCCAAGCCCCT
>JBIPLY010000616.1:0-5346 GCA_044369385.1 Acetobacteraceae bacterium | reverse complement strand
TTCTTATGCAGTTGCATTAACTCAACTGCGCGTTGTTGGTGTGGCCGAAGAATCATTGAATTGCGTCTCAACATAGCTAGAATACACCCCTACCCCAGACGGGGCAAGGGCTCTTGGATCAGGAAACCTTATCAGTGGTATAAGTATACTCTATGTTACATGCGTAAAGAACTTTCATCATTAAGTTCAGCGATCTCTGGTGCGGTCGTTGTTTCCATCCATACCATTGAGTTCTTTTGCCTTTGTCGTATGGGGGATTCTGACCAACAGACCAGTATTGTTCAGCAGTTACATCATAGATTGTTTCATCGTCTTGTAACCACCAGTGAGTATCATTTCGGTAGTCAATTCCACTCATAGGAACTAACTTATCTGTGTTCATTAGATAGAACAAAGCTTGAGTTGAATGGTAACAATGACCATACATCTGATTTGTTACATTTTCTTCTCGGTATTTCTTGGTGAGAAGATCAGGACTCAGTTGATTCTGAATCACTTTCATAACCGATTCAGTAATCCCATGAGTATAGTAAAAGGGGAGAAATCTCAGAGTGCGAGTCTCTGAGATTTCTCCATCTTTGTAAGAATGTCTTACGACTTCTTTCATCAAAGTGCAGAATAGTCTACAACTTCTCCCACGAGGTTATCAGATCCAATCTTTTGGAAAATAACCTTCTGAGGTTCGCAAGCTTTGGTCTTAAAGAAGTTGACTGCGGCTGCAAACTCAAGACATTCATCAACAAATTCGTTCATGAGATTTTCTGCAGCAGAATGTGCATCATCAATATGTTCATGGCTATAAGCCTTACTGTTCCAGAGACAGTAACCTTGAGTTTTTCCACCACTATTGACATAAGAACGCATCATAGATCGTGCAGTACGAATGAAGCGTTGGTTGTTACCTTTCTCTGCATCAGTGGTATTCAGGATGATCAGACTGGGATCAAAGTTTGCAACAATTTGGTTGACTTCATGTTCCTTAAGAGACTCAATGCGACCCATAGCCATTTCCTTAGAGATAGCATCAGTAATATAGGTAGTTACTTGTCGCTTAGTCAGACAATGTTCAATGCTGTTGAACCATGCAACCATTTGGTCACGATTCCACCCGTGATCTTTGATGCGACGAATCAGAATGCCCATGTAATCAGCTTTCTCTGCGGGTTTGTTTTTTGCAGATCCGTTGTCACTGATAGCGGCATCTTCTAGGACTTCCAGATCATTTGTCTGAAGGTAATTGCGGGTCGCTTCATCATACTCATAGATGTCATACACCCACACAGTATAACCAAGTTCGTCAAAAATGTCTGCACGACCATAACCACCATAGAGGGAAAGATGACCATCCTCATTGATAAGTTTCGGAGGCATTTCACGGATGTCAATACCCTTTTCAAAGCTACCAAGAAGGGTATCATCTCGTTTGCCAGTGCCAGCTTGACGAGCAAGATTCTGAGTTTCTCCCCGCTTATTTTTTTTGTTCGGGGTAGAAGTAGTCAATACTTTTCGTTCAACAAATCGCATACCATCAACTTGTTCTGGGGCCGGAATCTTGAAAATAATGTCATTCCAAGCCGGATCATTGTAAGTATGAGGTACTTGCAGAAAATGATTTTTCTTAGCCATAATGAAAGAGTGCTAAAAGCAAAAGGATAGTTGGTTCCAGATCTTAGTCGCTAGAAGCTCATCTGGGTGGGAGATCTTTAAGGGCGGCTCCGTTCCCATGTATTCAGTTTATCAGAAAGATTTCAGGAGAGCAAGTGTCTCAGGATCAAGTTGTTCTTTAACACCAGCATCAGGAAGCCAATCTTCAGGACCAGTTTCCATCATAGATTCGTAAAGATCGTTTTCGTCAAAAGAATCGGAATAAAAGTCGTTCATGGGTGAATCAGTTGAACAAGGCCAAAATAATGTGGATTGAGAGAGAAGTCAAGGGGCTGACCGATCAGAGATCCTTATCAGTCCCATGAGACATTCTGAAGTAGGACACCAGGCATCACATAAGACCAGGCTCCAAGACCATCAACGCCACCAACTTTATACTCAAACTTGTAAGCAAACTTGTTGTGTGAGTCCCAAGTCATGAAGCCTTTCTCTTTATCAAACCAGGATTTGATAGTCAAACGGAAACGATTGGAGTAAATGTTACGAGTGCGAAGAGCACCGCCAGTTTCACGAGTTTCAATTACCACACAGTTATCCATTTGAAACTCATTGTTTGCTTCAAGAGCACATGCGGTTTCATATCGGAAAGGCCGATACTCTTTCTTTTTCTCAACAACTGGTTTAGTTTGAGTAGAAACTACATTAGATTGTTGTGCAAATGCAGGAGAAGAGAGAAGAATTGCTGCGAGAATCAGAAACTTTTTCATCACTTATTCATTTGAAGAGTAGGGACGGGCATGCCACCTTCGGTGGGAACATAGATGGTCACATTACCTTTGTTGGCACCTTCTTCCAGTCCAGTGATATACAGATACTGAAGATACTCACGGTTATCTTTCAGCGAGTTACCAATGATTTGGTTCGCTTTAGCAACACCTTGAGCACGAATCACCTCAGCATCAGCAAGTTGTTGAGCACTATCTTTCTTTGCTTGTGCTTCAAGAACTGCCACCTGACGAGTGTATTCTGCCTTCTGGAGTTCTGCCTTACCTTGTAGCGATTGTGCCCACACATTATAGAGAGGACCAACCACTGCATTGATAATAAACAGGGAAAGAACAAAAGAAACGCCAATGATACTGGCGTTGCGAACAGTGTTATCGGGTTTCATTTAGTTTCTCCAACATAAACATAGTCAGGATGTTTGGCTTTGAAAGCCTCCACTTGTTCTTCGGTCTTAAGAAAGACAGAAAGAGTAGTGTTCGGATGTTCTTTGAAGTAATACTTCACTTGAATGAGGTCTTTCATATCACGCAGGGATCATTAGTTCATTACCTTTAGTAGTATAACACTTCCACTCACCATCGGCAAAGAGGTAGGCATAGTCTGCCCACGAATCATTTACACCTTTGATGAAAGCTTGGAATGAGTTGTCAAGATTAGGTTCTACATCTTGATCTTCTTGACCACGCTCAGCATAATAAAGAGTGCGGTGTTCTTCCATCTTCATGTGATTCCAGTCAGTGTCAGTCCACAGAGAACTGATGTCACCACCATCAATCAACTCTGCAGCTTGTTCGTAAGAGTTGAAGTGTTCTTTGAGTTTCTTACCATTCCACTCGGGGTAATTATCCCAATGAGAATAAACACTCAGAATAGAACCATCGGAAAGTTGAATACCAATTCGTCCGCGAGTTGCCATGTGTCTTGATTGATTACTTGGCTAGTATGATGTATGGGAGGGGTCGGTGGCGTGATCAGTGGACAGCCAGAGAACTGTCACAGGAACAAGTTTTTATGAATGTGAAACAGAACATTGTACCGATTACTGGGGTTTTTCTTACCTTCTCTCTGAAAATGAAAATAAGTTTTACCTTGCGAGTTTTTCAGGTGAATACCACCACGAAGAAAAACCCACTCGCAATCATCTAATTTATTAACAATATCGTTATAAGTTAATTCATACTCAACATTATTCTTGATGTCGTTGTAGATCACATGAGTGATATTGAACCCGTTGCGAATAACGAGATCCACAACTTCTTTTTTATTCTGAGTTAAAAAGTTCTTGAACTCATGGATATATTCGGAATCAATTTGTTTAATGGTATAACGATCTTTTCCGTTGTTGTTGAGATCTTTGTTACCACAAAACAAACGAATAAACTCAGCGGCATTTCCAACAATACCGAGAGTTTTAATAAAGTGATTCTGAGTAGTTAAGTGAACCTGAGTGCTACTACCACTTGCATTTTTAATACTTTTATTGATGTCACCATTGGACCCATCAATCTTAGTACGGCTACCACCAATCTGCTGGAGATTGTGTTTCTCACAGATCTGTTTTTCTTTTACATCAGAGTATTCTTCTCTGATCTTATAACCTTGTTCAGCTGTGAGAGCCATAATGTGAATTGATTATGTAGCTACTATGATTCATCAGAGGGGTCTGTGGCGTCCTCAGTGGACAGTTCAGAAAGTGCCCAAAGTGTCCTCTCACACTCTTGTCTGATGCAATCAATAAAATCTTGTTCTGTCCAAGTGTTCAAGATACTTTCGGTAGGATCATTTTCGTCCCATGAAATATCAAAGGAACCATCTTCTCTTTGTGTTACTTCAATCATAGTTTCTCCACATAAACATCACTAATCGTAATACTCTTACACTTATAATAAGTTGTAAGTTGTTCGGCAGACATCTCACTTTCAACTAAAATTTGAATACTCACAGTAGCATCATCTACAAGACTTGAAAGAACCACAGCAAACTTATTCATCATATCATCCCAAGGTGCTTTACGATTTAATATTTCTTTGAATCTTTCTACTACTTTGGGGTCTGGTGGTTTATTCAACCGTTCTACAAGAGCATCAAAGTCTTTTGCAGGTAGTACAATCCTCTCAGGTTTTGCACCTTTACCCCAGAATTGTTCAAATGCCCATTGATAATTCATATCTAACCATCCACCATTCAGAGAGTGCCAAAACTCTCCCCATACATGATAATCATCAAAGCGAAAGCCTTGATGACTCATAAGACGATACCACCACCAAAATGAAGTATAACGAAGAAATCTATTTGAGATAATCCACTTGTTTATTAACTCCATCTTCCTAACCTCAACTTTCGTTCAGGTGAAATACGGGGATTATATGGGTCATCATAAGGATAGATGTATTCGCACATCCAACCCCAAGATAATGACTCCCAGAAGTCATCATACCCATAAGGTTCTGGAAAATTATAACAAGATATGATGTTTGAGATATTACAGAAACCCTCAATAAACCATTCCCATTTGGTCATCTGCCAGTATTCTTTCCAGGTCACGGCGTTTCGTCGCTCCAGTAGTATTTTAGTTGATCTCCAGTGATATTTAAATGATAAATCTTACCATCTTGTCCGTAAACACCAATCCATAGTGATCGTTCATTCATACTTTCTAGGTGAAACATCTTCACATCTTCCAGCACAATTTCGTCTGGGTTTTCAGTAAATCTACTCATGGTTTTACCTTCAGTGCAGCAGATTGAATAATCTCACCAAGTTCCATCAGTTCCCGTTTCATTTCAGGAGTAGAAGTCTTTGCGACCTCATCATAGAACAGGGTGATAGCCGTTGTCAAGAGAATCAGTTGTCTGTATGTGAGGTTCATCATGCTACACCATCCGCACTATCTTTGAACTCTTTCACTCTTTTAAGAAATTCATTTGCTTGATCACGAAGCCGTTCAATCAAATC
>JBIPLY010000298.1:0-5350 GCA_044369385.1 Acetobacteraceae bacterium | reverse complement strand
CTCTCCGGCACCACCGAAAACGCACTGCCCTGGCGAAACGAGACCCCAGCCATCGCCGCCACGCGCGGCTCCAGCGGCGCCCGGTCCACCGCCACCACCGCGCCCCCCAACTGCGCAATCGCCCAGGTCCACCCCCCCGGCGACGCCCCCAGGTCCAGGCACGTCTCCCCCGGCCCCGGATGCGCCCCCAGCCGCGTGCACGCCTCCCACAGCTTCAGATAGGCCCGGCTGGGCGGCCCCACCCGGTCCTCCTCGAACCGGCATTCGCCGTTCACGAACGGGCTGGTCTTGGCCGGGCTGAACAGCAGCCGATCCGGCGCCAGCAGCGTCCAGCCCCCCAGATGCCCCGCCGGGGCCGGCTCCGGAAACACCAGCGCCCGCGCCTTGACCGGCGGCAAACGCTCTGAAATCAACGCCATGCGCCGGTGATGCCCCGCGCCATAGGCCGCCCAGTTGCGCTGCACCGCCCGCAACGCATCCGCCGCCGCCTTGACGGAGGCCACCTCCACCTCGCGCACATCGGTCCAGGCATCCAGCGCCCACAGGCTGGCCACCGGCAGCGCCTCGGACAACGCCAACCGCCCGTGCCAAGACAGCGCCACCCCGGCGCGCGCCAGCTCCTCGCCCAGCACCGCCTCCAGCCCCTCGGCCGCCAGATAGGCGCTGCGGATCACCCGTTCACCAGATCAACGGGTCCGCTTACGCAGTGCCGCCACGAACAGCATCGCCCAGCCGATCATCAGCATCACGCCCCCGAACGGCGTCACCGCGCCGATCGGCAGCCCGGCCAGGTGCTTGCCGTAGATTCCGCCGCAGAAGAACAGCAGCCCCAGCGCGAAGAACGTGCCGGCGAAATTGCACCATCGCCCGCCCCGCACCCCGCAGATCAGCAGCACGATGGCGTGCGTGCCCTGCGCCATCGCCGCCTCGCGCACCGCCGCGGCGGCCGCCGGGTCGATCTTCATATGCGCGGCCCAGGCGGCCAACCCCACCGCCCCCAGCCCCGCCAGCGCGCCAAACCCGAACCAAACCCGTTCCATGACCCCAGAATACCCGCCCGCCCCCTGTTGCGCCATGCGTCAGGCGTATAGTGTCGGAAAAATGCCCCGTGGTGACCTCTTCCCCGATATCGGCCCATTCCAGACCGGCACGCTGCCGCTGTCGGACGGCCACACCATGTATTGGGAACAGGTCGGCAATCCCCGCGGCGTGCCGGTGCTGTTCCTGCATGGCGGCCCCGGCGCCGGCGCCGGCACCATCCACCGCCGCTTCTTCGACCCCAATTTCTGGCGCGTGGTCATTTACGACCAGCGCGGCGCCGGCCGCTCCCGCCCGCTCGGCAGCCTGGAAGCCAACACCACCCCCCACCTGGTCGAGGATATCGAGGAACTGCGCCGCCACCTCGCGGTCGAGAAATTCCTCCTCTTCGGCGGCTCCTGGGGCTCCACCCTGGCCCTGGCCTACGCCCAGACCCACCCCACCCGCGTCGCCGGCTGCGTCCTGCGCGGCATTTTCCTCGGGCGCGACAGCGAAGTGGACTGGTTCCTGCACGGCCTGGCCGCCGTCTTCCCCGAAACCCACGCCGCCTTCACCAGCTTCCTGCCCGAAGCCGAGCGCCCCACCCTGCTGGCCAGCTACCTGAAACGCCTCTGCGACCCCGACCCCGCCATCCACATGGCCGCCGCCCGCGCCTGGTCGGTCTATGAAGCCTCCTGCTCCACCCTGCTGCCCAGCCCCGATTCGGTCGCCGCCTTCGCCCAGGACCGAACCGCCCTCGGCCTGGCCCGCATCGAAGCCCACTTCTTCACCCACAACCTGTTCCTGCCCCCCGGCGGCCTCCTCGCCCATATGCCCAAAATCGCCCATATCCCCGCCGATATCGTCCAGGGCCGATACGACATGGTCTGCCCCCCCATCTCCGCCTTCGACCTCGCCGCACACTGGCCCGCAGCCCGCCTCACCCTGATCCCCGACGCCGGACACTCCGCCCTCGAACCCGGAACCCGCCGAGCCCTCGTCGCCGCCGTCGAACGCTTCCGCGACCGGTTGTGAGCGCGCTGGAAGGCAAGAAAGGCAAGGCTGGGCTCCGCCCAGACCCGCCAGGGGCCAAGCCCCTGGACCTTATCCGTTTCGCCTTCGGCGGGGAGGGGCCACCCAGGCGGTCCGATTGGCCTCGACGGCCCCTCCCCGCCGAAGGCGAAGATTATGAGGGTCCAGGGGGCTCGGCCCCCTGGTGGGGTTTGGGGCGAAGCCCCAGCCTTGCCTTCCTTCCTTCCAAGGAGCCCACACCATGCGCGTAGCGGTCATCGGCCTTGGCACCATGGGCATGGGGGCGGCGTTGAACCTGGTTCAGGCCGGGCATGAGGTGCATGGCGCCGAGCTGCGGGAGGCGGTTCGGGCCGAGCTGGTGGCGGCGGGCGGCCATGCCGTGGGGCGGGCCTGTGATTTGCCGGACGGGATCGAGGCCGCGGTGGTGTTCGTGGTGAACGCGGCGCAGGCCGAGGCGGTGCTGTTCGGGCAGGAGGGCTGCATGGCCCGCCTGGCGCCCGATGCCGTGGTGCTGTGCTGCACCACGGTGGCGCCGGAGGCGGTGCGCGCGATCGCCGCGCGCGTCGAGCAGGCCGGGCGGATGTTGCTGGACGCGCCGGTCTCGGGCGGCCAGGTGGCGGCGCGCGGCGGCTCGATGACGGTGATGGCGTCGGGCAGCCCGGCGGCGTTTGCGCGGGCGGAGCCGGTGCTGGCGGCGATCGGCGGCAAGGTCTGGCGCCTGGGGGATGCGGTGGGCGCCGGCAGCACGGTGAAGATGGTGAACCAGTTGCTGGCCGGTGTGCACATCGCAACGGCCGCGGAGGCGATGGCGCTGGGCATCCGCGCCGGCGCCGATCCGCAGACCTTGTTCGAGGTGATCAGCACCTCGGCCGGCAGTTCGTGGATGTTCCAGAACCGCGTGCCGCACATCCTGGCTGGCGACGACACGCCGCTCTCCTCGGTGAACATCTTCGTGAAGGACCTTGGGATCGTGCTGGACCAGGCGCGCGCGCTCACCTTCCCGCTGCCGCTCGCCTCCGCCGCGCACCAGCTCTTTCTCGCGGCCGCCGCGGCGGGGCATGGCGGGCGCGACGACGCCTTCGTGATCCGATTCTGGGAAGCGCTGGCGGGGATTGCGCTGCCGGAGAAGAAATAGCGGCCCTCAGTCGAACGCCGTCAGTCGAAAGCGGGCACCTCCCGCGCCAGGCCGCCGAACAGCTCCAGCATCCGCGCGCGCCAGCCATGCACCGCATCGCCCGGCGCCAGCAGCCCGAACGCGCTGGTGCAGCGCGCCCATTGGAACGCCCCGAACACCGCGTAGTCGCCGTAATCCGGCGCCGCACCGCCCAGGAAGTCCTGCTCGCCCAGCACCTGGCGCAGCGGCGCCAGCAGGGCATGGAACGCCGCCAGCCGCTCTTCCCGCCCGGCCGTGACCTGTGCCAGCGTCATGCCGAAGCGCGCCTCGCGATTGGCGACGAAATACGCGCGCGCGTGGGGATCGAGCACCGCGGGGATGTCCGACACGATCAGCCGCACGATCGCCGGGTGCAGCACCGTGTTGGTCCAGGCCAGGACGAAGCGCCGCGCCGCGATGTCGCCGCCGAACAGCGCGGGGGCGTCGGGATAGGTGGCGTCGAGGTATTCCGCGATGTGGCCCGAATCGTGCAGCACCCGCGCGCCGTCCACCAGCACCGGCACCTTGTCCGTGCCCGCGAAGGCCAGGCGGTCGGTCTCGGTGAAGCGCCACGGCACCACATCGGCCGCCAGTCCCTTGTGCGCCAGCGCCATGCGGATGCGCCAGCAATAGGGGCTGAAGCGGCGGGCCGGATCGGCGCCGACCAGTTCGTAGAGCTGTCGCGGCATGGCGGCTTCCCCCTGCTTGGTTGCGCGGCGCGCAGCATAGCCGCCCCGCCGTCCCGCCGACAGCCCGCACGCTGACAGCCCGCCCGCGGCAGCCTATGATGCCGCCATGAACCTCGATTTCACCGAAGACGAGATCGGCCGCTATTCCCGCCACATCCTGTTGCGCGAGGTCGGCGGCACCGGCCAGGCCAAGCTGCGCGAGGCCCGCGTGCTGCTGGTCGGCGCCGGCGGCCTGGGCAGCCCGCTGCTGATGTATCTCGCCGCCGCCGGGGTGGGCACGATCGGGCTGGTGGACGACGATGTCGTCGACCTGTCCAACCTGCAACGCCAGATCGCCCACACCACGGCTTCGATCGGCACGCCGAAGGTGGACAGTGCCATTGCGCGGGCCAACGCGATCAACCCGCTGGCGAAGGTGGTGCCGCATCGGCTGCGCCTGGCGCCGGACAACATCCTGGACCTGATCGCGCAATACGACATCGTCTGCGACGGCACCGACAATTTCCCCACCCGCTTCATGATCTCGGATGCCTGCGTGCTGGCGCGCCGCACCCTGGTCTCGGCCGCCGTGCTGCGCTTCGACGGGCAGCTCTCCACCTTCAAGCCCCATGCCGGCCCGGACTGCCCCTGCTACCGCTGCCTCTATCCCGCCCCGCCGCCGGACGGGCTGGTGCCCAGCTGCAGCGAGGCCGGCATCCTGGGCGCGGTGACCGGCGTGATGGGCACGCTGCAAGCCACCGAGGTGCTGAAGGAGATCCTCGGCATCGGCCAGTCGATGGCCGGGCGCGTGCTGGTCTGGGATGCGCTGTCGGCGCGGTTCCGCACCATCGCCCTCCGCCCGGACCCGGCCTGCATCGCCTGCGGCCCGAACGCCACGCTGCGCGACCTCTCGGCGCATGGCGACACATCCGGGCCGGCCTGTGCGGTCTGAGCTGGGTATCCTGCTGATCTCCGGCGGCCACGAACGGGCGCACTACGCCTTTGTCATCGCCGCCGGGGCTGCCGCACTCGGCCGCCGCGTGACGCTGTTTGCCACCAATGCGGGCTGCGCCGCGCTGCTGCCCGCCCCGCACGCCGCCGACCCCGGCGAGGCGCGCGCGGCATCCGTGGGCGTGGCCACCCTGGCCGAGCTGGCGGAGGCCGCCGCCGAGCTGGGCGTGCGCCGCATCGCCTGCGAGGCCGGGCTGCGCATGGCCGGCATCGACGCCGCCGCCCTGGCGCCGGGGGTGGAAGTGGCGGGGATCGCGACCTTCCTGGAGGCGCTCGGCCCCGGCCAGGTGGTGACGCTGTGACGGCAGCGCTTGACCCGGCTTCGCGCGGCTTGGCAGGGAAGCGGATGATGCGCGCGCACCGGACCATTCGGCTCGGCCTGGCGCTGGCCGGGCTTGCCCTGTGCCAGCCGGGCGCTCACGCCCAGATGTCGCCGCCGCCCGGCAACCTCGCCGCCCCGCGCGCCGCC
>JBIPLY010000038.1:0-16278 GCA_044369385.1 Acetobacteraceae bacterium | reverse complement strand
CAGCGGCACCGCCAGGATCGACCCGCCGCCACCCACCAGCCCCAGCGTGAACCCGACCGCCACGCCCGACAGCACGCCCAGCCCCGCCTGGACCAGCGACAGATCCATCATGCCGCCCCCAGCGGCCGTGCCGCCGCCTGCGCATCGATCGGCTTCAGCATCGCTGGGTCCTTCGGTCGGGCCGGCGGCTCAGCACGGCGCCGGACAGTAAAGCTGGTGCAGCACCCGCAGCAGCGTCGCGGCGCGCGGATCGGCGATGCGGTAGAACACGGTTTGCGCCGCCTTGCGCGTCGCCACCAGCCCGCTGTCGCGCAACAGCGCCAGATGCTGCGACAGCGCCGGCTGCGACAGCCCCACCGCCTCGGCCAGGGCGCCGACGCTCGCCTCGCCCCCGGCGGCAATGTGGCACATCACCAGCAGGCGCCGCTCATTGCCCAGCAGCCGCAGCAGCCCGGCGGCCTCGCCGGCGCGCTCGGACAGCTCGGTGGCATCGGCGGCGGGCGGGGACATCGGCTCTCCTTGCAGTCAGTTAGATTGCACTTATATACCCGTCAAGTCCCATGCCACCGGAGCACCGCGTGACCCAGGCCCCGTCCCCCGACCCAGGCACCACCACCCAGGTCGCCTGCCCCGCCTGCGACGCGCCGAACCGGGTGCGCGCCGGCCGCCATGCCGCGGCACGCTGCGGCGCGTGCCGTGCCCCGCTGTTCCAGGCCGCCCCCGTGGCGCTGGACGCCGCCCGCCTGCGCCGGCACATCCGCAACAGCGCGATCCCGGTGCTGGTCGATGCCTGGGCTTCGTGGTGCGGCCCGTGCCGCGCCATGGCCCCGGCCTTCGCCGCCGCGGCCGCCGCGCTGGAGCCCGACATGCGCCTGGTGAAGCTCGACATCAACCAGGCCCAGGACCTCGCCGCCGAATGGCGCATCGCCAGCGTGCCCACCCTGCTGGTCTTCGCCGGCGGGCGCGAGGTGGCGCGCCAGTCCGGCGCCCTGCCGCGCGAGCGCATCATCGCCTGGGCGCGCCAGGCCGCCTTGGCCTGACGCGGCGCACCGGCCATGATCGGCCCCCGCCCTATCCGGAGGCCGCCATGTCCGACGCCGTCATCGCCCATCTGCAAGCCGACCGCAGCGCGATCCTCGATCGCCTGAAGGCGCTGGTGCGCATCCCCAGCGTCTCCACCGACCCGGCCTTCGCGCCCCACATGGACGCTGCGCGCGATTTCCTGCTGGCCCGGCTGCGCGCGGCCGGCTTTGCCAATGCCCGGCTGCTGGACGGCGAGCACCAGCCCGCCGTCTTCGCCAGCTGGACCGGCGCGCCCGGCAAGCCCACCCTGATCGTCTATGGCCATTACGACGTGCAGCCCGCCGATCCGCTGGAGCTGTGGCACACGCCGCCCTTCGAGCCCACCGAGATCGACGGCCGGCTCTACGGCCGCGGCGCGTCAGACGTGAAGGGCTCCACCACCATCGCCATCGAGACGGTGGCCGCCTTCCTCGCCGTGCATGGCAGCCTGCCGCTGAACATCAAGCTGTTGCTCGAAGGCGAGGAGGAGTGCGGCAGTCCCAGCCTGCGCGGCATCGTCGAGCGCAACCGCGAATTGCTCGCCGCCGATGCGCTGCTCTCGGCCGATGGCGGCTGGGCCAGCACCAGCGTGCCCACCGTGGGCATCGGCGGGCGCGGCATCACCGGGCTGGAGCTGACCCTGCGCACCGCGGCCAAGGACGGGCACTCCGGCCGCTATGGCGGGGCGGCGCGCAACGCGCTGCGCGAGATCGCCGCCCTGCTCGCCTCGATCCACGACGCCGAGGGCCGCATCCTGGTCGCGGGCTTTGCCGACGACGCCAAGCCGGTGACCAACGCCGCGCGCGCCGCCACCGCCGCCCTGCCGTTCGACGAGGCGGAGTGGTACGCCCAGCTCGGCGCCACCCCCTGGGGCGATCCCGCCTACACGGTGCGGGAGCGCACCACCCTGCGCCCGACCATCGAGATCAACGGCCTGTGGGGCGGCTATACCGGCGCCGGCGGCAAGACGGTGCTGCCGGCCGAGGCCCACGCCAAGCTGACCATGCGCCTGGCCCCCGGCATGGACCCGGCCCAGGCCCAGGCCCGGCTGCGCGCCCATCTCCTCGCAAACACCCCGCCCGGCGTGGTGCTGGAGCTGACCCCGGAGCGCGGCGGCACGCCGGCCAACACGCTGGACGACGACCACCCGATGCTGCGCGCGGCACTCGGCGTGTTGGAGCAGGTCCACGGCCAGAAGGCCTTCCCCGCCCGCGCCGGCGGCACCATCCCGATCACCGCGATCTTCAAGGCGATGCTGGGGATGGACTCGATGACCTTCGGCCTGGCCATGCCCGACGAGGACGTGCACGCGCCGAACGAGTTCTTCCGCCTGTCGTCGTTCGATGCCGGGCTGAAGACCTGGCCGATGCTGCTTACCGAGCTGGGCAAGCTGGCGCCGGAGGATTTCCGGCGAAGCTGAGGCCGGCTGGCGGGGGTCAGGCCGCGCCGCGCAACCGCGCCTTGGTCGCCGCATAGGCCGCCGGGTCCAACGCGGCGGCGCCGGCCACGGCCTCGTCCACCGCCGCCTCGAACCCGTCCGCGTCCACCGCCATGTCCAGGTACCCGACCGCGGCCGCCGTGTCCGGGTCATACAGCCGCGCCCCCAGCGTCGCCGCCGCGAGTGCGGTCGGCAGCAGCCGGGCGCGCGCCAGCTCCACCCCGAAGACCGGCAGCGACAGCCCGATCGCGGTCTCGTTCAGCCCCAGCCGGAACGCCCCGCGCACGCCGATGCGCTCATCGCCAGCCAGCAGCATCAGCCCGCCCGCGGCCACCGCATGGCCGGTGCAGGCGATCAGCACCGGCTGCGGATGGCGCCAGATGCGCTCCAGCAACGCCATGCCGGCATCGACCATCGCCGCCCGCGCCGCCGCGTCGCCGCCGCGGATCACCTTCAGGTCGAAGCCGCCGCACAGCACCCCGGGCCGGCCGCGCAACAGCACCCCCCGCGCCTCGCCCAGCGCCCGGTCCAGCCCGGCCCCGATCGCCTGCGCCATGGCCAGCGACAGGGCATTGGCCTTGCCATCGTCCATCGTCAGGTGCGCCACGCCGTCGCGCAGCGTGTAGCCAACCAGCGCGCCCATCAGATCCGCACCGTCATGCCGCCATCCACCACCAGCACATGCCCGGTGCAATAGGCCGAGGCATTGCCGGCCAGATACACCACCGCCCCGTCCAGCTCGTCGCCCTGGCCCCAGCGCCCCAGCGCGGTGCGCTGCGCGAAGCGCTCCCGCTGCACCGGGTCGGCGCGCAAGGCCGTCGCCATGTTGTCCGGGGTCATCATGTAGCCGGGCGCGATCGCGTTCACCGTGATGCCGTGCGGCCCCCATTCCACCGCCATGGCGCGCGTCATGCCCTCCAGCCCGGCCTTGGCGGCGCAGTAGCTGGCATTGGCCTCGCGCGCGATGGCGGCGTTGACGCTGGAGATGTTGATGATCCGGCCCCAGCCGCGCCGCTTCATGCCCTCGGCCGCGCGCCGCGCCAGGCGGAAGCAGGCATTGAGGTCGACCTCGATGATGTCCTCCCACTCCGCGTCGCTGCTGTCGCTGGCGGTGCGCCCGTTGCCGTAGCCGGCGTTGTTGACCAGGATGTCCAGGTGGCCCAGCTCCGCCTCGATGCGCGCGATGGCGGCATCGGCGCCGGCGCGGTCGGTGGTGTCGAAGGCCATCGGGGTGGCGGCGCCGCCTTCGGCCCGGATCGCATCAACGGTCGCGGCGATGCCATCCGGGTTGCGCCCGTTCACCACCACATGCGCGCCGCAGCAGGCCAGCGCCAGGGCCATCGCGCGGCCCAACCCACGCGAAGCCCCGGTCACCAGCGCCACCCGTCCGTCCAGCGAAAACATCGCCGTCATGTCGCGTCCCCCCATGTGCGGGGCTGTGCATCGCGCCGCCGCGGTCCTAGCCTGCATCGTCCGAGGCCGCCGCGAAAGAGTGCCGCATGCACGACCCGATCGAACCCACCATCGCCGAGATCCAGGCCGACTACGCCGCCGGCCGCTATACGTGCGAGGCGCTGACCGCCGCCTTCCTGGACCGCATCGCCCGCTACAACCCGCGCTACAACGCGGTGATCTTCACCAATCCCGCGGCGCTTGACGACGCGCGCGCCATCGACCGAAGGCGGGCGGCCGGCGAGGCGCTGGGCCCGCTGGCCGGCATCCCGGTGGTGATCAAGGACCCGATGGACATGCTCGGCTTCCCCACCACCGGCGGCTGGCGCCTGCTGTACAGCGGCACCGGCGGCACCGACCTGATGCCGGCCCGCGACAGCCCGGTGGTGGCGCGGATGCGCGCGGCCGGCGCCATCCTGCTGGGCAAGACCAACGTGCCGGTGCTGAGCGCCAGCGGCACCCACGCCAATGACAGCTGGGCCGGCCCCACCCTGAACGCCGCGGTGCCCGATCGCGCGCCGGGGGCCAGCTCCGCCGGCACCGCGACGGCCGTGGCCGCCTCGATGGCCGTGCTGGGCCTGGCCGAGGAGACCGGCGGCTCGATCCAGAACCCCGCCTCGGCGCAGGGGCTGGTGGGGATCAAGCCCACGCATGGCCTGGTGCCCAACACCGGGGTGCTGCCGCTGTCCAGCATGCGCGACGTGGTCGGCCCGATCGCGCGCTGCGTGCGCGATGCCGCACTGTGCCTGGATGTGCTGGCCGGCTTCACCATGGACGATCCGAAGACGGCGGCATCCATCGGGCGCATCCCGGCCGGCGGCTATGCGGCGGGGCTGTCCAGCACCGCCCCCCACGGCGCGCTGCACGGCGCCCGGCTCGGCCTGTACGGCCCGGGCTGGCGCGACGCGCCGCTGTCGGCGGAGACGGAGCAGCTCTACCTGCGCGCGCAATACGAGCTGGCCGGGCGCGGCGCGGAGCTGGTCGACGACCCCTTCGCCGGCACCGGCTTCGCCGCCATCGCGCTGCAACGCCCGGAAGGCGCGCGCTACGACGCGCGGGGCGTGGAATCGCTGCCCTTCGACATGGAGACCTACCTGCGCCGGCTCGGCCCGGACGCACCGTTCAGGAGCTTCGCCGACTTCGCCGCCGCGGTCGCCGCCGAGGACCCCTTCGCCCCCGGCGCGCGGCTGGCCTATCTGCACGACCTGCCGGCCTTCGCCCCCTGCCTGGCCGATCCGTCCACCCCGCCGGACATGACCCCGTTCCTGCGCGCGCGGGAGGAATACCTGTCAATCGTCGACGCCGTCATGGACGCGCACGGGCTGGACGCCCTGGTGTTCCCGCAGATGCGCCAATCCCTGCCGCCGCTGTTCGGCGACACGACCATCGCGGCCACCACGGTCTCGGAGATCAACATCGCCGGCCTGCCCGGCGTGGTGGTGCCGGCCGGCGCCTATGAAGATGACGCGCCGTTCTGCCTGATCTTCATCGGCCGGCCATGGAGCGAGGCCCGGCTGCTGGCGCTGGCCCACGACTACGAACAGGCGACCGGGCACCGCCGGCCGCCCCGCTTGCAGGCCTAGGCGGCGGGCTTAGGCGGCCGCCGCCTCGGGCGCCAGCATCCGCAGCGCCTCGACGGTGGAGACCTGGCGCGCCGGCACCTCGGTCAGGCCGGCCCGGTTCAGCTCGTCCACCTTGAACGACTGGTGCGCCGGATGGCCGAAGGCGATGCCCTGCGGATGGTGCACCACCGCGCGGCCCTCGACGACCTGCTGGTCCCAGCCCGCCATTTCGGGAAAGGGCTTGGTCGGATTGAAGAACACGTGCTGGTGATAGACCCGCGCGCCCACCGGGGCGGTGTGGAACACGAAGCTGTGCCGGGTCTTCGACATGTTCTGGATCGGCGAGCCGCCATGCGGCAGCTGCGGATGCCAGATCAGGCAGTCGCCGGCGTTCATGTGCAGCTTGGTGATCTTCAACCCCTGCGCCAGGCAGCGATCGACCACCCGCTTCTGGTAGTCGTTCCACATCTTGTCGTCGAGCTGCGGCAGGGCGTCGAGCGAGCCGTACTGGGCCATCGCCATCGCCTCGCGGTCCAGCTCCCCCACCCGATGGCCGCCGGCCAGCACCTCCAGGCAGCCGTTCTCGTCGTTGGCGCCGTCCAGATACAGCGTGTTGCCGAAGTAATTGTATTCCGGCCGGGTGCAGAACACCGGCGTATCGCGGTGCAGCGGCTGTTCGGAACCGCGCTCGTAATACAGCGAGGTGTAGAGCGAGGTGGGGCGGCCGAAGAAGAAGTCCTGGACTTCCAGCAGCAGCGGGTTGCGGGTGAAGAGCTGCGACAGGACGGGAAGGGCCATGTGCAGGTTGGTGAAGCGGGGCAGGATGCCGCGGTTGGAGCGGTAGCGGTCGAAGGTTTCGGCGTTCTGGGTGTAGAACCGCTCGAACTCGGCGATCACCCGCCGGCAATGCTCCGGGCTGACCACGCCGGGGATCACCGTGTAGCCCAGCGACACCACCTCCGAGGCATGGCGCAACGCCGGCTCGGACAGGTTCGACCGCAGGATCTTGTCCATCGCGTCGCCCTGCATGTGCAGGGGCAGATTGACCCAGCCGGTATGTTCCGCCGCCATATGCCGCTCCCCCGAAATGTATCAAAGCCTGTTCGGACGCGACCAATAGCCGAAATCGCCCCCTCCCCGCAACGAGCACCGGCGCAAATCCGCCCGCTCGCCGCACTGTGATCGCGATCGCACCGCGCCTTCGCATTGCCGGTTGCCAGCCCGGCGCCAATGCCTATTCTTCGCGCCCCAATGGGCCGGGTCGCCGCCGTGCCTGCCCGCCCAGCCAAGGGAGCGCGCCGGCCTTGCCCGACCAGCCCAACAACCGCACCGTGTTCTTCCGCCACCTGCCGAAGACCGCCGGCACGTCGCTCACCACCACGCTGGCCAACATCTATGGCGAGGGGCAGACCTATCGCTTCCGCCATGTCGGCGAGGGCTTTGGCGATCTGTTCGGCAGCACGCTGCAGGCCCGCGGCGACGTGCTGTCGCTGGTGTCCGGCCATATCCCGATGCTGGCGGTGGCCGAGGGCGCCTGCGGCCCCGAATTCACCATCCTGCGCGAGCCGATCGCCCGGCTGCTCTCGCTGCGCCGCTTCCTGGAAATCCAGCCGGCCGAGGACCGCCGTCGCATGGGCCTGGGCGACCGCATCACGGTGGCCGACATGCTCGCCTCGCGCGCGCCGGAGGTCTATGGCCAGGTGCGCAACGGCATGGCCCGCTTCTTCAGCCATAGCCACGCCTTCGCCGATCCGGAACAGCCCAGCTTCTGGCACCCCAACCCCAGCGAAGCCATCATCGAGGACTGCGCCCAGGTGCTGACGCGCCAGGCCGTCGGCACGGTCGAGGACATGCCGACCGCCATGCGCCTGCTGCAACGCCGCTTGCAGGTGCCCTACGCGCTTGAGATCGGCATGGAGAACTTCACCACCGAGCGCCGCGACGAGGTCTCGCTGGAGGAGTTGCGCGCCCTGATCGAGGTCAACGCCGTCGACCTTGCCCTGTACCACACCGTCATGAAGCGGCTTCCGCGCAGCCAGGCGCCGGTGGCGCTCGGCGACGGCTTCGACCGCCGCACCCTGTTCGATCCGCGGCCGGACGTCACCTACACGCCGATGCAGATCCCCGGGCGCCAGGGCTTCGAGCTGTACGAGGCGTCCGACAAGCTGAGCTGGATCGGCGATTCCGGGCGCGCGCGCATCCACCTGGCCCCGTCCGCCGTGCCGGTCACGCTCAAGATCGCGCTGTATGGCATCGTCAAGCACTACCCGATGGCCGAGATGCGCATCCTGCTCGATGGCGCGCGCTGGCCGGCGCAGCCGATCACCGCGCCCAGCCACATGCAATTCGTGCTGGCACCGATCCCCGCCCATGCCGGACCGGTCGAACTGACCCTGGTGCAGCCCTATTCCGCCCCGGTCGCGGCCATCACCGCCGGCTCCCCGGACCGTCGCCGGCTGGGTGCCGCGCTGCTCAACATCCGCTGCGAGCCGGCCTGACCGGCCCCTGGCCGAACGCCTCGGGCCGGGTGGCGTCGCTCATGCCCCGGCGGCCTGCGCCCGCTCCACCAGCGCCACCACCCGGGCGGCCAGGTCCTCGGCGCTGGCCGAGCCCCCGTCCAGCACCAGATCGGCGGCCTCGGGGGCCTCATACGGGCTGCTGACCCCGGTGAAATTGGCCAGCTCGCCGCGCATCGCCTTGGCATACAGCCCCTTGGCGTCGCGCGCCGCGCAAACCTCCAGCGGCGTGTCGACGAAGATCTCCACGAACTGCCCCGCCGGCAGCAGGTCGCGCACCATCTGCCGCTCGGCCTTGAACGGCGAGATGAAGGAGGCCAGCACGATCAGCCCGGCATCGGCCATCAGCTTGGCCACCTCGCCCACCCGGCGGATGTTCTCCACCCGGTCCTGCGCGGTGAAGCCCAAATCGCGGTTCAGCCCGTGGCGCAAATTGTCGCCATCCAGCGAATAGGTGTGCCGCCCGGCGCGGTGCAGCACCTGTTCCACCAGCTTGGCCACCGTCGACTTGCCGGAGCCCGACAGGCCGGTGAACCACAGCACCATCGGCCGCTGCCCCAATGCGGCCGCCCGCGCCGCCTGGTCCACCAGGAAGGCCTCGCGATGCACGTTGCTGGCCCGGCGCAGCGCGAAATCGACCATGCCGCAGCCGGCGGTGCGATTGGTGTAGCGGTCGACCAGGATGAAGGCGCCGGTCTGGCGGTTCTGCGCATAGGAATCGAAGGCCAGCGGCCGGGCGGTGGCCAGGTTGCACAGCGCGATCTCGTTCAGGCCGAGCTTGGTCGCCGCCTGGTGCTCCAGCGAGGTCACATCCACCCGGTGCTTGATCGCGGTGATGCTGGCGCTGGTCCAGGCATGGCCCATGCGCAGCATGTATTGCCGCCCGGGCAGCATCGCCTCCTCGTCCATCCACAGCACATGGGCGGCGAACTGGTCGGCGACGGCGGGGCGATCCCCCGTCGGCACCAGCATGTCGCCGCGGGCGATGTCGATTTCGTCGGCCAGGCAGATCGTCACCGCCTCGCCCGCCGCGGCCTGCGCCACTTCGCCATCGCTGCCCAGGATGCGCGCCACCGTGCTGGCCACGCCCGATCCCGCGACCACCAGCCGCTCCCCCAGCGCCACCGACCCGCTGGCCACCGTGCCGGAAAAGCCGCGAAAATCCAGGTTCGGCCGGTTCACCCACTGCACCGGAAAGCGGAACGGCCGGGCGGCGACATCCTCGTCCACCTGCACCGCCTCCAGGTGCTGCATCAGCGTCGGCCCGCCGTACCACGGCGTGCGCGGCGACGCGTCGGTGACATTGTCGCCGAACCGGCCGGAGAGCGGGATCGCCACCAGGCTGGCGAAACCGAAGCCGGCGGCAAATGCGCGATACGCGGCCTCGATCCGCTCGAACACGGCACGGTCGAAATCCACCAGATCGATCTTGTTCACCGCCAGCACCACATGGCGGATGCCCAGCAGCGCGCAGATATAGGAATGGCGGCGGGTCTGGGTCAGCAGCCCCTTGCGCGCATCGACCAGGATGATCGCCAGCTCCGAATTGCTCGCCCCCGTCGCCATGTTGCGGGTGTACTGCTCATGGCCAGGGCAGTCCGCGACGATGTAGCTGCGCCTGCCGGTGGTGAAGAAGCGATAGGCGACATCGATGGTGATGCCCTGCTCGCGCTCCGCCTCCAGCCCATCGACCAAGAGGGCGAGATCGACCTCCTCGCCCACGGTGCCGTGCTTGCGGCTGTCGCGGGTGATGGCGGCCAGGACATCGTCGGCGATGAGCTGGCTGTCGTACAGCAACCGCCCGATCAGGGTGGACTTGCCGTCGTCGACCGAGCCGCAGGTCAGCAGGCGCAGCAGGCCGTGCGATTGGGTGTGCATCAGAAATACCCCTCCCGCTTCTTGCGTTCCATGCTGGCTTCCTGGTCGTTGTCGATCAGGCGGCCGTGGCGCTCGCTGACCCGGCTTTCGCGCAGCTCGGCCACCACCTGGTCGATCGTCTCGGCCGTGCTCTCATGCGCGCCGGTCAGCGGCCAGTCACCCATGGTGCGGAAGCGCACCCATTTCATCTCGATCTGCTCGCCGGGGTCGAGCGGCATGCGCTCGTCGTCGCGCATGATGATGGCGCCCGAGCGGCGCAGGGTGGGGCGCACGGCGGCGAAATACAGCGGCACCACCGGGATGCGCTCGGCGGCGATGTAGTCCCAGACGTCGAACTCGGTCCAGTTGGACAGCGGGAAGACGCGCATGGTCTCGCCGGCGGCGATGCGGGTGTTGTACAGCCCCCACAGCTCCGGGCGCTGCCCGCGCGGCTCCCAGACATGGCCGGGCGCGCGATGGCTGAACACGCGTTCCTTGGCGCGCGACTTCTCCTCGTCGCGCCGGGCGCCGCCGATCGCGGCATCGAAGCCGTGTGCGTCGAGCGCCTGCTTCAGCGCCTCGGTGCCCATCACGTTCATGTGAACCTGCGACCCATGGCTCAGCGGCCCGATCCCGCGCGCCAGGCCCTCCGGATTGGTGTGCACGATCAGCCGCGCGCCGATCTCGGCCGCCCGCCGGTCGCGGAATTCCAGCATGGCGCGGAAATCCCAGCCGGTGGCGATATGCAGCAGCGGGAACGGCAGCCGCCCCGGCGCGAAGGCCTTCATCGCCATGTGCAGCACCACCGAGCTGTCCTTGCCGATGGAATACAGCAGCACCGGATTGCGAAAGCTCGCGGCGGTCTCGCGCAGGATCGATATCGCCTCGGCTTCGAGGCGCTGCAGGTGGAGCGGCAGGGGCGTCATGGCGCGATCCGGGACAGTGGTGGCGGCCGGCAGGGCCGCAGGCGGGTGTGAATAGCGCCTTGCCGCTTAATGGCAAATCAACTGCTGAGCAGCCGCCCATAGCCCTGCACCCGCGCCCCCACCCCGGCCCGGCGCAGGCAGTGCCACAGGCTGGCCTGGTTCGCGGTCACCACCGGCCGGCCCAGATCCTGTTCCAGCGCATCGATGATCCCGACGCAGCGAAAGCCGGTGCCGGCGATCAGCACCCCGTCGGCCCCCGCCGGGCACGCCGCGCGCACCTGCGCGTGCAGTGGCTCGGTCTCCTGCGCGAAGCCCATGCCGGCCGGATACAGCTCGCCCGGCGGAAGATCGCGCCACTTGCGGCCGGGATCGAAGCGCATATGCCCGGCCAGGGTCACGCCATGGGCCGCATAAGTCGCCAATGCCGTGGCCACGATGGCGTCGTTGAACCACGGCGGCAGCACCAGGAACGGCCGCGCCACCCCCGCCGCCGCCAGCGCCGCCAGGCAGTCCAGCCCGTTGGTGGTCACGAAACACCCCGCCGGCAGCAGCGGCGCCATCGCCGCCACCACCGCCTCGTCCCAGCCGCGGCCGCCCAGGATCGAGCTGGAGCTGTGCCCCAGCACCACCGCCTCCAGCTTCATCGCGCCGAACTGCCGGCAGCCGCGCGCCAGGTCCTCGGCCAGCTCCACCCCGGCCCGATCCGCCCGCCACGCCGCCCACGGCGCCGGCGCGCTGACCCGGGCGGCATGGACCGACACACCCGGCGGCAGCATCGCCCACCACTCCGCTTCCGGCACCGCCTCGTTGCCGACGATGAACATGCCGATGCGCGCGCGCCAGCCCCAGTTGTCGTTGGACATCGTCAATCTCCCGAAGAAAGAGTCTTCTTTCTGTGAACAAAAAGAAGCAAAAAAACTTCACCCACCGCGCGCGGACCGGCCGAGAGCGAACGGGAAAAAGTTTTTTTGGTTCTTTTTTTCAAAAAAGAACATGCTTACTGCCTGACATAATGCATCCCCTGGAACCGCCCGCGCATCGCCCGCGTCCGCGCCGCCACCCCTTCCGGCGCATTGCCGCGCAGCCCCTCGGCGATCAGTTCCGCCAGCGCCGGTGCATCGCCGGGCGTCACCCCGCGCCGCACCAGCTCCGGCGTGCCGATGCGCAGCCCGTTCAGGTCGCCATCCACCGCCGCGATCGGCAGCCCGATGCCGCTGGCCAGGAACCCCGCCCGGCGCAGCGTTTTCGACGCCGCCTGCCCGCCGCCGAAGGGCGCCGCCTCCACGGCGAACTGGTGCGAGGTGGTCATGCCGCGCCCGGCCGCGAACACCGTGATCCCGCGCGCGTGCAGCTCGGCCGCCAGCGCGCGCGCCAGCGCCACCATCGCCGCGCCATAGGCGGCACCATGCTCGCGCCAGTCCAGCAGCGAGATCGCCAGGGCGGCGGACTTGGCGGCGTCGAAATTCGCCGTCATGCCCGGAAAGGCGATGCGGTCCAGCTTCTCGGCGATGGCCGCGTCATTGGTCACGATCAGCCCGCCCGCCGGCCCGCCCAGGCTCTTGTAAGTGCTCATGGTCATCAGATGCGCGCCCTCGGCCAGCGGATTGGCCCAGACCCCGCCGGCGATGATGCCGCATTGATGCGCCGCGTCGAACAGCACATGCGCGCCCACCTCGTCGGCGATGGCGCGGATCTCGCGCACCGGATGGGCGAACAGGTTCAGGCTGCCGCCGATGGTGATGATCCGTGGCCGCACCCGCCGAGCCAGGTCGCGCAGGGCGCCGAGATCGACGCTGTACCCGTCCGCATCGATCGGCGCCGCATGGCTGACCAGGCCATACAGCCCGGCGCAGCCGGCCGCGTGATGCGTCACATGCCCACCGATCGCGCCCGGCGGGGCAATGATCGCATCGCCCGGCCTGGCCAGCGCCATGAAACCATAAAGATTGGCCATCGACCCCGAGGCGACACGGATCTCGGCATGGCTGGCGCCGAACACCTCGGCGGCCAGTTCGGCGGCGATCACCTCGATCTCCTCGATCGCCTCCAGCCCCATCTCATACTTGTCGCCGGGATAGCCCAGCGACGGGCGGCTGCCGAGCCCGCGCGCCAGCACCGCCTCGGCCGCGGGGTTCATCACGTTGGCGGCGGGGTTGAGGTTGAAGCAGTCGCGGTCGTGGATCTCCGTGTTGCGCGCGATCAGCGCCTCGATCCGCGCCGTCACCTCCGCCGACGGGGCAGCGACCCGCGCAGCCAGCGCCAGCACATGGTCCTCGCACGCAGGCGGCACCCAGGCACGGCGGGCAAGACGGGTCACGGCGCGGCTCCTCGATCCGATACACCGCCTGTTACCGCCAATCCCCCCGACCGGCCAGCATCACAGCGCGAAATCAGCCGGCCCCAGCAGCGCGGAAAAATCGGCGCCGACCAGCCGGATGCGCAACTCCGCCGTCTCCACCCCCGCCGCGGTATTGCCCTCCACCCAGGTGTCGAACCCGTCGAACCAGGTGCGCAGCTGCCCGGCGGCGGTGAACGGCGCCGTGCCGATGAAGACAAAGGCATCGTCCGCCCCGCCCGCCACCGCATCGATCAGCCGCAGCGACAGCCCGTCGCGCTCCACCTCCGGCGCCGCGGCGGGGTGGAAATCCATGATCCGCGCCGGCAGCCCCAGCAGGTCGGCCGCCCCGAACATGAAGATGTCGTCGCCGCCCATCCCGCGCAGCGTGTCCCCGCCACCGCCGCCGGTGATGTGGTTGCGCCGCGCGTCCCCGCCCAGCACATCGGCATGCCGGCTGCCCACCAGGTGATCGAAACTGAAGACGGCATCGCCCTCGGCATGCCCGCCGCCCACCGCCTGGCGGCCGTCCGGGGCGAGCACGGACAGCGCCACCGTGACCCCGGACGGCGAGGCGGCATAGGACAAGGCGTCCATGCCGGGCCCGCCGCGCAGCGTGTCGGCCCCTGCCCCGCCCTCGATCCAGTCGTCGCCGGTGCCGCCCTCGATGGTGTCGTCGCCGGCGCGGCCGCGCAGCACGTCGACCCCGGCGCCGCCGCGGATGGTGTCCGCGCCCTCGCCGCCGTCGATGGTGTCGCGGCCTTCGCCGCCTTCCAGCAGGTCGGCGCCGGCGCGGCCGAACAGCCGGTCGTTGCCGCGGCCGCCGCGCAGGTGGTTGGCGGCGTCGTTGCCGGCGAGCTGATCGGCCGCGTCGCCGCCGATGGCGTTCTCGATCAGGGTGCCCGGCGCGATCAGGAGGGATCTGGCGTTCACGGTGGAGGTGGCGCCGGGGGCGAGGTCGATGGCCAGCGGGGCGGAAATGGCCGCGGCATCGATGGTGTCCTGGCCGCCGGTATCGGAGAGGATGCCGGAATGGGACATGCCGGCCAGGGCGCCGAATTCGTCGGTGTAGATGTAGCGGTCATCCGCGGTGGCGGCGCTGCCGAAGGCGCTGAGGGTGGCGCCGGCGATGGTGGCGGTGCTGGCGTTCAGGACGGTGTCGCGCACCGTGAGGGTCCAAACGCCCGCCGCATCCTCGCCCCAGAAGGCGTTGGAGACGAAGGTCCAGGGGCGGAAGGCGACGGGGGGGTTGCCCAGCCCGTCGGCGGCGCCGCGATGGAAGAACAGCATGCTCCGGGTGCCGGACGGGGCAATCAGCTCGACCTCCAGCTCCGCGGCGTTCACCCCGGCGAGCTCCAGGCGCAGGGTGACCTGTTCGGCGACCACGCCATGGCCGAGGGTCAGCGGGATGCTGCGCAGGAAGTTCGCGGTGTCCAGCACCAGGTCCCCGGAGAAGCTGGCGGTGGCGGCCTGTTCGTTGGCGGAGGTTTGCGCAGTGTCCCAGGTTTCGGCCAGGCGGACGGCGGCGCGGGCATCGACCAGGCCGAAGCCGTAATTGTGCGAGACGTGGAAGCCGCCGCCGTTGAGGCGCGTGGCGGCGTTGACGAACCAGGGGGTGATCTCCAGCGCGCTGGCCGCCGCCCCGATCGGGCTGCCGGTGTGGCGCGCGGTGCTGGCCAGGATGGTGCGGATGTCGCGCCAGCCCAAAGCGGGGTTCGCCTCCAGCATCAGGGCGGCGATGCCGGCGACCATGGGGGCGGCGGCCGAGGTGCCGCCGAAGCGGGTGGTGTAGTCCAGCGGGACGGGATCGGTGAGGATGCCGTCGTTCACGCCCTCGATGCCGGTGCGGTCGGTGGTGGTGATGCCGGGATCGCCGAAGCCGTCGCTGGTGGGGGCGACGACCAGCAGATTGGCGCCGGGGGAGGCGTATTCGCTGACCTCGCCGGCCGTGTTCACCGCCCCGACGACCAGGGTGTGGCGGCTGGTCTGGTACCAGCTCAGGTTGGCGTCCGTGGAGCTGGCGCGGCTGTTGCCGGCGGCGGCGACCATCACCGTGCCCAGCCCGCCGCGCCCGGTTTCGGCGGCGGTGACATAGTGGGGGGCGATCGGGGCCCAGGCGGCGGGCTCGATATAGGGGTCGAAGGCGATGGTGCCGCCGAAGCTCATGTTGATGACATCGAAGCGCCAGGCCTGGGCCATCGCCGGCTCCAGCCACAGCAGCGCGACGGTCTTGGAGAAGATCACCGGCACGGAGGTGATGGTGGCGCCATGGGCCACGCCGACCACGCCGATGCCGTTGGCGCGCGCGGCGATGACGCCGGCGACCTCGGTGCCATGGGCGCTGCCGGTGAAGCCGTATTCCAGGCCCTCGACATGCAGCGACGGGTCGTAGCCGGCGGCGAGGTCGGGGTGGGTGGCTTCGACCAGGCTGTCATAGACGCCGATGCGCACGCCGCGGCCGGTGTATTGCGGCCAGACGGCGGGGAGGCCGAGGACCGGGAGGTGCCATTGGAGGGAGTAGAATGGGTCGGAAGGCATCAAGGAAGATTCTTCTTTTTGTGAACAAAAAGAAGCAAAAAAACTTCATCCGTTTGCACCCGTCTCTCCCGGGAGAGATGGGTGCAAACGGATAGAAGTTTTTTGGTTCTTTTTTTCAAAAAAGAACTGCTTTCTTACCTCGGATTGCTGAGGAACGCCCGGTTGACGCAATTCTCCAGCCGGTTGTCGCGCAGGTAGCGCGCGGCGGTGCGCGACGACAGGAAGCGGATGTCGCGCATGCTCTCCGGCGTATAGAACGCCGAGTGCGGCGTCAGCACCAGGCGATGCCTGATCCAGTCCTGGCCTTCCTGCCAGGCCTTGATCAGCCGGCGCTGCGGATCGGCCGGCTCCTCCGGCAGCACATCGAGCCCGGCGGCCAGCACCGTGCCGTCCTTCATCGCGTCGTGCAGCGCATCGATATCCACCACGCCGCCGCGCGCGGTGTTGACCAGGATCAGCCCCTTCTTCGTTGCCGCGAAGGCCTCCGCGCCCACCAGGCCGCGCGTCGCCTCGTTCAGCGGCGCATGCACGCTGACGATGTCGCACTGCCCCATCAGCTCGGCCAGGCTGTCCGCCCGGCGCACGCCCAGCG
>JBIPLY010000297.1:0-5363 GCA_044369385.1 Acetobacteraceae bacterium | reverse complement strand
ATGATCTGAAACGCGGTGAAAATCCCGTAGTAATACGCCCCCATCGCATAGAACGCGGCATAGCCGAGATCCAGCAGCCCGGCGAACCCCACCACCACATTCAGCCCCAGCGCCAACGCCACCAGCACCCCGGCATTGGCCATCGCGTCGATATCGGCGTCGTTGTCATGCAGGATCGGAAACGCCAGCAGCAGCAGCGACAGCACCCAAAGCCCCAGCCGCCGGCGCTGCTCCGGCGACAGCCCGGCCAATGGCCGCTCGATAGCCGCGCGCACAGAAGCGATCATGGCGCGCCCCCCTACGACTTGTTCGGGGCCACGCGCCCCAGCAGGCCCGAGGGCATGAACACCAGCACCAGCACCAGGATGGAAAAAATGATCACATCGGCCCAGGCATTGGCGATGAAGGCCCCGCTCATCGCCTCGATCAACCCGATCAGGATGCCGCCCAGCATGGCCCCGGGCACGTTGCCGATCCCCCCCAGCACGGCGGCCGTGAACGCGAACAGCCCGGTCTTGAAGCCGATGATGAAGCTGGTGAAGTTGTAGTAGAGCCCGAAGATCAGCCCCCCTGCCCCGGCCATCGCGCCCCCCAGGAAGAACGCAACCGAGATCACCCGGTCCACATCCACCCCCATCATCCGCGCCGCCTCCGGATCCTGGGCCGTCGCGCGCATCGCCTTGCCGGTCTTGGTGTAGCCGGCGAACCAGGTCAGCCCGCCCATCAGCACCAGCGCCACCACCCAGATCAGCACCTCGCGCAGCTTCACCTCCGCGCCCCCGATGTGCCATTCGATCGACGGCAGCGGGTTCGGGAAGTTCTTCGAATCCGCCCCCTGGGTCAGGATCACCAGGTTGAACAGGATGTAGGAGATGCCGATGGTGGTGATCATCGGCGCCGGCCCGCGCACCTGGCGCAACGGCCGCAACAAAAGGCGCTCGATCCCCGCCCCCAACCCGCCGCAGGCCAACATGGTGCCGACGAAGGCCACCACCAGCACGCCGATCAGCGGCAAGCCCCCCATCACCGTCAACTGGCCGGAGATGCCGAACGCCTCCAGGATGTACAGCCCGACGAAGCTGCCGACCATGAACACGTTGAAGTGGGAGAAGTTGATCAGCTCCAGGATGCCGTAAACCAGGGTGAAACCCAGGGCCAGCAGCGCATACATCGCGCCCAGGCTCAGCCCGTTGATCACTTGCTGGAGCAGCAGATCGGTGAAGGTCATCGAGTCAGGATCTCCGGCACAGCGTTCCCCATGCCCCGCGCGCGCGGGGTGGGCGGGATAGGCGCAAGGAGGGGCGTGCCCCCGGCACGCGCGCGCGCCGGGGGGCGATCCGGGTCAAGCGGCCGGATCAGGTCGTCCGATCACGCCTCGGGCGCGACGCCGACATACTTGAACTGCGCCGAGGGGTCGTCGAGCTTCGCCGCCGCGTCCTTCTTGATCTGGTAGACGCTGACGATCTTGCTCTTGATGTCGCCGTTGGCGTCGAACTCGACCATGCCCATGACGGTCTTCACCTTCACGTTCTGCAGCGCATCGCGGATCCCCTCGCGCGTCACCGCCTTGTTGGCGGCAACCAGGCTGCGCGCCGCCTCGATGATCGCCTCGGCGCCGCTGTGCGCGGTGATGGTGTAGTTGTCGGGCTGGCCCTTGAACCGCTCCACATACAGCTTGTTCCAGCCGGCCAGCGCCGGGTCGCCCACCAGCTCCGGGCTCGCCTGGGTGGCATACCAGCCCTCGACGGCCGGGAAGCCGCCGGCGGTCAGGAAGTCGGTGCCCCAGATGCCGTCCGCGCCGCCCTTGATCACGTTCGGGATGATGTCATAGGCCTGCTTGGCCACCTTCACCCCGGCCAGCGTCACGCCGCCGTAGTAGATCGCCTGCGCGCCCAGCGACTTGATCTTGGTCAGCACCGCGGCGTAGTCGGCCGCCTTCGGGTCCAGCCGGTCGCGGCCCAGGATCTGGATGCCCTTCTTCTTCGCCTGGCCCTCGAACGCATCGGCCACGCCCACGCCGAAGGCGCCGCTGTCGTCCAGGATGTAGAGCGACTTCACCTTCAGCACGTCGGCGTAATAATTGGCCATGTTCGGCCCCTGGTACGCGTCGGTGGTCACGGTGCGAAAGAACACCGCCTTGCCGCCCGGGCGGTACTGGGCGGCATATCGCGGATCGGTGATGTCCGGGTTGGTGGCCGAGGGCGAGATGATCGGCAGGTTGCCGCTGGACAGGATCGGCGCCATCGCCTTGCCCACACCGGACATCATCGGCCCGATCGCGGCCATGATCGCGCGGTCGGACACCATGCGCCGCGCATTGATCGCGCCCTGTGCGGGGTCGTACTGCCCGGCGGTGGCGGTGGCGTCGTCGAACTTCTCGATCTGGAAGACGTGGCCCTTCACCGTCTTCTTGCGGTTGGCATCGTCGAACGCCATCTGCGCCCCGTTGGCGATGCGCTGCGCGCCCAGCGCATCCGCGCCGGTGAACGACAGGTTGAGCCCGACCTTGATCACCTTGTCCTTAGCCTGGGCCGCGGCCCCGGTGGCGAAGCCGGCAGTGGCCGCGATTCCCGCGGCAGCCTTGAAGGCGGAGCGACGCGTCAGCATGAAGCCTCTCCTTGATTGTTGCGGCACGAAGTGCCGGTTCTGGCCAGAACGCCTGGGTCTGCTCCGGAACGTGGCGGCCGGATGACATGACCGTAATTCAAGCCTGCCCCGCATTTCGCGCGGGTGCAAGCGCTCGCATGCAGCCGATGTGAACCACCCGTGCTAGAAGCCGCGCCATGGCGCCCCCCCTGCTGTTCCTGTCCGACATCCACCTCACCCTCGGCACGTCCCCGCTGCTGCGCGGGGCCGACATCGCGGTCGCACCGGGCGACCGGCTGTGCCTGGTCGGGCGCAACGGCTCCGGCAAATCCACCCTGCTGAAGGTCGCCGCCGGGCTGATCCAGGCCGATTCCGGCCAGCGCTTCGTCCAGCCCGGCGCCACCGTGCGCTACCTGCCGCAGGAGCCCGACCTGGCCGGGTTCGACAGCACCCTGGCCTATGCCGAGGCCGGCCTCGGCCCCGGCGACGACCCGCATCGCGCCCGCTCCCTGCTCGAAGCCCTCGGCCTGCGCGGCGACGAGCACCCCGATCGCCTGTCCGGCGGCGAGGCGCGCCGCGCCGCCCTGGCCCGCGTCCTGGCCCCCTCGCCCGATATTCTCCTGCTGGACGAGCCGACCAACCATCTCGACCTGCCGGCGATCGCCTGGCTGGAGGAGGAGCTCGCCTCCCTGCGCTCCGCCATGGTGCTGATCAGCCATGACCGCCGGCTGCTCGAATCGCTCTCGCGCGGCATCGTCTGGCTCGATCGCGGCGCGGCACGGCGGCTCGATCGCGGCTTCGCCCATTTCGAGGCCTGGCGCGACGAAACCCTGGAACAGGAAGCCCGCGACCGCCACAAGCTGGACCGCAAGCTGGTGATGGAAGAGGACTGGCTGCGCTACGGCGTCACCGCCAGGCGCAAGCGCAATGTCCGCCGCCTGGCCGACCTGCACGACCTGCGCGCCCGCACGAAGCAGCTCCGCGGCCCGCCCGGCGGCCCGCGCCTGGCCGCCGCCGATGGCGAAATCTCCGGCCGCATGGTGGTGGTGGCCGAGGACGTGACCAAATCCTACGGCGACCGCACCATCGTCCGCGACCTGGACACGCGCGTGCTGCGCGGCGACCGGCTGGGCATCATCGGGGCCAATGGCGCGGGCAAGACCACGCTGCTGAACCTGCTGACCGGCGCGCTGGCGCCCGACAGCGGCGCGATCAAGCTGGGGGCCGCGCTGCAGATGGTCACGCTGGACCAGAAGCGGGACAGCCTGGACCCCGATGCCACGCTGTCAGACACCCTGACCGGCCGGCGCGGTGCCGACCAGGTGGTGGTCAACGGCCAGCCGCGCCACGTCATCGGCTACATGAAGGACTTCCTCTTCCCGCCCGAACAGGCCCGCACCCCCGTCGGCGTGCTGTCCGGCGGGGAAAAAGGCCGCCTGGCGCTGGCCGTAGCCCTGGCCCGCCCCGGCAACCTGCTGGTGCTGGACGAGCCGACCAACGATCTCGACCTCGAAACCCTGGAACTGCTGCAAGAGCTGCTGGCCGACTATCCCGGCACCGTGCTGCTGGTCAGCCACGACCGCGACTTCATCGACCGCGTCTGCACCAGCGTGCTGGTGGCCGAGGGCGACGGGCGGTGGCAGGACTATCCCGGCGGCTGGTCGGACATGCTGGCCCAGCGCGGCGCGCCGCCCTGGCTGCCCGTCGGCACCCCGGCGCGCGAGCCGGCCCGCCCCCGCCCCGCCCCGGCGCCGGCAGCCTCCACGGCGGCTCGGAAACTCAGCTTCAAGGACAAGCACGCCCTGGAGCAGCTTCCCGCACAAATGGAAAAACTCCAGGCCGACATCGCCCGCTTCCAGGCGATCCTGGCCGACCCCGACCTGTACCGGCGCGACCCGGCCCGCTTCCAGAAAGCCACCGACGCGCTGACCCGCACCAGCGCCGAGCTGGCCGGGGCCGAGGAACGCTGGCTGGAACTGGAAATGCTCCGCGAAGAGCTCGAAGCCGGCTGATCCCGCCGCCACATTCCGCGTAGGGCGGGCTTCAGCCCGACTCCCTGGTCCGCCCCCGGCCGGCATGACATGCGCGGCCGCGTCCTCGTTTTTTTTCCTTTCCTCCGATGTTTGTTCGCGGTATGTTCTGCGAATGCCTCATGCCCCGGACCATCCCCCCGCGCTGCAGGCCGCCCGAAAGGCGGTCGCGGAGCTGCGCCCGGATGCCGGAAGCCTGGTGGCCCTGATCCTCGCCCTGCTCCTGCGCGTCCTCGCGCGCCTCGATCCGGCCTGGGTCCCCCCCGAAGACGACGAAGACCACTACGAACACGAGTACGATGCCGCGTGCGGCTTCGACGCCTACGCGTTCTGCGGTGCGGACCCGTACGCGCTGTACCCGCGCCCGGTCGGCCGCGCCCCGCACGCCGCCTGCATCGAGGCCGGCCTCGTCCCCGATTGGATTCTCCCCGGCATCCGCAACCGCGGCATGCGCCCGCACGCCCGCCCCACCGGAAAAAAGCCCTCTCCCCTTGGGGGAGAGGGTTGGGTGAGGGGTCCCCCCAGACCGTACGCGGCCAAAAACACCCCCCAACCGGGGGGGCGTCGACTCGCGCCAATTTTGTTACGATATCGTTCTAAATAGCCGCCGGCCGGGCGCTCCACCTTCTCCGTCTCGCCTCCGGCATCCACCCAGCCCTTGAACCCGCCCAGGTTGCGCACGTCGCTGTATCCCATATCCTTCAGCGTCTTGCCCGCCAGCGCCGAGCGCCCGCCGGAGGCGCAATA
>JBIPLY010000037.1:0-16332 GCA_044369385.1 Acetobacteraceae bacterium | reverse complement strand
CAGAATTCCGAGAACGACCATCTCCAAGGCCACGAAACCGTCAAAAAGACGCGTCATGAGCCACTCCTGAAAAATATCCAGGCGCGCCAATCAAAAAGGGGCGCGTCGTCAACATCAAACAACGACGCAGCCATACCGCGCCCCGGGGTCGGCTTGCAACATCCCGATACTCTCCCCCGCATTCCGCGCCGGCACCGTGGCCCAGATGCCGCTTGATGCGCCAGTCACAACCCGTTGACCATGGCCATCGCGCCCGCCGTAAAGCCTGTCTTTACCGGGATCGGATAGGCATGATACCCCGACGCGCCCGGTCGAGCGCGGCTGACGGGAACGTGAGGACCGGTGGCGCGGCTTGATCTCGGCGTGGCCCGGAACTTGCGTTACTGTCAGGCGAATGAAAGCTGTCAGGCGTATGAAACCGGAAGGCGCGATGGTCGGCGGTGCGGTGGAAAGGCAGGTCACATGGCCCGCCGGAATGCCCGCCGCGCGTCGGAGTGCCGGGATGCGATCGCAGGCGCGTAGCTCAATGGCAGAGCGCTGCCTTTACATGGCAGAGGCTGGGGGTTCGACTCCTTCCGCGCCTACCATCCCCGTTGCCGCCGCCGGCCCGCCGTTGCGGCGGAATTCGGCGCTCGGGGGGGTGTATTCCCGCCCCCGGCGTCTCAAATCCCGTGGCACGCCTCCCGTCGCGGTGGCGCCACGGCGCAGAAGAGGGCATTGAGACCGAATATGGACATCACCCGTGCCCCCCGCCTGTTCGCCATGCTCGGCCTGGTCCTGGCCGTGGCCGCCTGCGCGCCACAGGGCCAGCCGGGCAGCGGTCCGGCCTGCCCCGCCGCGGGCGCGCCGGTGTCCGCCGAGCCGCGCGGCCCGGGCACCAGTTCCTATGTCATCGGCGCCGGCGACCAGCTTGGCATCAGCGTCTATCGCGCGCCGGAACTCAGCGTCCCCAACATGCCGGTCCGCCCCGACGGGCGCATCTCCACGCCGCTGATCCCGGACATCGTCGCCGCCGGCAAGACCCCGACCCAGCTTGGCGAGGAGCTGGCGGACAAGCTGAAGGACTACGTCCAGGATCCGATCGTCACCGTCATGGTCACCGGCTTCATCGGCCCGTTCGAGCGCCAGGTGAAGGTGCTGGGCGAGGCGACCGAGCCGGCCGCCATCCCCTATCGCGACAGCATGACGGTGCTCGACGTGATGATCGCCACCCGGGGCCTGACCCGCTTCGCCGCGGGCAACAAGGCGGTGATCGTGCGCCGCGTCGGCGATCAGCGCGAGACGATCCCGGTGCGGCTGAACGATCTGATCAAGAACGGCGACATCTGCCAGAACGTCGACATGAAGCCCGGCGACACGCTTATTATTCCGCAAACCTGGTTTTAGCACAAAGGATTAGGGATGGAACAGCTCCGCATCCTGCTCCGCCGCCAGGCCTCCGCCGCCTGGCGTTTCCGCTGGGCGATGGTCGCCTGCACCTGGATCGTCTGCGCCATCGGCTGGGTGGCGGTCACCATGATCCCCAACCGCTACGAAGCCTCCGCCCGACTCTATGTGGATGCCGATGCGGTGCTGACCCCGCTGCTGCGCGGCCTGGCGGTGGAGAACGCCGTCTCCGGCCAGGTCGACATGCTGCAACGCACCCTGCTCAGCCGCCCGAACCTGGAGCGGCTGATCTCCAACACCGATCTCGACCTTGAGATCTCCGGTTCCTCGGACCTCGAGACCCTGGTGTTGCGACTTGCGACGCAAATCAGGATCACGCCGCACACCCGCAACCTGTTCACCATCGCATATCGCAACACCAGCCCGAAGCTGGCCTTCGACGTGGTGCAGACCATCCTGACCACCTTCATCGAGAGCAAGACCGGCGCGAACCGGTCGGAAATGCAGAACGCCACCCTGTTCCTGGAACAGCAGATCGCCGCCTATGAGCGCCAGCTGCGCGATGCCGAGCGCCGGCGCGCCGATTTCCGCACGCGCTACATGGACCTGCTGCCGAACGACCTGAACGGCGTCACCCGCATGGAAACCGCGCAGCAGATGGTGCGCGCACTCCAGGGCAGCCTCCAGGACGAGACCGTCAAGCGCGACATGCTGCGCACCGAGGTCGCCGCCGTGCCGCCGCTGCTGGTCACCGAGACCGACGGTCCGGCCGCGGCCAACCAGCAGGGCGCCGCGGCGCTGCGCAACCTGACCGGCCCGGCCAAGCAGAAGCTGGACGAGGCCCAGGCCCGGCTCGATCAGCTCATGCTGCGCTACACGCCGAACCACCCCGATGTCGTTTTCACCCGCCGCGAGCTTGAGAACCTGCGCGCCAACGCGCTGCGCGAGATCGAGGAGCGCGAGCGCGAGGCCGCCGGCGTTGCCGATGCCGCCGCCGCCGCTGCCGCCAACCCTGGCGCGCCCACCCGCAGCCGCTCGCAGCCCAACCCGGTCTATGAGCAGCTCAAGGTCCGGCTGGTCGAAACCGAGAGCACCCTGTCCTCGCTCCAGCGCCAGCTGGCCGATGCCACGCGCGAGCGCAACCGGCTGGAGGAGATCGCCCGCGGCGCGCCCGGGTTGCAGGCCGAGTTCATGAACCTCAACCGCGACTACGACGTGCTGCGCAAGAACTACGAAGAGCTGCTGTCGCGGCGCGAGCAGATGCGCATCGCCGCCGCGGCCGAGGCGGATGCCGACAAGATCAAGATCCAGATCGTCGACCCGCCGCAGGTGCCGCAGAACGCCGTGGAGCCGAAGCGCGTGCTGCTGACCTCCGCCGTGCTGGTCGCGGCGATCGCGCTGGGCCTGGGCCTGGCGCTGTTGCTGGCGCAGTTCGACCAGTCCTTCCACACGCTCGACGAGCTGCGCGACCTCGGCTTGCCGGTGGCCGGCAGCATCTCGATGGTCGCGGTGACCGCGCCGAGCGCGCGCATCATCTCGGTGGGTGTCTTCACCGGCTCGATCGTGGTGCTGCTGGGCATCTATGGCGGCTTGCTCTACCGCCTGCTCCGCGCGGGGGGGCCGCTGTAGCCATGGCACTGGGACCTGATCACCTGGCCGAACGCCTGGCCGCCAAACTGGGCGGCGTGGGCGGCCTGGGCGCGGCCGGCGAGGGGGCTGCCGAAGCCCGGCGCGCGCCCGCGCCGCAGACGGCGATTCCGATGCCGCCGCCGGTCGATGCCGACCGCGCGCCGCCGAACCCGCGCGACGATGCCACGCTGCGCGCCGCGGACTTCGCCGATGGCGCGCCGGATGGCACCGAGGAGACCCTGCCGCCGCCGCCGCTGCTGGATGGCCCGGCGCCGGATGATGCCGCGGCGGACGCGCCCCGCCCCGCCCCGCCCCGTGTCGAGCCCCGGCCGATCCGGGCGGGCCAGGACCGCGCCGCGCGCGACGCCGACTATCCCGATGGCGGCGCATTGGTGCTGGATCGGCCGATCCGCGGGCGCGGGCGCGACGACATCGCCACCTCCCCGGGCGTCAACCTGGACACCATGGTGCCGGCGCCGCTGACGCTGGACCTGGTGTCGCTGGAACGCGCCGGGCTGGTGGTGGGGCGCAAGGCGCGCACGCGCATCTCCGAGGAGTTCCGCGTCTCCGTCGGCCAGATCCTGCGCTCGGTGCGCGGCAGCTACACGCCGGGCCGCGGCGCCGGCAACCTGGTGATGGTCACCTCCGCCCGCCCGGGCGAGGGCAAGAGCTTCACCTCGCTGAACCTCGCCGGCTCGATCGCGCAGCACACCCAGCGCGAAGTGCTGCTGGTCGATGTCGATGCCAAGCAGAACGCGCTGTCCGACCAGCTTGGCGTCGGCGACCGGCCCGGGCTGATCGATCTGGCGCTCACCCCCAGCCTGCGCATCGAGGACACGGTGGTGCGCACCGTGATCCCCAACCTCTCGATCCTGCCGGTTGGCGTGCGCCGGGTGGATTCGCTGGAGGGCGGGGCCGAGGGCACCGTGGCGCGCCCGATCACCGCCTTGATCGAGCGTCTCGGCCGCCGTTTCGCCAACCACATCATCCTGCTCGATGCCCCGCCCTGCCTGTCCACCTCCGACCCCAGCACCATCGCGCCGCTGGTCGGCCAGGTGGTCATGGTGGTCGAAGCCGAGCGCACCCAGCGCTCCGAGGTGCTGGCGGCACTCGACCTTATCAAGGCCTGCCCGACGATCACGCTGATGCTGAACAAGATCCGCGTGACCACCAGCTACACCTTCGGCGCCTATCACTATTTCGGTTCCTACTCCTGAGATTTTACGTTAAGAATCGACGTGAAGTTGATGGGCGTGCCTCGGACATGCCCGGTTGCGCGTGCGAAGGGCCGCCGGAGGGGACGAGGTGCGAGGACGAATGGTCACGAAGGCGAGCGGGCATGAGCGTGGCTGAACCCCGCCGAACGGCCGCGCGGCTGGTGCTCGCCGCCCCGATGCTTGCCCCCCTGGCGCTGGCCACCCTGGCCAGCCTGCCCGCTGCCCCTGCCCTGGCGCAGCTCGCCCCGCAGATGGGCGCGCCGGTGGATCTGGGCGATCTGCGCCGCACTTTCCAGCGCGCCTATGGCCCGGTCGAGGAGCAGCTGGGCGAGCGCGCCTGGACCATCGTGCCGGGCATCGGGATGGAGGTGACGGCCGCCGACAATGCCCGAGGCCTGACCAATTCCGCCGGCGCGGGCGGCGGCAAGGCGGGGGCGGAACTGATGACCCGCATCACCCCCAGCCTGCTGCTGACCGGCGCCACCCCGCGGCTGCGCGGCACGCTGAACTTCACCCCGCAGATGCGCTACTTCCTGAACAACCCGCGCCAGAACGGCTTCTTCCCCAACCTGAACGCCACCGGCCGGGCCACCATCTTCCAGGACCTGTTCTTCCTCAACGCCACGGCGACGATGGCCGAGTATTCGCGCGCCGGCGGGCTGGGCGGCGCCTCGGCCGGCCGGCTTGGCCAACAGGACCGGGTGCAGACCAACAGCTATTCGATCACGCCGGAGCTGCGCCACACCTTCGGCGACTATGGCAGCTTCCGCGCCGCCCACACCTATTCGCTGACCAGCCAGCAGGGCCAGGGATTGCGCAATTCCTCGCCCTTCGCCCCGCCGATCGCCGCGGGCGACACCACCACGCACACCAGCGACGCTTCGTTCACCAGCGGGCAGGAATTCGGGCGCTACAACTTCACCCTGGCCACCAACCGCACCCGGTACAATGGCGTCGGGGTTCTGAAGAATGCACTGCGCGCCTCCACCACGCTGGACATGGGCTATGCGCTGTCGCGCACCGTCACCCTGCTGGCCCAGGTCGGCCACCAGGAGGTGCGCTATGGCGGCACCAATCCGATCCGGGTCTCCGGCGTGATCTGGAACGCCGGTGCGCGCTGGACCCCGGACCCGGACAGCAGCATGACCCTGAAATACGGCCGGCGCGACGGCGGCGATTCGTTCAATTTCGACGGCTCGATCGCCCCCACCGCCCGCACCCGCCTCTCGGCCAGCTATTCCGAGGCGATGAGCAGCCCGGCCGAGGAGCTGCTGAACGGCGCCAACCGCACCACGCTGAGCCGCACCGGCATCACCATCGATCCGATCACCGGCATGCCGGTCATCCTGAACAACAACTTCGCCGGCGCCCAGGGCGGTGCCGCGCGCGTGCGGCGCATCTCCGTCAGCGCCGTGCTGACCCAGGATGCCGACGTCTTCACCGCCAGCCTGAACCGCGACGAGCGCACCTCGCTCAGCGGCGACGCCCCGGGCGCGCGGCCCAACAGCGCCTTCGTCACCGCCAGCCTCGGCTGGCAGCGCGAGCTGGCCCCCGGCGTGCGCGGCAACGCCCAGCTGTCCTATTCCACCCGCAACGCCGGGCCGCGGGTGCGCCAGGAGACGGTGACCGCCACCGGCGGGGTGAACTGGGCCCTGACCGAAACCCTGTCCACCCGCGCCAGCTACACCTATACCCGCGCCAACTCGAACCTGGCCGGTTTCAGCTATGCTGCCCACATGCTCGCGCTGGGCGTGCAAAAGAGCTTCTGACCCCCGACCTCCGACACCCCGCCGCGCCCGGCGCGCGGCCCCACAGGCATCCGGCGCAACCCCATGTACGAGCGGTTCTACAATTTCTCCGGCATGCCGTTCCAGCTCACGCCGGACAGCCGCTTTTTCTTCAGCAGCCGCGGCCACGGCCGGGCCATCGCCCACCTGATCTACGGCCTGTCACAGGGCGAGGGCTTCATCATCGTCACCGGCGAGGTCGGCGCCGGCAAGACCACCCTGGTCGAGCGCCTGTGGGCCGAGCTGGACCGCGAGACCTATACCCTGGCCCGCATCAACACCACGCAGGTCAGCCACGACGACCTGTTCCGCCTGACCATGGAGGCCTTCGGCATCCACACCGACGCCACGGACAAGGCCACCCTGATCCGCCTGTTCGCCGAGATGCTCGCCGAACACCGCGCCGCCGGCCGCCGCTGCCTGCTGGTGGTCGACGAGGTGCAGAACCTCACCGTGGCCGCGCTGGAGGAGCTGCGCATGCTCTCCAACATCACCGAGGGCGGCCAGGCCAGCCTGCAGACCATCCTGCTCGGCCAGCCGCAGTTCCGCCGCAAGCTTGCCTCCCCCGACCTCGACCAGCTGCGCCAGCGCGTGCTGGCCAGCTACCATCTGGGCCCGCTGACGGAGGAGGAGACCCAGGGCTACATCGAGCACCGCCTGGCCGAAGTCGGCTGGGAGGGCGATCCGGCCTGGTCCGACGAAGCCCATGCCGCCGTCTTCCGCCACACCGGCGGCATGCCGCGCCGCATCAACCGCCTGGCCTCGCGGGTGCTGCTTTACGCGGCGCTTGAGGAAACCCACGACATCGACGCCCGCATCGTCGATGCCACCGCCGATGAGCTGCACGCCGATCTCGAAGGCGGCGGCGAGGCCGTGGGCGAGACCGAACTCGGCGCCGAGGTGATCCCCCTGCGCCCCGCCGACGCTGGCCAGGGCCGCAGCACCGCCGAACTGCTCCGCCGCATCGAAGCCCTGGAGGAAACCGTCGCCCGCCGCGAGCGCGTCTTCCAGCGCCTGATCGACGTGTTCGGCGGCTTCACCCCGCAGCGCAGCGGGCAATCGCAATGAGTGCCCCTCTCTTGAATGCGATGACCGTCGACGTCGAAGACTATTTCCAGGTCGAAGCCTTCGCCCGCACCATCGACCGCGCCAGCTGGGACAGCTTCCCCTCCCGCGTCGAGGCCAACACCGATCGCATCCTGGACCAGCTCGCGCAGGCCGGCGTGCGCGGCACCTTCTTCACCCTCGGCTGGGTTGCCGAGCGCCATCCCGCCCTGGTCCGTCGCATCGTCGCCGCCGGGCACGAACTCGCCAGCCACGGCCACGGCCATGCCCGCGTCGCCACCCTGACCCCGGACGAATTCCGCACCGACATCACCCGCGCCAAGCACCTGCTGGAAGACATCGGCGGCGTGCCCATCGCCGGCTACCGCGCCCCCACCTTCTCGATCGGCCCCGCCACCCCCTGGGCCTACGACATCCTCGCCGAGACCGGCCACCGCTACAGCTCCAGCATCTACCCGGTCCGCCACGACCTCTACGGCGCGCCGGACGCGCCGCGCTTCCCGCACCAGGTCGCCGGCGGCGCGCTGTGGGAAGTGCCGATGACCACGCTGGCCTTGCGCGGCCAGAACCTGCCGATCTCCGGCGGCGGCTATTTCCGGCTGTTGCCGTATGCCCTGTTCCGCCGCGGCCTGGCCCGCTTCCACCGCGCCGAGCGCCGCGGCGCCATGTTCTACACCCATCCGTGGGAAATCGACCCTGGCCAGCCACGCATCGCCGGCGCCTCCCGCCTGTCCCGGCTTCGCCATTACCTGAACCTCGCCCGCACCGCCCCGCGGCTGGATCGCCTGCTGCGCGACTTCGCCTGGGGCCGCATGGACGAGGTCTTCCCCGAAATCGCCGAACCAAAACAAGCATCATGACCCTGCGTCTGCGCGACCTCGACGACTCCCCCGCCATGGCGGCGGACTGGGACCGCTTCGTCCTCGCCCACCCCCAGGGCACCTTCTTCCACCGTGCCGCCTGGCGCCGGGTCAACGCCCGCGCCTTCGGCCACGCCACGCATTACGTCGCCGCCGAGCGCGACGGCGCCATCGTCGGCATCCTGCCCCTGGTGCGCCAGCGCACGCTGCTGTTCGGCGACTCGCTGATTTCGGTCGCCTTCTGCGTCAACGGCGGCCCGATCGCCACCGACGCCGAAGCCTTCGCCGCCCTGGTCGCCCGCGCCGAATCCCTCATGCAGAGCACCGGCGTGAAGGTGATGGAGTTCCGCTACCTCCAGGCCCCCGACTGGCTCCCGCCCGAGTGGATCGTCAAGGAAGGCCTCTACGTCATCTTCCGCAAGCCGATCACCGGCTCGGACGACGACAACATGAAGGCGATCCCGCGCAAGCAGCGCGCCATGGTGCGCAAGGGCATCACGCTGGGCCTCACCTCGGAGATCGACCGCGACGCTGCCCGCCTGTACCCGATCTACGCCGAGTCCGTCCGCAACCTCGGCACCCCGGTTTTCGCCCGCACATACTTCGACATCATGCTGGAGGAATTCGGCGCCGACGCCGACATCGTCACGATCCTCGACGGCGCGACCCCGATCGCCTCGGTGCTGAACTTCTATCACAAGGACGAAGTCCTGCCGTACTACGGCGGCGGCACCCGCGCGGCCCGCGACCGCTACGCCAACGATTTCATGTACTGGGAAGTCATGCGCCGCGCGGCGGCCCGCGGTGCCCGGCTGTTCGATTTCGGCCGCAGCAAGACCGGCACCGGCGCCCACGCCTTCAAACGCAACTGGGGTTTTGAGCCGGCCCCGCTGCAATACCGCTTCCGCCTGGCCCCGGGGGCGACCATCCCCGACCTCAACCCGCTCAACCCGAAGTTCCGCCTGTTCATCGCCGCCTGGAAGCGCCTGCCGCTCCCCGTCGCCGGGCTGATCGGCCCGCACATCGTCCGCGGCCTCGGCTGATCCCCGCCATGAAGCCCGCGATGCTGTTTCTGGCCCATCGCTTCCCTTTTCCCCCCAACAAGGGCGAACGCATCCGCGCCTCGAACCTGCTGCGCCACTTCGCCGAAACCTGGGACATCCACTTCGCCTGCCTGTCGGACGACCCCGCCGACGCCCAACACCACGACGCCATCCGCCCGCTCTGCGCCAGCTTCGCCACCTTCCCGATCGACAAGCGCATGCAGAAGCTCCGCGCGCTGGCCCATTTCCGCCCCGGCCGCCCGCTGATGCTGGACTACAACCATCACGCCGGCCTGGCCGCCTGGACCCGCGCCACCCTGGCCGCAAACCGCATCGACCTGGCCTACATCTTCTCCACCGCCATGGCCCCCTACATCATGGAAGCGCCCGCCGCCGCCGCCATCCCCCGCGTGCTCGACATGCAGGACGTGGACTCGGAAAAATGGCGCGAATACGCCCCGACGGCAGGCTTCCCGATGCGCCATGTCTGGGCGCGCGAGGCCCGCACCCTGCTGACCTACGAACGCCGCGCGGCGGCCGCCTGCGCCGCCACCCTGCTGGTCAGCGCCCCGGAATGCACCCGCTTCCTCGAACTCGCCCCGGAAATCACCGGCCGCCTGCACGCCATCGAACAGGGCGTCGACCTGGCCTTCTTCGCCCCCGAGAACGCCGGCCCCTCGCCCTTCCCGGCCGACGCGCCGCCGCAGATCACGATGGTGGGGAACATGGACTACTGGCCCAACGCCGACGGCGCCATCTGGTTCGCCCGCGACATCCTGCCGCTGCTGCGCCGCTGCACCGCCTCTCCCGAGTTCAATGTCGTCGGCGCCAATCCCGGCCCGGATGTCCTGGCCCTGGCCAGCCTCCCCGGCGTGCGGGTCACCGGCCGCGTTCCGGACGTCCGCCCCTGGGTCGCCCACGCCGCCGTCAGCGTCACGCCGCTGCGCATCGCCCGCGGCATCCAGAACAAGATCCTCGAAGCCATGGCCCTCGGGCGGCCGGTGGTGACCACGCCCCAAGGCTACGAGGGCCTGCGCGCCACTGCCGGCCAGGACCTGCTGGTCGCCGACGGCCCCCCCGCCATCGCCGCCGCCATTGCCGAAATCCTCGACGGCAGCCATCCCGGCCTGCCCGCCGCGGCGCGGACCGCCATGCAGGCCAACTACGCCTGGCCCCAAGTCTTTGCGCGGCTTGATGCGGTGATCGATGGCGTGATGCGGCCGGCGGAGTAGGAAGAAGACAAGCATCTTCTTTTTGCGAACAAAAAGAAGCAAAAAAACTTTGTTCGTTTGCCAGGGGCATCTTCGGCGCGACCGTCCCGCGTTGGCCGAGCCCAGGCTTCACCCGTCTCCCTGCACCACGCTTTCATGCGCAAACAGTGCCGGCGCCCCGCCTGTGTGCACAAAAACCACATCCTGCCCCGCGCCCCAGCGCCCCGCCCGCACCATCGCCAGCAGCCCCGCCAGCCCCTTGGCCGAATAGACCGGGTCCAACACCAGCGCCTCCAGCCGCGCCGCCATCCGCAACGCCTCCAGCGTCGCCGCATGCACCACGCCATAGGCCGGGCCGGCATGCCCCGCCACCACCTCCAACCCGCCGGGATCGAACGCCACCCCCAGCAGCCCGGCCGCCCCGACGGCATACCGCGCCACATCGGCCCGCACCCGCTCCGGCTCCGCGTCGATGTCGATGCCCACGATCGCCGTGCCTGGCAGGCACACCCCCGCCGCCACCGCCAGCCCCGCCTGCGTTGCCCCGCTGCCGGAACAGAACACCACCGCCGCCGGCACGAAGCCCCGCTCGGCGCATTGCCGCGCGATCTCCACCGCCGCCGAGGCATAGCCCACCGCCCCCAGCGCGCTGGAGACCCCATACGGCACCACGAACGGCCGCCGCCCCTCCGCCCCCAGGCGCCCGGCCAGCGCCGCGATCGCCGCGTTGCGATCCCCGGTCCAGGGCACGTCGTGCAGCACCGCCCCGAACAGCCGGTTCAGCAGCATGTTGCCGCCGCTGGCATACGCTGCCCCCGGCGCCGCCACCCGCCCGTGATAGACCGCCAGGTGGCACCCCAGCCCCAGCTGCGCCGCTGCCGCCGCCACCTGGCGCTGGCTGTTGGACTGCACCACGCCGCCGGACACCAGCACATCCGCGCCGGCCTGCAGCGCTTCGTGCAGCACCACATCCAGCTTGCGCAGCTTGTTGCCGCCCATGCCACGCCCGGCCAGGTCCTCCCGCTTCACCCACAGCCGCGGCCCGCCGAGCTGCGCTGTCAGCCGGGGCATCGCCTCCAGCGGCGTGGGCCCGGCCAGCAGCCCCACCCGGGAAAACCCTGCCAGCCCGGCCGCGAAGCGCGCGATCCCGTCCGTCAACCCGCCAGCGCCGCCCGCCGCACCGCCGCCTCCAGCATGTCCAGCGGCACGGCGAACCCGCCCTCGCCCGCCGCGCCCACCACATAGCCGTAGCGCAACCCCGCCACCGACGCGATCGACCAGAACCGCACCGAGGCATCCGCCGGGCCCAGAAGCTCCACCACCGCCGCGCCGGCCGGACAGAACGCCATCTCCGCCAGCGCGCCGCCCTGCGCCGCCACCACCACCCGCGCCCGCCGCAGCAGCCCGATCCGCTCGGCCAGGCTTGCCCGCGCCACATCCACCACCACAAACCCCAGCGCCGACAGCAGCCCCGCCACCGCCGCCCCGTTCGCCACCCGCCCCGCTTCGTGCAGATACAGCGCCGCCGGTCCCGGTCCGCCCAGCGCCACCACCCCTGCCAGCGCGCCGGCCGCCTCGGCCACGAACGGCGCCGCCGCGCGCGCGTCCAGCCCCTCGGCGACCCATAGCAGCGGGCAGGACACCGGCCCCGCCCCCACCCAGGCCACCCGATCCTCCCCCACCCCCAGCAACCCCAGCATCTCGCGCAGCCAGCCCTGCCCCGCCAGCGCCGCCGGGAGGACCAGCATCAGCCCCGGCACGCGCCGCCGCAGCCGCGCATGCAGCACCAGGCGCGGCAGCACCCCGACCAGCCCGTGCGGATCCGCCGCAAAGCTTGGCCCGAAACCCAGCAGGCACGGCGCCTCGATCCGCCGCCCCATCACCTCCGGCGCCGCGATCGGTCCGTCCAGCGTGCCCCCCACCATGTCGCCGTCATGCAGCACCGCGCCGCTGCCCAGCACCACCGCCTCGGCCAGCGCCACCAGCGCTGTTTCCGCCGCGTCGTAACGCGCGCTGGCGGTGCTCAGCAGCGCCGCCCCCTCGGCCGCCACCGCCGGATCGATCGCGGTGGCAAAGAACGGCACCGCGCGGGCCACCGTCGCCGCCGCGCGCACCACCACGCGCTCGGCAACCGGCCGCGCGCCCAGCGCCCGGCCCGCCGCCAGCATCACCACCGCGCGCGGCGGCGGCGGCGTCCACCATTCCAATCCCAGCGCCTCGGCCACCGCCGCATCAATCGGCACCGCGCGGTCGGCAAAGGCGCCCGCCAACCCCGGTGCCACCGCCCGCAGCGCCGCATCGGGCGCACCCCCGACCAGCCCGATCAGGCCCGGATGCCCCAGCAGCTGCGCCATCACCTGTTCCAGCAGCGGCCCCGCCGGATGCACCGGGCTGTGGAACAGACGCTCGCGCCGGAACCGCGCCAGCACGAACCCGGCCACCCGCACATCGCATTTCGCCTCGCGCCGGAACATCCCCAGCACCGCGTCTTCCAGCCGCCCCGCCTGCCAGAGGCCGGGAAACTCGAGCCGCGGCAACGCGACCACCGAACACCCCGGCGCGAGCGCGGCCCGTTCCGCGGCCGACAGCGCCCCGCCCTCGTCCAGCACCACGGCTGCACGCGCCAGCACATCGCCTGGCACCGCCGCGCGCCCGCCGCCGATCATCGGGGAAAGATGCAGTTCCACCTGCGCGATCAGCCCGGGCACCGCGCCGAGCTGCTCGACCAGGGCTGCCATCACCGGCCCGCCAACGCCGATAAGCGCCCGCCGCGTCATCGCGGCCTGAGCACGGGCCGGCTCAAGCGGGCCTCAACGCGTCGGGCGCGGCGGCGTCTGGCTGTAGTCGTAGAAGCCGCGGCCGGACTTGCGCCCCAGCCAGCCGGCCTCGACATACTTCACCAGCAGCGGGCAGGGCCGGTACTTGCTGTCCGCCAGCCCCTCGTAGAGCACCTGCATGATCGACAGGCAGGTATCCAGCCCGATGAAATCCGCCAGTTCCAGCGGCCCCATCGGATGGTTGGCGCCCAGCTTCATCGCCGTGTCGATCGCCACCACGCTGCCGACGCCCTCGTACAGCGCATAGACCGCCTCGTTGATCATCGGCACCAGGATGCGGTTGACGATGAAGGCCGGGAAATCCTCCGACACCGCGGTCGTCTTGCCCAGCTTCTGCGCCAGCGCCTGGATCGCCAGGAAGGTCGGCTCCCCGGTGGCGATGCCGCGGATCACCTCCACCAACTTCATCACCGGCACCGGGTTCATGAAGTGCATGCCGATGAATTTTTCCGGCCGGTCGGTGCTCGCCCCCAGCCGGGTGATCGAAATGGACGACGTGTTGCTGGCCACCATCGCCGACGGCTTCAGATGCGGCACCAGCAGCTTGAACACCGCCCGCTTCACATCCTCCTTTTCGGTCGCCGCCTCGATCACCAGGTCGCAATCGCCGAGATCGGCATACTCCGTGGTGGTCGAGATCCGCGCCAGCGTCTCCAGCTTGTCGATCTCGGAAATCAGGGTGCGGTTGACCTGGCGATCCAGGTTGCGCCCCATCACCGCCATCGCCTTCGCCAGGGCGTCGGCCTTCACATCCAGCATCACCACCGGGATGCCGGCCAGCGCGCAGACATGGGCGATGCCGTTGCCCATCTGCCCCGCCCCGATCACCCCCACCCGCTCGATGGCGGGAACCCCAGGCGCCGCACTGGCATCAGCCATTCCCGCCGATGCGGGCGCCTGGGCATTCATCAGCCGCGCTCCAGCTCGGCGGCCAGCTCCGGCAGGGCGACGAACAGGTCGGCGACCAGGCCGTAATCGGCGACCTGGAAGATCGGCGCCTCCTCGTCCTTGTTGATCGCCACGATCACCTTGCTGTCCTTCATGCCGGCCAGGTGCTGGATGGCCCCCGAGATGCCGACCGCCACATACAGGTCCGGTGCCACGATCTTGCCGGTCTGGCCCACCTGGTAGTCGTTCGGCACGAAGCCGGCATCGACAGCGGCGCGCGAGGCGCCCACGGCCGCACCCAGCTTGTCGGCAATCGGATCGAGCAGCTTGAAGTTGTCGCCGTTCTGCATCCCGCGCCCGCCGGAGACCACCACGCGGGCGGCGGTCAGCTCGGGCCGCTCGGACTTGGACAGCTCGGCCGAGACCCAGCGCGAGATCGCGGGCGAGTCCACCGCGGCGGTCGCCTCGATCGGGGCATTGCCGCCCTCGGCCGCGACCGGGTCGAAGCTGGCGGCGCGCACAGTGATCACCTTCTTCGCGTCGCTGCTCTTCACGGTGGCCATCGCGTTGCCGGCATAGATCGGGCGCACGAAGGTGTCGGCATCGACCACGCCGGCGATGTCGCTGATCGGCTGGCTGTCCAGCACGGCGGCCACGCGCGGCATCACGTTCTTGCCGTTGGCGGTGGTCGCCGCCAACAAGTGCGAATAGGCGGGCGCGAGCGCCACCAGCAATGCGGCAAGCGGCTCGGCCAGGTTGTTGGCCAGCGCCGGCGCGTCGGCCAGGATCACCTTGGCCACGCCGGCCAGCTTGCTGGCGGCCGTGGCGGCAGCCTGCACGCCGGAGCCGGCGACCAGCACATGGACCTCGCCCAGCAGGGCGGCGGCGGCGACGGCGGAACGCGACGGCTGCTTCAGCGCGCCACCCTCATGGTCGATCAGGACGAGAACGGTCATGGTCAGATCACCTTGGCTTCGTTGCGCAGCTTGTCCACCAGCTCGGCCACCGAGCCGACCTTCTTGCCGGCCTGGCGCTTGGCCGGCTCCTCGACCTTCACCACCGTCAGGCGCGGGGCGGGATCGACGCCCAGGTCCGCCGGCTTGATGGTCTCGATCGGCTTCTTGCGCGCCTTCATGATGTTCGGCAGCGAGGCATAGCGCGGCTCGTTCAGGCGCAGATCGGTGGTGACGATCGCCGGCAGGGTGACCACCACGGTCTCAAGCCCGCCATCGACCTCGCGCACCACGGTCATGCTGTCGCCGTCCACGGTCAGCTTGCTGGCAAACGTGCCCTGCGCCCAGCCCAGCAGGGCGGCGAGCATCTGGCCGGTGGCCGACATGTCGTCGTCGATGGCCTGCTTGCCCAGGATGATCAGGCCGGGGCCTTCCTTGTCCGCGATCGCCTTCAGCATCTTGGCCACCGCCAGCGGCTGCAGGTCGACATCGCTCTCCACCAGGATGCCGCGATCGGCGCCCATGGCCAGCGCGGTGCGGATCGTCTCCTGGCAGGCGGCAACGCCCAGCGAGACGGCGATGATCTCGGTGGCGACGCCCTTCTCCTTCAGGCGGACGGCCTCCTCGACGGCGATTTCGTCGAACGGGTTCATCGACATCTTCACGCCGGCGGTTTCCACGCCGGTGCCGTCGGATTTCACCCGCACCTTGACGTTGTAGTCGACCACCCGCTTGACGGGGACAAGGATTTTCATGGCTGGCGCGCCGTTTCCTGGATGAGCGGGCCGTGCGCGCCAGCCGGCCGGGCATGCCGCCCGATGGCGCATTCGCACCCGCGAAATTGACCGGGCGGGTATAGGTTGGGGCCGACGCGGCTGTCAAACGCGCGCCCCCGTCTGGCTATCCCCAGTCCGGCTGCCCGAAGCCCGGCTGCCGAAGCCCGGCTACCCGCGCGATACCAGCATCAGCGCGCCGAACAGCACGATCGCCAGGAGTTGCAGGCCGATCCGATAGCGCATCAGCACGTTCTGCCGCCCGCCTGGCATGTTGCGCGCCATGCCCAGCAGCCCGGCGAACAGCACGCCCAGTGTCGCCAGCATGGCCAGACCGACCATGACCATCAGCATTGTCTTCATGTCGACTTCCTATCGCCTCGCCATTCAGTTGGCCATCACGTTTCGCCGCGCAAGGGTCTTCGCGCCGCGCTTGTGCTTGACTCGGCCCGGCGCGGCGTGATCGGGCATGGTTCATGCGAACCATCCTGATCCTCCTGCTTCTGCTGGCCGCCCCCGCCCTGGCGCAACAGCCGTCCGCCCAACCGCTGCCCGCCCAACCGCTGCCCGCTCAACCGCTGCCGGCGCTAACGCCGCAACAGGCGCAACGGGCGTTGGAGGTCCTGCGCGATCCCGCCCGCCGGGCCGAGGTCATTGGGGTGCTGGAGACCATCGCCCGCGCC
>JBIPLY010000296.1:0-5394 GCA_044369385.1 Acetobacteraceae bacterium | reverse complement strand
CTCACCATCTCCGAGATCGCCCCCTGGGCCAGCGGCAGCAGCGCGGTGAAGGCCGACTGGTTCGAGCTGACCAACAACACCGCCCACAGCATCGACCTGTCCGGCTGGAAGATGGACGACAGCTCCGGCTCGCCGGCGGCCGCCGTTGCCCTGAACGGCGTGGCCAGCATCGCCCCCGGCGAATCGGTGGTGTTCATCGAGACCGCCACCCCGGACACCATCATCCCGGCCTTCCTGACCAACTGGTTTGGCGGCGGCGCCCCCTCCGGCCTGCAGATCGGCAGCTACACCGGATCGGGCGTCGGGCTCGGCAGCGGCGGCGACGGCATCCACATCTACGACAGCAGCAACACCCTGCGCACGGCGATCGCCTTCGGCGCCTCGCCCGAAGGCCCCTATGCCACCTTCACCAACCCCGCCGGGCTGTCCGGCACCGCGTCGAAGACCGACAGCCTGAGCCAGGCCGGCACCGCCGGCGCCTTCGTGGCCACCAACAGCGCCAACGAGATCGGCTCCCCCGGCAACCGCGCGCCGGGCTTCACCCTGCAGATCCTGCACGCCTCGGATTTCGAGGCCGGGCTGAAGGCGATCGACCGCGCCCCCCGCTTCGCCGCCATCGTCGACCGGCTGGAGGACCAGTACGCCAACAGCATCACCCTGGCCTCGGGCGACAACTACATCCCCTCGCCCTTCCTGATTGCGCAGGGCGACGCCGCGGTGAAATCCGCCCTGATCACCGCCTACAGCCGCATCCTGGGGGTCGACGAGGCGCTGCTCTCCAGCCTGGCGCAGGATCTCGGCCGGGTGGACATCGCCATCATGAACGCGCTCGGCGTCCAGGCCTCGGTGTTCGGCAACCATGAGTTCGACCTCGGCACCCGCGCCGTCGCCACCGCCATCGACATGACCGCCTCGGGCGGCAAGGCCACGGCCATCGGCGCCCAGTTCCCCTATCTCTCCGCCAATCTCGACTTCTCCGGCGACAGCGACCTCGCCGCCCTCTTCACCGCCGCCCTGCGCGACGCCGCCAGCTACGCCACCACGGCGGCCGACCTCGACCCGGCCAACATCGCCGCCGAGGCCGCAGACCGCCAGATCGCGCCCTGGACCACCATCAGCGAGGGCGGCGAGACCATCGGCGTGCTCGGCCTGACCACGCAGGTGCTGGCCGCGATCTCGTCGGTCGGCGGCGTGCGGGTGATGGACCCGAACGGCGATGGCGGGGTGAACAACACCGCCGAGCTGGCCGCCATCCTCCAGCCGCTGGTGGACCAGATGCTGGCGCAGAACCTGGACAAGATCATCCTGCTCAGCCACCTGCAGGACTACACGCTGGAACTCGACCTCGCCACGAAGCTCTCCGGCGTCGACGTCATCATCGCCGGCGGCAGCCACGCCGTCTTCGCCGACGAAACCGACCCGCTGTCCGAGGGCATCGCCGCCGCCCAGACCTACCCGGTGTTGCGCACCGGCGCCGACGGCAACCCGGTCGTCATCGTCAACACCGGCGGCGAATACTACAATCTCGGCCGCCTGGTGGTGACCTTCGACGAGAACGGCGTGATCCTGCCCGGCAGCATCGATGATGCCGTCTCCGGCGCCTATGTCGCCACCGACGACACGGTGGCCGCCCTGTACGGCACCGACGATCCCTATGCCGCCGGCAGCCGCGGCGAAATCGTGCAGGACCTGGTCGCCGCCGTCGATGCCGTGATCGACGTCAAGCTCGGCGTCGTCGCCGGCTACAGCGACGTCTATCTCCAGGGCCAGCGCGCCTTCGTCCGCTCGCAGGAGACCAATTTCGGCAATCTCTCCGCCGACGCCAACCTCGCCGCCGCCCAGGCCGCCGCCCCGGCCGCCACCGTCAGCTTCAAGAACGGCGGCGGCATCCGCGACGGCATCGGCGTGGTCGGCACCGGCGCCATCCCCAGCTACGAGGCGCCCGCCGGAGGAAAGGTCACCCAGCTCGACATCGAGAACGCGCTGCGCTTCAACAACCGCCTGATGGTGTTCGACACCACGCCCTCGGGCCTGCTGGCGATCCTGAACTTCGCCGCCGGCCGCCCGGCCGGCAATGGCGGCTTCCCGCAGCTCGGCGGCCTGCGCTTCTCCTACGACCCCGACCTGGCCGACGGCCAGAAGGTCCGCAGCGTCGCGCTCTACGACCTGGACGGCGACTTCCTCGCCCAGGTTGTCGCCGACGGCCAGGTCGTCCCCGGCGCGCCGGCCACCATCACGGCCGTCGCGCTGAACTTCACCGCCAACGGCGGCGACGGCTACCCGATCAAGGCCAACGGCAGCAACTTCCGCTACCTGCTGGATGACGGCACCCTCTCGCCTGCGATCGACAAGGCGCTCGACTTCACCGCCGCGGCCAACGTCCCCGCCGGCGCGCTGGGCGAACAGGCCGCCTTCGACGCCCACATGCGCGACACCTACGGCACCCCGGAGACCGCCTTCGACCAGGCCGACACCCCGGCCAGCCAGGACCTGCGCATCGAGAACCTGAACCTGCGCGCCGACGCGGTGGTCGACGGCGCCGACCAGCGCTTCGCCGTCGCCGCCACGGACGCCCGCCTGGCCGAGGGCAATGCCGGCACCACCGGCTTCACCTTCACCGTCACCCGCAGCGGCGACACCACCGCCGCCGCCGAGATCGACTGGAGTGTCGCCGGCATCGCCGGTCCGGGCAGCAACGCCGCCAATGCCGCCGATTTCGCCGGCGGCGTGCTCCCCACCGGCAGCCTCAGCTTCGCCGCCGGCCAAACCAGCCAGACCCTCACCGTCGACGTCGCCGGCGACACTGTCGGCGAGGCCAACGAAACCTTCCGCATCCTCCTCGGCAACCTGCCCGGCGGTGCCGCCAGCATCGGCAGCGGCATCGGCGCGATCCTGTCCGACGACGCCTCCCTCTCGATCGGCCCCGTCGACGCCAACCGCGCCGAAGGCACCGGCTCGGCCGCCACCGACTTCACCTTCCGCATCTACCGCAACGGCCCCGCCGCGGTGGAACAGACCGTGTCCTGGTCGGTCACCGGCGCCGCGGTGCCCGGCGCGCGCGCCGCCGCGGCCGACGACTTCGCCGGCGGGGCGTTCCCGTCCGGCACCGCCACCTTCGCCCCCGGCGACGACAGCGTGCTGGTCACCGTGCCGGTTGCCGCCGATGCCGCGATCGAGGCGAACGAACACTTCGCCGTCACCCTGGCCGATCCCACCGGCGGCGCCGTGCTCGGCCGCACCGTGGCGCACGGCACCATCCTCAGCGACGACGGCGCCCGCTACTCCATCGGCCCGGCCGCGCAGGCCGCAGCCGAGGGCACCGGCGGCACCACCACGATGGCCTTCACCGTCAGCCGCACCGGCCTGACGCTGGGCACGGACACGCTGGACTGGGCCGTCGCCCCCGGGACCATGCCGGGCACCATGCCGGCCAACGCGGCGGACTTCGCCGGCGGCGTGCTGCCTGCCGGCACGCTGACCTTCGGCCCGAACGACCACCAGGCGACCATCCTGGTGTCCGTTGCCGCCGATGCGGTGCGCGAGCTGAACGAAAGCTTCACCCTCGCGCTGTCCAACCCCTCCGCCGGCGCCGCGATCGGCCGCGCCTCCGCCGCCGCAGCGATCCTCGACGACGACACCATCTTCGTCCTGGGCGCCGGCGACACCGTGTCCGGCAGCCTCGGCGCCGACTACTTCCTGATCGGCGCCGGCGACCACACGGTGAACGGCCTGGCGGGCACCGACCGCTTCGCCCTCCTGGCGGCGGTGGGCACGGCCGGCGGCACCACCACCCTGGCCGATTTCGACCAGGCCGCCGGCGAGCGCATCGACCTGTCGCGCATCGACGCCATCGCCGGCACCCTGGCCAACGACGCCTTCACCTTCGTCGCCAGCTTCACCGGCCTTGCCGGCCAGCTCGCCGTGGGTGCCGGCCCGAACCCCGGCCAGTTGCTCGCCGCCGGCGACATCAACGGCGACATGCTGGCCGATTTCAGCCTCCTGCTGCCCGACCTCGGCACTCCCAAGGCGGCGTGGTTCGTGCTCTAACGCCGTCTTCAAGGACGCTGGCCGGCTGCCGCCCGCCGGCCAGCGTCCCGATCGCCAGGATCAAGAATGCCAACCGCCTGACCGGATGAATGCCTCCGGTCGGGTTTGGCGCGTTTCCGGCGGGGCAGGGCGCGCGCCGCCCCGTCCCCGGCGCGTGCCATCCGAAACTATCGCCCCCGCCGCAGACCGCCTAAAACGGTGCCCCCAGCCTGCGAACCACGCCCATAGGGAGCGCCAAGCAATGTCCGGATTCGCCTCCACCAACGACATGGCGGAAAAGACCGTCTCCTTCGACGAGCTCGCCCCCGGCCTTTACGCCTACACCGCCGAGGGCGATCCCAACTCCGGCATCATCGTCGGCCCGGACGGCGTCACGGTGATCGACGCCCAGGCCACCCCGCTCATGGCCCAGGACGTCCAGGCGCGAATCGCCACCGTCACCGACAAGCCGGTCAAGCAGATCGTCCTCTCCCACTACCACGCCGTGCGCGTCCTCGGCGCCAGCGGCTACCCCGCCCATTCCATCATCGCCTCCGACGTCTGCCGCGCCATGATCACCGAGCGCGGCCAACAGGACATGGACAGCGAGATCGGCCGCTTCCCCCGCCTGTTCCGCGGCAAGGAAAGCATCCCCGGCCTCACCTGGCCCACCCAGACCTTCCACGGCCGCATGACCCTGTGGCTGGGCGAGCGGGAGGCGCAAATCATCCATATCGGCCGCGCCCATACCGCCGGCGACACCGTGGTCTGGCTGCCCAAGGAAAAAGTCCTCTTCGCCGGCGACACCGTCGAATTCGGCGCCACCCCCTATTGCGGCGACGCCCATTTCACCGACTGGCCCGCCACCATCGCCCGGCTGCGCGCCCTCGGCGCCGAACAGATGGTCCCCGGCCGCGGCCGCGCCCTGCGCAACGCCGCCGAGGTCAAGGAAGCCCTCGACGGCACCGAGGCCTTCACCACCACCCTCTTCGCCATCGTCAAGGCCGCCGTCGCCAAGGGAGCGCCGCTGCACGAGATCTACGCTGAAGCCATGGACCGCATGCGCCCGCAATTCGGCCACTGGGTGATCTTCGACCACTGCATGCCCTTCAACGTCAGCCGCGCCCATGACGAAGCCCAGGGCATCGACACCCCGCGCATCTGGACCGCCGAACGCGACATCGAGATGTGGAAGGCGCTGGAGGGGAAAGCGAAGGACGGCGAGATCAGGAAGTAAGCATGTTCTTTTTTGAAAAAAAGAACCAAAAAACTTTTGCCCATTGGCGCCGCGCTTGACCATCGTCAGACCCGCCAACGGTTAAAGTCTTTTTGCTTCTTTTTCTTCAGAAAAAGAAGACCTTTCTTGGA
>JBIPLY010000295.1:0-5395 GCA_044369385.1 Acetobacteraceae bacterium | reverse complement strand
TGTCATCCTCCAGCGCCGCGACCGGCAGTTCCTCCAGCAGATGCCCGGCATTCATCACCCCCAGCCGGTCGCACATATGCGCCACCACCGCCAGGTCATGGCTGACCAGGATACAGGTCAGCCCCAGCCGCTCCCGCAAATCGACCAGCAGATTGAGAATCTCCGCCTGCACCGACACATCCAGCGCCGAGGTCGGCTCGTCCAGCAGCAGCACCTGTGGCTCCAGGATCAACGCCCGCGCAATCGCCAGCCGCTGCCGCTGCCCGCCGGACAACTGATGCGGATAGCGATACCGAAACGACGGTCCCAGCCCCACCTGGACCAGGATTCGCGCAATCCGTTCATCCACGTCGCCGATGCCATGGATCGCCAGCGGCTCGGCCAAGGTCGTGTTGACCGTGTGGCGCGGATGCAGCGACCCGTACGGGTCCTGGAACACCATCTGCACCCGTCGGTAGAAGCTGCGCGTCCGCAGCGCCGCCATCGCCTCGCCGCCGATGCTGACCTCGCCCGACCAGTTCGGATTGAGCCCGCACAGCGCCCGCAGGATGGTGGACTTCCCGCAGCCGGACTCGCCCACCAACCCATAGGTCTCGCCCTGCTGCACCGTGAACGAAACCCCGTCCACCGCATGCACCAGCGTCTCGCCGCTGCCGAACGTCACCCGCAGCCCGTTGACTGAAATCACCGCCTCAGCCCTCCAGCCAGGCGGGATCGCGGTTCAGCACCGCCAGCTTCTGATGCCGCGACCCGATGCGCGGCAGGGAGGCCAGCAAGCCCTGCGTATACGGATGCTGCGCCGCCGCCAGCTCGCTCGCCGCACACTCCTCCACAATCCGCCCGGCATACATGATCAGCACCCGGTCGCAGAACGTCGCCACCAGGTTCAGGTCATGGCTGATGAAGATCAGCCCCACGCCCCGCCGTGTGACCAGGTCATCCAGGATCGCCAGCACCTGCATCCGCACCGTGACGTCCAGCGCCGAGGTCGGCTCATCCGCGATCAGCAGATCGGGCTCCGCCATCAGCATCATCGCGATCATCACCCGCTGCCCCATGCCCCCGGACACTTCGTGCGGATACAGCTCGAACACCCGCGCGGGATTGCGGATATGCACCGCCTCCAGCATCGCTATCACCCGGTCGCGCTTTTCGGCCTTGGACGCGCGCGCATCGGCCGGAATCGCCTCGGCAATCTGCACCCCCACCCGCATCACCGGATCCAGCGCATGCTTGGGATCCTGCATGATCATCGAGATCCGCCGCCCCCGCACGCGCAGCATCTCGCGCTCCGAGGCGGCGGCCAGGTCGAGCTCCTGGAACTGCATCCGCCGCGCCGAAACCGTGCCGTTCGGCGGCGTCAGCTTCATGATCGCCCGCCCGGTCTGCGACTTCCCGGAGCCGGACTCGCCGACAATCCCAACCTTCTCCCGCCCCACCGTGAACGATACCCCGCGCACCGCATGCACCATGCGCTGCGGCGTGCGGAACCGCACATGCAGGTCTTCGACAACAAGCTGGGAGTCGCCGGTCGCCGGCGCGGGCATCTGAGGGCTGCCGGTCGCCGGCGCGGGCATCTGAGGGCTGCCGGTCGCCGGCGCGGGCATCTGAGGGCTGCCGGTCGCCGGCGCGGACATCTGAGGGCTGCCGGTCACCGGCGCGGAACCTGACATGCTCATTCCGACCTCGGGTCCAGAACGTCGCGCAACCCATCGCCGAACAGGTTGAACGCGAGCGACGTGATCAGAATGGCCATGCCCGGGATCGCCGCCAGCCACCAGGCCCCCAGCATGAACTGCCGCCCGGTGGAGAGCATCGCGCCCCATTCCGGCAGCGGCGGCTGCGCGCCCAGCCCGAGAAACCCGAGCCCCGCCGCCGTCAGGATGATGCCCGCCATGTTCAGCGTGATCCGCACCACCACCGAAGGCACGCACATCGGCACGATATGGTGCAGGATGATCCGCGTCGGCGAGGCGCCCTGGATGCGCACCGCGGCGATATAGTCCGACGACCGCACCGTCAGCGTCTCCGCCCGCGCCAGCCGCGCGATCGGCGGCCAGGCCGTCAGCGCAATCGCGATCACCGCGTTCTCCAGCCCCGGCCCCAACGCCGCGACAAACGCCAGCGCCAGAATGAGCCCGGGAAACGACAGGAAGATATCGTTGATCCGCATCAGCACCGTGTCGGTCCAGCCGCCGAAATACCCCGCCGTGGTCCCCACCGCGAGCCCAACCGGCGCCGCAATCACCGCCACCAGGAACGAGATGTACAGCGTGATCCGGCTCCCCCAGACCACGCGCGCGAACATGTCGCGCCCCAGCTCGTCGGTGCCGAACCAATGCGTCGCCGAGGGCGGCAACAGCCGGCGGGTGAGATCCTGATCGTTGTAGCCGATCGGCGCGATCACCGGCGCCAGAACGGCAAACAGCACCAGCAGCAGCAGCACCCCCAGCCCGAACAGCGCCAGCGGATTGGCCTTCAGCCGCAGCCAGCCGAAGTAATACCGTTGCATCGCGGCGTGGCGCGTCGAGGTGGTGACCTCCGCGGTCAACCAGTCGCGCATCGAGGACGGCGCGCTCATCGCGTGCGCGGGTCCAGCAGGCGATACAACAGGTCGGACAACAGGTTCAGCACAACGAAGATCACCCCGATGATCAGCACACAGGCCAGGACGGCGTTCATGTCGCCGGCCAGGATGCCGCTGGTCAGATAGCGGCCGAAGCCGGGCCAGGCGAACACCGTCTCGGTCAGCACCGCGCCCTCCAGCAGGAACGCATAGGCCAGCGCGATCACCGTGATCAGCTGCACCATGATGTTGCGAAACGCGTGGCGCCAAACCACTTGCCACCGCGACTGCCCCTTGACCCGGGCCGCCACGATGTATTCCTGGCCGAGCTGCTCCAGCATGAAGCTGCGCGTCATCCGGCTGATATAGGCCATCGACGAATAGCCCAGGATGATCCCCGGCATCACGATATGGCTGAACGCATTGCCGAACACCTCGTGCTCTCCGGCCAGCAGCGAGTCGACCAGCAACATCCCGGTCACCGGCTCCACCATGTCGAGATAGACCACATCCAGCCGCCCGGGGCCGGAGACGATGCCCAGCCCGGCATAGAACACGATCAGCCCCATCAGCCCCAGCCAGAAATTCGGGCTGGAATAGCCCAGCAGCCCGACGAAGCGCACGGCATGGTCCAGCACGCTGTCGCGATAGACCGCCGACAGCACGCCGGCCGGTACGCCGATGCCAACGCCAAGGATGATGGAGAACGTCGCCAGCTCGATCGTCGCCGGGAACACCCGGCTCAGATCGTCGGCCACCCGGTTGCCGGTGAACAGCGCATTGCCGAAATCGCCGCGCAGCATGTCGCGCAGGAAGAAGGCGAATTGCTGCCACAGTGGCTTGTCCAGGCCGAGCTGGGCATAGACCATGTCATAGGTCTCTTTCTCCGCCTGCTCGCCGACGATGGCGAGCACCGGATCGACCGGCAGCATCCGCCCGATGAAGAAGGCCAGCGCCAGCAGCCCCAGCAGCGTCACCGAAACCGACGCCGCCTGCCGCCCCGCCGCCTTCATCCAGGGCGGCATGCCCCCGCCCGTCTTGCCTCCGTCTGCCACGAAGCTACTTGCCGGCGGTGGCATAGACCACGTTGAACGGGGTGATGGCGAAGCCCTTGACCTCCTTGCGCAGCGCGATCGGGCGCACCGTCTGGTAGATATACGCCGCCGGCCCGTTCTTCATCATGTAGCGCTGGATCTCATGGTACATCGCGATCCGCTTGGCCGGGTCGCGCTCCATCCGCGCTTCCTCCGCCATCTCGTTGACCTTCACATCCTGCCAGGACGAGCGCCAGGACGGGTACTGCGCCAGCCGCGCCTCGGTCCGGTTGTCCGGGTTCACCGCATGGCGCGAGATCATGCTGTCGGCATCGGGATAGCCGGCGCCCCAGCCGATCTGCAGCACCTCGAAATCGCGCGAGCGTGCCCGGGTGAACAGGTTGGCATCGGCCATCTGCTCCAGTTCCAGCTTGATGCCGATCTTCGCGGCATTGGCCTGCACGTGCTGCGCCACCACCGGGGCGATGTTGTTGGCCGAGACGATGTACTTCTTGGTGAAGCCATCGGGATGGCCGGCCTCGGCGATCAGTGCCTTGGCCTTCTCCAGGTCGAGCCGGAACGGCTGGCCCTCCTTGCTGTCCAGCGCCCCGAACGCCCCCTCCGGCACCAGGCTGGCGCGCGGATTGCCTTGGTACTCCAGGATCGTCTTGCCGAGCCCCTCATAGTCGATCAGGTAGCGGAACGCCTCGCGCACCAGCGGCTTGCCCAGGATCGGATCGCTGCCGTTGAACGCCAGGTAGGCATAGCCATGCATCACCGTGGTCTCGACATGGATCGCCGGGTTCTTCGCCAGCGCCCGCAGGTCGTCGGTGTTCAGCAGCCGCGCCACATCGATGTCGCCCTTCTCCAGCAACAGCCGCTGCGCCCCGGATTCCGGCACATGGCGGATGATCACCCGCTTCAGCTTGGCCGGCGTGCCGAAATAATTGTCGTTGCGCTCCAGGATCACCACCTCGTTGGTGTTCCAGCGCGTGACGCGATAGGCGCCCACGCAGACCGGCGCGGTCTTGAAGAAGGCATTGCCGTAGTCGCTCTTGCCGTCGGTCACGCGGGCGTTCTTCTCGCCCTCCGCCTTGTCCAGAATCCCCGTCGAGCCCGAGGCGAACATCGCCGACAGCAACAGGCCCAGCGGATAGGGCTTGGACAGCTTGATCACCAGCGTGGTGTCATCCGTCGCCTTGATCGTCTCCGCCATGTTGTCGCGGCTGAAGCCCCACTGGGTGAAATTGGCCGAATTGCCGAAGCCGAGCTGGATCACCCGGTGCATCGACCATTCCGCGTCATAGGCCGTGGCCTTCTTGCCTGACGGGAACTTCAGGTCCGGGCGCAGCTTCAGCGTGATCGTCAAGCCGTCCTCGGACGCGCTCCAGCTCTGCGCCGTGTTCGGCACAATCTTGGACACGTCGCCGAGGTCGTAGTTGACCAGCGGCTCGCACACGTTGCGGATGATGTCGTTGCCGTTCACCTCGGCGATCTGCGCGGGATCAAAGGTGATCAGCGCATCCAGGTTCCACGCCATCACCAGCGCATCGCGCGGCGTCGCCGCCTCGGCCGACGGCGCGGTCGCCACCGCCCCGGCCCATACGGCGCTGGCGGCCAACAAAGCCCGGAGCGTTTTCGACATCGCAGCCTCCATGGAAGGGGGGGTAACCATTCGCGGTGTTCGCCGCAATGCAGCAATCTAACCGGCCAGTGCCGAAAACCACAAGCGGGCAGTTGCGCCGACGTTTGCGCTGGCGCTGCGGCCGACAAGCTGCATAGTATTATATTATCT
>JBIPLY010000036.1:0-16388 GCA_044369385.1 Acetobacteraceae bacterium | reverse complement strand
GGTGTCCACCAACGCCGGCGGGCTGCTGCGCTGGCCGGTGAAGATCCTGGTGCCGGTCGGCTTCGTGCTGGTGGCGCTGCAGGGCATCTCCGAACTGATCAAGCGCTCGGCCGCGCTGATGGGGCACGACATCCCCGACCTTGAGGCGCATTACGAGAGGCCGCTGCAATGATCCCGCTGGAAATCATGCCCCCGCTGATGTTCGGCGGGCTGGTCGTGTTCATGATCTTCGGCTTCCCGGTGGCGTTCTCGCTGGCGGCCGTGGGCCTGTTCTTCGGCTTCATCGCCATCGAAGAAGGGTTCTTCACCCTGCCCTTCCTGCAGGCGATTCCCGGCCGTGTCTTCGGCAGCATCCTGGCCAACGACCTGCTGCTGGCGATCCCGTTCTTCACCTTCATGGGCGCCATATTGGAGAAGTGCGGCCTGGCCGAGGACATGCTGGAAAGCATGGGCCAGATCTTCGGCCCGCTGAAGGGCGGGCTGGGCTATTCGGTGATCATCGTCGGCTTCATCCTGGGCGCCATCACCGGCACCGTGGCCGCCCAGGTGATCGCCATGGCGCTGATCACCATGCCGGTGATGATGCGCTACAAGTACAACATCCGCTACGCCACCGGCGTGCTCGCCGCCTCGGGCACCATCACGCAGGTGGTGCCGCCCTCGTTGGTGCTGGTGGTGCTGGCCGACCAGCTCGGCAAGTCGGTCGGCGACATGTATCTCGGCGCCTGGGGCCCGTCCCTGGTGCAGATCGCGCTGTTCGCCGGCTACACGTTTTTCCTGACCCTGTTCCGCCCGGAGCATGTGCCGCCGGTGCCTCGCACGCTGACCGGCTGGCCGCTGTTCATCAAGTGCCTGTGGGGCATCATCCCCGCCGGCGTGCTGATCTTCCTGGTGCTGGGCACCATCATGCTCGGCCTGGCCACGCCCACGGAGGCCGGCGCGATGGGCGCGATCGGCGCCATCCTGCTGGCGGTGCTGCGCAATGCCCCGCTGTCGCGGCTGGACTGGACGATCGCGCTGGTCGGCTTCGCCGCGGCGATCATCGGCTCGCTGATCGGCCTGGTCGCGTTCAAGTCGGTGCTGTTCAAGCTGGTCTTCACCGTGATGTTCGCCGCGATCGTCTGGCTGTGCTGGCGCGCCTGGCGCACCCGCGATCTGCACGACCTGATCGTGCAGGCGTTCCAGTCGACCATGCGCATCACCTCGATGGTCGCCTTCATCCTGGTCGGCGCCACCTGCTTCTCGATCACCTTCGCGGGTGTCGATGGCAACCTCTGGGTGGAGCATTGGCTGACCGGGCTGCCCGGCGGGGTCTGGGGCTTCCTGGCGGCGGTGAACCTGTTCGTGTTCTTCATCGCCTTCTTCCTCGACTTCTTCGAGATCGCCTTCATCATCATCCCGATGCTGGCCCCGGTGGCGCAGAAGATCCTGGCCCCGGTGGTGGGCGCCGATGCGGCGCTGATCTGGTTCGGCGTGATGCTGTGCGTGAACATGCAGACCAGCTTCATGCACCCGCCCTTCGGCTTCGCGCTGTTCTATCTGCGCAGCGTGGTGCCGAAGGAGATCAAGACCAGCGACATCTACTGGGGCGCAATCCCCTGGGTGGGGCTGCAGCTCATCATGGTCGCGCTGGTCATCGCCTTCCCGATCACGGTGACCTACTTCCTCGATGACACACCAAAGATCGACCCCAGCACGGTCAAGATCGAGATCGCCCCGCCGCCGATCGAGGACGACGACGCGCCGCCACCCTCGTTCGCGCCAGCCCCGGCGCGGCAGTAACCCCAAACAGAAAGGGGCGGCGGGATCCCTCCCGCCGCCCCTTCCCTTTCCGTGCCCCGGCTCAGCGCCCGGCGGCGGACATCGAATTGATGAAGCTGTCGAACGTGCCCTCGGCCACCCGGAACCAGGTGATCTCGTCGCCGCGGAACGCCTTCATGCTGTCGAGCATCTTCTTGAAATGGGCGTTGCGGCCCGCGACCTCGTCGTAATAGGCCCACGACGTATCGAAGCAGGCCTGCAGTACCGGGCGCGAGAACGGCTTCAGCACCGTGCCGCCCGCCACCAGCCGCTTCAGCGCCGCCGGGTTCACCGCGTCGTATTTCGGCACCATCCAGGAAGTGACCAGCCCGGCCGCCGTCTCCACCATCGCCTGGTAGGACTTCGGCAGCGCATCCCAGTGCTTCTGCCCGATGTAGAGCGAGCCGACCGAGGCGCCCTCCCACCAGCCGGGATAGTGGTAGAACTTGGCGACCTTGTTGAAGCCCAGCTTCTCGTCGTCGTACGGCCCCACCCATTCGGCGGCGTCGATCGTGCCCTTCTCCAGCGCCGGATAGATGTCACCGGCGCCGATCTGCTGCGGGATGACGCCGAGGCGGGTCAGGATCTCGCCGGCGAAGCCGCCGACGCGGAACTTCAGCCCCTTCAGGTCATCGACGGTGTTGATCTCCTTGCGGAACCAGCCGCCCATCTGGCAGCCCGTGCCGCCGAACTGGAAGCTCTTGATGCCGTAGCCCTTGTAGAAATCCTGGACCAGCTCATGCCCGCCGCCGAACTTCAGCCAGGAGGAATACTGGCGCTGGTTCATGCTGAACGGCAGCCCGGTCTCGAAGACGAAGCTCGGGTCCTTGCCGAAGTAGTAATAGGCGGCGGTCTGGCCGCACTCCACCGTGCCGTTCTGCACCGCATCGGCCACCTGCAGCGCCGGCACGATCTCGCCGGCGGCGAAGGTGCGGATCTGGAAGCGGTTGTCCGACATCTCGCCGATCATCTTGGCGAACAGTTCGGTGCCGCCGAACAGCGTGTCCAGCGACTTGGTGAAGCTGGACGTCATGCGCCACTTCACTTCCGGCATCGATTGGGCGATGGCGGGGGCCGCCAGCACCGTGGTGGCCGCGGCCGCGGCGGTTCCGGCGCCAGCGCGCCGAATGAATTTGCGACGATCCACTCGAACTCACTCCCTGTTTCTGATTGCGCGGCGCATCGATGCCCAGATGGCGACTCGCGCGCCTTGGCGCAGATTTCGTGGATCAGTCGCAAGGTTGCAAGCGGAATGTGACGGGCCCGGTCACCAACCATCCACCCAGGCTCGTTTCTTGCCCGTGCGCACCGGCCGCGGCGGCAGGCTGCGCAGCCCGGCCACCACCCAGCGCCGCGTCTCCGCGGGGTCGATCACGTCGTCGACCTGGAAGAAGCTGCCCACATTCAGCGCCCGGCCCTCGGTGTACAGCTCGGCGACGAAGCGCTCATAGGCGGCGATCCGCTCGGCGGTGTCCGCGATCGCGGCCAGCTCCTTGCGCCGGCCCAGCTTCACCTGGCCCTCGATGCCCATGCCGGCGAACTCGCCGGTCGGCCAGGACACGGCGAAGACCCCCTTTTTCATCCCGCCCCCGGTCATCGCCAGCTTGCCCAGCCCGATCGCCTTGCGGATGATGACGAAGAACAGCGGCACCTCGATATTGGCGCCGATCAGGTAGCTGCGGCAGCAATGGCGCACCAGCGCGGTCTTCTCCGCCTCCGGCCCCACCATGTTGCCGGGGTTGTCGTTCAGCGACAGGATCGGGATGTCGTGCGCGTCGCACATCTGCATGAACCGCGCCGCCTTGTCCGCCGCATCGCTGTCCACAGCACCGCCCAGGTGCATCGGGTTGTTGGCGATCACCCCCATCGGCCGCCCCTCGATGCGGATCAGCGCGGTGATCATGCCCAGGCCCCAGCCGGCGCGAATCTCCAGCACCGAGCCCTCGTCGGCCAGGGTGGCGATCAGCGCGCGCATGTCGTAGCCGCGCATGCGGTTCTCCGGCACCACATGGCGCAGCGCGCGCTGGTCGGCGGCGGCCCAGGTCTTCACCGATCCCTGGAAATACGACAGGTATTGCTTGGCGGTGCGCACCGCCGCCGCCTCGTCGGCGACGGCAATATCGACCACGCCGGAGGCCACCTGGACGGCCATCGGCCCGATTTCCTCCGGGCGATAGACGCCCAGGCCCCCGCCCTCGATCATCGCCGGCCCGGCCATGCCGATATTGGCGTTGGCCGTGGCGATGATCACGTCGCAACAGCCCAGCAGCACCGCGTTGCCGGCAAAGCAGCGGCCGGAGGCGATGCCGATCAACGGCGCCCCGCCGGACAGCGCGGCGAAACGATAGAAGGTGTCGGTCTCCGACGAGCCGATGCCGTCGGAATCGCTGCCCCGCCCGCCGCCGCCCTCGGCGAACAGCACCATGGGGATGCGCAGGTCGTGCGCCAGCTCGAAGAAGCGGTCCTGCTTGCGGTGCCCGGTGCGCCCCTGCGTGCCGGCCATCACCGTGTAGTCGTAGCTGGCCACCGCCGCGCGGCCCTGCGCCTCGGGGAAGTCCGCCCCGTTGATGGTGCCCAGGCCAAGGATGATCCCGTCCGCCGGCGACTCCTCCACCAGTTGCTCGACCGTATGCGTCCGCCGCCGTGCCGCCAGCGCCAGGGCGCCGTATTCGATGAACGACCCGGCATCGACGAGGTCGTCGACATTCTCCCGCGCCGTGCGCTGCCCGGTCGCCCGCCGCCGCGCCACCGCCTTCGGCCGGGCCGCATCCAGCGTGCGCGCGCGCCGCTCCAGCACCTCAGCCAGGTCGGGGCGGATATGGCCCAGGTCGATCGCCTTCTCCTCGCGCACCGCGCCCCCCAGATCCGGCCGCTCCTCGATGAAGGCCAGCGCCGCGCCCTCGAACACCGTCTCGCCCGCCTCCACCGCCAGGCCGCGCAGGATGCCGGCAGCGGCGGCGCTGATGCTGTGCTGCATCTTCATCGCCTCCATCACCATCACCTCCTGCCCCGGCAGCACGGTGGCGCCGTCCGGCACGCTGATCGACACGATGGTGCCCTGCATCGGCGCGCGCAGCGCCACGGTGCCCTCAGGGCCGGCCGCGTCGGCTGCCTGGGCCTCCTCGACGATGGCGACCTCCTTGCCGTAGTCCACGATGGCCAGCGGATCCCGAGACTCCAGCCGCGCCCCGGCCCGCTTCGGCGCCACCGCGCCGGCCGGCGCGAACCACTTTTCCCCGGCCGCCTCCCCCGCCGTCAGCTCCGCGATGTGCTCGGCGACAAAATTCGTGTGCAGTCTTCCGGCCAGCAGCGCCGGATGCTTCAGCAAGGCTTGCAGGAACGAAATGTTCGACGCCGCCCCCACCAGCCGGAATTCCGCCAGCGCCCGCCCCGCCTTGGCCGCAAGCTGGGAAAAATCCCCGGCGCGGGCATGGACGATCACCTTGGCCAACAGGCTGTCGAAGCGCGGATTGGTGCGATAGCCGGCATAACCGTAGCCATCCACGCGCACGCCGGGCCCGCTCGGCGGGTCATAGGCGGTCAGCACCCCGCCCGCGCCCTTGACGCTGCCATCGGGCTGCATCGTCTCCAGGTTCACCCGCGCCTGCACCGCCATGCCGCGCGGCGCCGGTATCTCCGCTTGGGTAAGCCCAAGCCGCGCCAGCGTCGCCCCCCCGGCAATCCCCAACTGCGCAGCAACCAGGTCCACCCCGGTCACCTCCTCGGTCACCGTATGCTCCACCTGCAACCGCGCATTCGCCTCGATGAACGCGATCGCCGCGCCATCGCCCTCCACGGCCGCATCGACCAGGAACTCGAACGTCCCCGCCCCGCGGTACTTCGCCGCCGCCGCCAGCTTCACCGCCGCCGCGAGCAGCCGGTCGCGCACCGCCGCGCGCAAGAACGGGGCCGGGGCGAACTCGAGGATCTTCTGCCGCTCGCGCTGGATCGAGCACTCCCGCTCCCACAGATGCGAAACCGCCCCGGTGCCATCCCCCAGCACCTGCACCTCCACATGGCGCGGATGCACGAACAGCCGCTCCACATACAGGTCGCCATTGCCGAAGGCCGACAGCGCCTCCGCCGCGCAGCGCTCGAAGGCCGCCGGCAACTGGGCGGCGTCAGTCACCGGCCGCATCCCGCGCCCGCCGCCGCCGGCCAGCGCCTTGACCATGATCGCCCCGCCCGGGCCGAGATCGGCCAGGAAGGCGGCGGCCTGTTCCAGCGTGGTCGGACCATCGGTGCCGGCGACGATGTCCACCCCGTGTGCCGCCGCGAACCGCCGCGCCTGCGCCTTGTCGCCGAACAGGTCCAGCACCTCGGCCGTCGGCCCGACAAACGCGATCCCCGCCGCATCGCACAGCCGGGCAAAGGCGGCGTTCTCGCTGATGAAGCCGTAGCCGGGATGGATGGCATCGCACCCCGCCTCGCGCGCCACCGCCACGATCTGCGCCGCATCCAGATAGGCCGCCGCCCCCTGTCCGTTCAGCGCCCGTACCTCGTCGGCGGCGCGGACATGCAGCGACTGCGCGTCGTCGGCGGAATGCACCGCCACGGTGGCGATGCCCATCTCGGCCGCGCTGCGGGCAATGCGGATGGCGATCTCGCCGCGATTGGCGATCAACAGGCGTGTGATGGGCATCGGTGGAAAATCCTCGACGTTGCAGCGAACGAAAACCTCAGCCCTGGCCTTCGCCCGCGGGGCCGTCGGGTGCGGCCGGCGGCGGCGCGACGGCGGCCAGGTCGCGGCGATAGCGGTCCAGCGCCACCTGCACCATCGGCCGGCGCGCCTGGCCCGGCACCGACAGGGTGTAGCCGGGGTCCTTCTCGGTCGCCCAGGTCAGCATGTAATGGCTGTGCGCCCCGGTGATCGCCGCGGTGAAGCCCATGGTGTCCTGCGCCGAATTCACCGCACGCTTGACCATGCGCATCTGCTGCGGGTCGTTGGCCGCCACATCCCGGGCATAGGCCATCACCGCCTCCATCAGTTGCGCGCGCGGCACCACGCGGTTGACCAGGCCCAACTCCCTGGCCTGCGCGGCATCGATGAACTTGCCCTGGAACAGGATCTCCTTCGCCCGGCGCGGCGACACATCCCACGGCACCGAGAAATACTGGAACAGGCTGGCCAGGAACATGCCGTCATCGGCCGCGAACACCACATCCGCCGTGCTGGCGATCATCCAGCCGCCGAAGATGCAGTAGCCCTGCACCGCGGCGATCATCGGCGTCGGCACATTGCGCCAGCGCAGGTGCATGTCGACGAACAGCGTCCAGGTGCGGTCGTAGAAGCCGCGGATGCCCGGCTCCATCGGGTTCGCCTCGCGCCAGGCCTTCTCCTCGGCGGTGCCCAGGTCGTGCCCGGCGGAGAAATGGTCGCCCGCCCCGGTCAGCACGATCACCCGCACCGCCGGATCGGCCCCGGCCGCCAGGATCGCCGCGTCCAGCTCGCGCAGCAGCTCCGTGCTTTGCGCGTTGCGCTGGGCCGGGCGGTTCAGGGTGATGGTGCAGATGTGGTCGGCCACGTCGTAGAGGACATTGCGATAGGTCGGCATGGGGGCTCCTCAGGAAGAAAGAGTCTTCTTTTTGTGAACAAAAAGAAGCAAAAAAACTTCATCCGTTTGCCGGCATCAACATCGCGCGCAAACAAGGAAAAGTTTTTTGGTTCTTTTTTTCAAAAAAGAACCGCTTGCTTCCCTCACTTCGGCACCGCCGAGATCGCATCCCCCAGCGCCGCGATCTCCGCCGCCGACAGCCCGGCCAGATCGCGCAGGATCGCCTGCGTATGCTGCCCCAGACAGGGCGCGGCGGATCGGTTGCCGCCGGGCGTGCGCGACAGCCGGATCGGCAATCCCTCCTGCAGCGTCGGCCCCAGATCGGCATGCACCAGCGCCGTGAACCAGCCGCGCGCGGCCAGATAGGGGCTGCGCGCCCCGTCGCCGCCGTCATGCACCGCCGCGGCGGCGATGCCGAGCGCCTGCAACTGCGCGGCGGCATCGTGCTTTTCCTGCGTCGCGGCCCAGGCGGCGACGGCGGCGGCGATTTCTTCTTCGTGCGCGCGGCGCTGCGTCAGGGTTGCGAAGCGCCGCAGGTCGTCGCGCCCGATTGCGCCGCACAGCGCCTGGAACGCCGCGTCGCTGGTCGCCGCGATGGCGATCCACTGGTCATCGCCGGCCGCCGGGAAGGCATCGTGCGGCACCGCCCAGTCCACCCGGTTGCCGCGCGGCTGCGGATCGATGCCGCTGGCCAGGGCCGCCAGTATTTCGCCACCGATATAGTGCATCGCGCCCTCGACCTGCGGCACCTCCACATGCTGGCCCTGGCCGGTGGCCTGGCGGTGCATCAGTGCCAACAACACGGCCGCGGCGCCATGCAGCGCGCCGATGGGGTCGGGATAGGTCGGCCCCGTCGTCGTGGGCCGCCCACCAGGGTACCCGATCATCCCCGCCATCCCGGCGGCCATCTCCATCGACGGGCCGATGGCGGTGGCATGCGAGAGCGGCCCGGAGGACCCGAAAGCAGGCATCTCGGCCACGATGATGTCCGGCCGGATCGCCTTCAGCGCCGCGTGTCCAAAGCCCATCCGGTCCAGCGTCCCGGCGGTGAAGTTGCACAGCACCACATCGGTCTGCGCCAGGATGCGCAGCATCGCCGCCTTGGCCGCCGGGTCCTTGATCTCCAGGCTGAGCGACTGCTTGTTGGCGTTCTGCGAGTTGAACAGCGCGCAGCGGTCCCAGGGCCGCTCGCCGGCCCCGTCGGCGGGATAGCGGGTGGGGTTGAACACCTGCCCCACCATGCGCCAGCTATCGGTGCGGCTGGCGGATTCGACATGGATCACCTCCGCCCCCAGCCAGGCCAGCACCCGCCCGGCCATCGGCCCGGCCCAGGCGGTGGTGAACTCCACCACCCGCAGCCCGGACAGCGGCCCGCCCTCCGGCCGCGATGCCGGCGGGATCGCCCGGCGCGGGCCGGCGAACCCCCCTGCCCCGCCGATGGCCGGCGCGCCCCCGCGCACCTGGCGCGGGGTGGCGGAAAAGCGGAACTGCGGGCCGAGGATCGTTTGCCCTGCCACCTTCTCCCAGTAGCCTCTTGCGTCGAGATGCGGGCAGTCGTCGCGCAACTGCGTCAGCCCGTAGCAGCGTGCCGCGACCACCCGCGCCGATTGCAGCCGGGCCAGCACATCGTCAGCCGCGTCAGCAGCGACATGGCCCTGGATCAGCGCGACGTATTCGTCCCAGTGCTCCAGGCGGGACTTGGCCGGCTTGAAGCGCGGGTCCTCGGCCTGCCCGGCCAGTCCGAGCGCCGCCATCATCGGCGCATAGAGATGCACATGCAGCCAGAACCCGACCCAGCCATCGGCGCAGCGCAGCAGCGCGAGCGGCTGGCGGCGGCTGGCGCGGGGTTCGACCAGGCCGTTGTAGAGGAACTGGGTGACCAGCGGATTGGCCATGCAGGCGGCGGACGTCGCGATGTCCACCGCCCCCTCCTGCCCGATGCCCCAGCGGCCGCGGGCGAACAGCCCGGCCAGCACGGTGATGCAGGCCGCCGCGCCAGCCCCGTAGCTGGCGCGATCGCCGCAGCCGTAGAGCGGTTCGCGGCGCCCATCGCCGGAGGCGTGCATCAGCCCGGCGACCGCCTGGTAGATCATCTCGCAGCCGGTCCAGTCGCGCCACGGCCCGTCCGTGCCGAACGGGGCGACGGTGCAGATCACCGCATCGGGCGCGGCGGCGGCGAGCGCGAGGCGGTCGACATGCGGGCCGATCACGATGGCATCGGCCTGCGGCGCCAGCATCAGCGGATCGGCGGCGGTGGAACGCTTGCCGGTGTTGAGGTGGAAGAACGTAAAGCTCTCCCCGTCCGGCCCCAGCGGCGGGGCGCGGCGGATCGAGCTGCCGCCCGGCGGTTCGGCCAGCAGCACCTCGGCGCCGTGGTCGGCCAGCATGCGGGTGCAGAACTGCCCGGCGATGCTGTCGCTGAGGTCCAGCACGCGGATGCCCGCGAGCGCGTCGGCCATGGTTTCCTCCGGGTATTGTCGACAATCATGGGGGCGGGATTCCCCGTGGGTCAATACGGCGCGACCGTGCTATCGCTTGGCGATGGACCATGACCGCACCGCCCGGCCCAACAGCATCCCCTGGCCGCCGATCCTGTATGGCGGCGGGGCGGTGCTGGCGCTGATCCTGGGCCGCGCGATGCCGCTGCCGGGGTGGTGGATGGGGGCGGGCTTCGGGCCGATGCAGGGGCTGGGATGGGCGATGGTGGCCGGCGGGCTGCTGCTCGATCTGTGGGCGATGGCGGTGATGTGGCGCGGGCGGGCGAACATCCTGCCGCACCGGGCGGCGACGGCACTGGTGACCTCGGGGCCGTTCGGCTTCAGCCGCAATCCGATCTACCTGGGCAATACGCTGCTGCTGGCCGGGCTGGGGCTTGGGCTGGGGTCGGTCTGGTTCGTGGTGGCCGCCCTGGGCGCCGCCGGGCTGGTCGGGCCGCTGGCGATCGCGCGCGAGGAGGCCCATCTGAACGCGCGCTTCGGGCGCGAATGGCGCGAGTATGCGCTGCGCGTGCATCGCTGGCTGGGGCGCTCGACACGACGCTGAGGGGCGGGCAGGCTGGGGCGATGAAGACCGCCGCCGAGATCCTTGTCCAGTTCCTCGCCGACCAGGGGGTCACGCGCGCCTTCTGCGTGCCGGGCGAATCCTATGTCGCCGCGCTGGATGCGCTGCACGATCATCCCACGATCGACCTGGTGACCTGCCGGCACGAAAGCGGGGCCGGGTTCATGGCGCTGGCCGACGCGCGATTGACCGGGGTGCCCGGCGTGGCGCTGGTCAGCCGGGGGCCTGGCGCGTGCAATGCATCGATCGCCGTGCATACCGCGCAGCAGGATTCAGTGCCGCTGCTGCTGATCGTGGGGCAGGTGGAGGCGCGCGATTTGCGGGCGCGGGCGTTCCAGGAGATCGACTACGCGCGGATGTTCGACGGCGTGGCCAAGTTCGTCGGCGAAGCCACCCATGCCGACCAGGTGGCCGAGCTGGCGTCGCGGGCCTGGTCGGCGATGCTGACCGGCGTGCCGGGGCCGGCGGTGCTGGTGGTGCCGGAGGATGTGTTCGCCGCGCCATGCGCGCGGGCAGCCCTGGCGCCCGTGCTGGGCAGCGATGCCGGGCCGTCGGCGGCGAGCACCGAGCGGTTGGCGGCACTGCTGCGCGCCGCGGCGCGGCCGGTGGTGGTCGCTGGGGGTGATTTGGATCAGCCGGGCGGTCGCGAAGCCCTGCTGGCGTTTGCCGAGCGCTGGCAGGTGCCGGTGGCGGTCAGCTTCCGGCGCCAGGACCTGTTCCCGAATGCGCACAAGCTTTACGCCGGCGACATGGGCCTGTCCAACCCGGCGCCGCAGCGCGACGCCTTCGCCCGGGCGGACCTGGTGATCGCGCTGGGCACGCGGCTGGGGGACATCACCACCCAGGGCTACAGCTTCCCCGCCCCCGGCCAGCGCCTGGTGCATGTCTGCGCCGATGCGTCCTGGCTGGGTTGGCGGTTCGAGACCGAGATGGCGCTGGCGGCCCATGCGCGGCCGGTGCTGGCGGCGCTGGAGGGATGCCAGGCCGGGGCGCCGGCCGGGCGGGCGGCGTGGTGCGCCGAGCTGCGCGGGTTGCAAACCGCCGAGGCGGCCTGGGCGCCGCGCACGGCCGCGGATGGCGTGGTGTTCCCCAACGTGGTCGCGGCGCTGGGCGCGCGGCTGACCGATGATGCGATCGTGACGCTGGATGCCGGCACCTTCGGCGCGCCGTTCTACCGCAAGGTGGCCTGGCGCCTGGGCCAGCGGCTGCTGGCGCCGATCGCCGGCTCGATGGGCTACGGCATGCCGGCCGCGGTGGCCGCGGCGCTGCGCCATCCCGACCGGCCGGTGCTCTGCGCCATCGGCGATGGCGGGTTCCTGATGACCGGCAGCGAGCTGGCGGTGGCCGCCGCGCGCGGGGTGCGCAACCTGAAGGTGCTGCTGAGCGAGAACGGCTCCTATGCCTCGATCCGCATCCACCAGGAGCGCGCGCATCCCGGGCGCGTCTCCGGCACCGACCTGGTCAACCCCGACCTGGCGATGATGGGGGCCGCCTATGGCTATCCGGTGATGGTGGTGCGCCATGAGCACGAGGTGGCCGCGCTGATCGACGCGCTGGTGGCGCCGGGGCCGCTGTTTGCCGTGGTGCATTCGTCGCTGGCCGCGGTGCTGCCGCGGGGATAGCCAGGCAACCGTCAGGCGTCAGCCCAGCAGCGCCCGCGCCTGTGCCGCATCCGCGGCGATCTGAGCCTTCAGCGCCTCCAGCCCGGCGAATTTCTGCTCGCCGCGCAGGAAGCCATGCAGTGCCACGCTGACCTCCTGGCCATAGAGATCGGCGGCGAAGTCGAACAGATGCACTTCCAGCCGGCTTTCCGGCCCCTCGTTCACCGTGGGCCGGCGGCCGATGTTGCACACGCCGCGATGCTCCGCCCCGTCGGGCAGCCGCACCGTCACCGCATAGACCCCGCGCGCCGGCTCCAGATGCCGGCCCAGGGCGATGTTGGCGGTGGGAAACCCGATCGTCCGCCCCCGCTTGTCGCCATGCGCCACCACGCCGCGGATCGCCCAGGGCCGGCCGAGCGCGGCGGTGGCGCGCTCCGGATAGCCGTCCTGCAGGGCGCGGCGGATGCGGGTGGAGGAGATCGCCCCCTCGGCATCGGCCAGCGGCGGCACCACGGTCAGCCCGATGCCGCGCGCCTGCGCCTGCGCCGCCAGGAAGCCGGCATCGCCGCCGCGGCGATGGCCAAAGGCGAAATCCGGGCCGCAGGCCAGGTGCCGCGCGCCCAGCCCGGCGGCCAGCACCTCGGCGACGAAGGCCTCCGCCCCCATCAGGCTGAAATCGCGGTCGAAGGCCAGCTCATAGACCACCGCCACGCCATGCCCGGCCAGCGCCGCGGCACGTTCGGCCGACAGGGTCAGGCGGAACGGCGGATCATCCGGGCGGAACACCTCGCGCGGATGCGGCTCGAAGCTCAGCACGGCCAGCTTCGCGTCCGGTCGGGCCGCCTGGGCGGCGCGCAGCACCTGGACATGGCCGCGATGCACGCCGTCGAAATTGCCCAGCGCCACCGTGGCCCCGCGCGCATCGTCCGGCACGGCGCGCCAATCGCTGAACACGCGCATCATCCGTCCCTCGCCGCATCGGCCTGCTTGCGCGCGGCCTCGGACAACGCCACCGGGTAGCCCAGGTATTGCTCCAGAATCTCGGCGGGCGGCCCATCGGCGCGCACCCGGCCCTGGTCCATCCAGATCGCCCGCGTGCACCATTGCAGCACGACATCGGACAGGTGCGAGGACAGCACCAGGATCTCCACCCCGCGCACCAGGTTCTCCAGCCGCACGCGGGCCTTTTCCATGAACCCCACATCGCCGGCCAGGAACCATTCGTCCATCAACAGCACCTGCGGCCGCACCGAGGTCGCCAAGGCGAAGCCCAGCCGCACCACCATGCCGGAGGAGTAGATCCGCACCGGCAGGTCCAGGAAATCGGTCAGCTCGGCAAAGGCGGCGACATCCTCGGCCAGACCCTCGATCGCGTTGCGGTCCAGGCCCAGATACAGCCCGCGCAGCATGATGTTCTCGCGCCCGGTCAGCTCCGGGTTCATGCCAAGGTTCGGGTCCAGCAGCGCGTTCAGCGACCCGCGCACCCGCACCCGCCCCACCACCGGCTCATAGATGCCGGCAAGCGCCCGCAGCAGCGTGGTCTTGCCCGCGCCGTTGCCGCCGATCAGCGCCAGCCGGTCGCCGGGGCGCAGGCGCAGGTCGATGCCGCGCAGCGCCTCCACCACCACCCGATTGCGCGCATCGGCGGCCATGCGCCCGGTCATGGTCGACAGCACCGTCTTTTTCAGACTGCGGGCGTTGCCGTGGTACAGCGGGAAGCTGAGGCTGAGGCCCTCGACATCGATGGCGGCGGGTGCGGTCATCGCACTACAACCAGAACGCGATGCGCCCGCGCACCCGCGCGAACACCAGCCAGGTCGCCAGCAGCAGCACCGCGGCATAGCCCAGGGCACATCCGATGATCAGCGCGCTGGGCACCACCCCCATCAACGGCCCGCGCACCACTTCCAGCAGGCAGAAGAACGGATTGAACGCCAGCACCCATTGGTGCTCGCCCAACTGGTCCGGCCGCCAGATCACCGCGCTGATGAAGAACGCCATCTGCATCACGCTGGCCACGATCGGCGGAATGTCGTGCAGCCGGGCACAGATGGCGCCCAGCAGCAGGCTGAGCGCCAGCGAAGCGACCAGCCACAGCAGCAAGCCCGGGATCGCCAGCAGCGCCACCGACCCCGGCCAGGACCACAGCGCGGTATAGACCACCACCACCACCAGCGCGTTGTGCGCCAGCACCACCAGGTTGCGCAGCACGATGCGCGCCGCGTACAGCGTGAACGGCATCCGCACGCTGCGGATCAAGCCCTCGTTCTGGATGAAGGCGGTGCAGGAATCGCCGACCAGCGTGCCGATATAGCCCCACAGCACCAGCGACAGCGCCAGGAACGGGATGTAGTCGATCAGCGCCAGGCGGAACAGCACCGCATACAGCGCGCCCATCGCACCCACCATGGCCCCGGTGGAGATGGTCAGCCAGAACGGCCCCAGCATCGAGCCGCGATAGCGCAACTGGATGTCGAGCCACGCCAGCGTCCAGATCAGCCGCCATTGCCCCAGCCCCTCGCGCAGGTCGCGCCAGGCTTCGCGGTTGCGCTCCGCCCAGCCCCGGTTGGCGGAGAGGTCGAGCACCGCATGGTCACTGGGTTGCAGATGGGATGTTCGCGGCATTGGCGTCGCGATAGCCGATCCGCCGGCCCGGGGCAATCGGATGGGCGCGCGCGCCGGCAGCGGGCCGCGGGCGGCTGGCCGGTCTGTCAGCCGGCGACCCGCCCGATCCGCGTGCGCGCGCCGCGGGTCAGCACCACCCGCTCGCCGGGCTGGAACGTCTCCTCGTTGGTCTGCACCACGGAGATCGTCTGGCCATTGTCCTCGCGGATGATGAACTCCATCGCCTGCCCGGTGGTGGCCGAGCGTTCCGCCGCCCCGCCGACCAGCCCGCCGATGATGGCGCCGCCGATCGCGCCCAGGATGTTCATGCGCGGATCGCCACCGATGAAGCTGCCCGCCACCCCACCCGCCGCCGCGCCGCCGAACGGGCCGACCCCGGGGCCGTTGCCCTGCAGCGTGACCGCGCGCATCGAGACGATCACGCCGTAGCTGACCTGGGCGCTGCGGCCGATATCGGCGGTGGTATAGGTGGTGTTGGTGTTGCGCGGCGCGCAGGCGCCCAGGCCCAGCAGCGCGGCAAGGCATGCGGCGGCAAGAACGGGGTGGTGCATCGGCAAGCCTCCTCTGCGATGCCCCGCTGTATCATGCGAACGGGGCGGCGCGCATCTTCTGATCCCACTTTGCGGCGGCATCAGGGCCGCCACAAGATTGCCATCAGGAGCAGTTTAGGATAAGGGCTTAGAGGATGACGCTGCGAGAAACGGTCAACGGTTGCCCTCAGGTATCCGTTCCCAATGGCCCTGCAATGCGGGGCGCCTGAGCCGGAGAGTTCGCCCCATGCCGCGCCCCCGCCGATCCTTTGCTGCATTTGGCGCCTTGCTCGGGGCCGCGCCGCTCTCCCGCGCCGTTCTCTGCCTGGCTGCGGTCGGCCTGGTCGCGGCCTGCTCCGGGCAGAAGCACGTGTCGCGCACCTCCAGCGAATACGCCGCCCGCGCCCATGGCGATTACTCTCCGCCCGGCCCGCCGAACGATCCCTGGGGCCCCTATATCACCAAGGCCGCGGCCCGGTTCGACGTGCCGGAGCGCTGGATCCGCGAAGTGATGCAGGTGGAGTCCGGCGGCCGGATGTACCAGGGCGGCAAGCTGACCACCTCCCATGCCGGCGCCATGGGGCTGATGCAGGTCATGCCCGGCACGTATGAGGGGCTGCGCCAGCGCCACGGGCTGGACGACGACCCGTACCATCCGCACGACAACATCCTGGCCGGCACCGCCTATATCCGCGAGATGTACGACCTTTACGGCTCGCCCGGCTTCCTGGCCGCCTACAATGCCGGCCCGCGCCGCTTCGAGGATTACGCCATCCGCAACCGCGGCCTGCCGAACGAAACCCGGCGCTATGTGGCCAAGATCGCGCCCAACATCGCCGGCCACAAGCCGCAGCGCGAATCCGATGTCGCGGTGCTGGCGATGTACCAGATCCCGATGGATATCCCCGCCGGCCCGCGCTACCCCGGCCGCCGCGAGGCCCCGGCGCCCGTCGCGCTGGCCGCCGCCACGCCCAGCCGCGAATACGACCGCGCCGGCGCCACCGTCACCGCCATCAACCTGCCGCCGCCGCCCGCCGCCCCATCGCCGGCGGCAAGGGCGCCAGTGGCCGTCGCCATGGCCCCGCCGCCGGCCGCGCAACCCGCGCGCGGCTTCTCGCTGATCTCGCCGGCGATGGCCGCCAGCCAGCCCGTCCGCCCGGCTGGCGCGGTTACGGCCGCTGTCGGCCCCTGGGCGATCCAGGTCGGCGCCTTCGCCA
>JBIPLY010000035.1:0-16390 GCA_044369385.1 Acetobacteraceae bacterium | reverse complement strand
TGGGCCATCCGCTGTGCCGAGGCCGGCAAGCACGTGCTGTGCGAAAAGCCGCTGGCGATGGGGGCCGCCGAGGCCCGGCGCATGTACGACGCCGCGCGGCGCCACGGCGTGCACCTGGTGGAGGCCTATCCCTACATGTCCCAGCCGCAGACGCTGCGGGTGCGCGAACTGCTGGCGCAGGGGGCCGTCGGGCGGGTGCAGCTCATCACCGCGGCCTTCGGCTTCGCCCTGGTTGCCGCCGACGGCACGCCGCTGCGCGACCCGCAGAACATCCGCCTGCTGCCGGAGCGCGGCGGCGGCGGGCTGATGGATGCCGGCACCTATTCGATGAGCATGGCCCGCATCCTGGCCGGCGAGCGCCCGGCGCGCGTTTTCGCAACCGGGCGCAACACGGCCACCGGCGTGGACCAGACCGTGGTGGCGATCGTCGAGTTCCCCGGCGGCGCCATCGCCCAGGTCAGCAGCACGATGTCGGCCGCCATGCACCGCCATGCCGTGGTGGTGGGCGACGGCGGCGTGATCGAGACCAGCTACAGCAACCATGCGCCGGCGGATGCGACGCTCACCCTGCGCATCCGCCGCGGCACTGCCGGCACGATCCCGTTCGAGACCGAGACGCTGGACGGCGGCGACGGCTTCCGGCTGGAGGCGGAGTCCTTCGCCCGCATGATCCGCGAGGGCGCGCAGGCCTGGAACGGCTGCACCGAGGCGGAATCGATTGACACCGCCCTGGCCTTGGCCGCCATTGCGCGCAGCGCCCGCGAGGGCGGATGGATCGAGGTCTAGGGAGAAACCGCCATGAAACGCCGCACCCTGCTGAAGGCCGGGCTCGCCGCCCCTTTGCTGGCCGCCCCCGCCATTGCCCAGCCCGTGCCCACCCTGCGCTTCATCCCGCAGGCCAACCTGACCTCCTTCGACCCGGTCTGGACCACGGCCACGGTCACCGCCAATCACGGCTTCTACGTCTATGATTCGCTGTATGCCTCCGACGCCGAGGGCCGCCCGCAGCCGCAGATGGCCGAGGGCCACACCGTCTCCGACGACGGCCGCATCTGGCGCTTCAAGCTGCGCGACGGGCTTTTCTTCCACGACGGGGCGCCGGTGCGCGCCGCCGACTGCGCCGCCTCGCTGGCGCGCTGGGCCAAGCGCAACCCGTTCGGCCAGATCCTGGACCGCGCCGTGGACAGCTGGGGCACGGCGGATGACCGCACGGTGGAGATCAAGCTCAAGAAGCCGTTCCCGCTGCTGCTCGACGCCATTTCGATCGAGCCGCCGCCCTTCGTGATGCCGGAGCGCCTGGCGGTGACCGATGCCAACACCGCGGTGCGCGAGGTGATCGGCAGCGGCCCGTTCCGCTTCGTCGGCAGCGAGTACAATTCCGGCAGCCGCGTGGTCTATGAGCGCTTCGACAAATTCGTGCCGCGCCAGGAGCCGCCCAGCGGCACCGCCGGCGGCAAGGTGGCGCATTACGGCCGCGTGGTGTGGAACGTGATCTCCGATCCCGCCACCGCCGCCGCCGCGCTGCAGAACAACGAGGCCGATTGGTGGGAACGCCCGCTGGTCGACCTGATCCCCACGCTGCTGCGCAACCCGGCGATCCGCGCCGAGGTGACCGACCCCGCCGGCCGCCTGGCGATCATGCGGCTGAACCACCTGCACCCGCCGTTCAGCGACATCCGCCTGCGCCGGGCCGTGCGCGCCAGCGTGCGCCAGGAAGACTACATGCGCGCCAGCCGCGGCGACGACGAGAAGCTCTGGACCACCAGCCTCAGCCTGTTCCCGCGCCACACCCCCTATTTCCGCGAGGAGAAGGACCTGATGCCCGGCAGCCTCGATGCCGCGCGCGCGCTGCTGAAGGAGGCCGGCTATGACGGGCAGAAGGTGTCGATCATCAACCCCACCGACTTCCCCGATATCGGCCCGCTGGGCCAGGTCACCTTCGACACGCTGAAGAAGATCGGCATGAATGCCGAGCTGCGCGAAAGCGACTGGGGCACGGTGATCCAGCGCCGCGCCTCGCGCGAGCCGGTGGACAAGGGCGGCTGGAGCATCTTCCACACCACCGGCCCGGCGCCGGGCTGGGGCTCGCCGGTGACCACGCTGCTGACCCGCGGCCAGGGCGCCAAGGGCTGGTTCGGCTGGTGGGACAGCCCGAAGGCCGAGGCGCTGGTGGAAGCCTGGGTCGAGGCGCGCGATGCGGCGAGCCAGATGCGCCTGGCGCAGGAGCTGGGCCGGCTGGCGCTGGACGAGGTGGCCACGGTGCCGCTCGGCCAGTTCTACCTGCAGACCGCTTTCCGCACCTCGCTGAAGGACATGGTGAAAGGCAGTGCGCCGTTCCCCTGGGGCGTGAAGCCGGCATAGGAGCCCAAGATGACCGAGACATATGTGCCGCCGGCCGATGGCAGCACCTGGGAGCGGGTGACCCCGGCGGCGGCGGGCTTCGATGCCGGGCGCCTGGCCGCGGCGGTGGCCTTTGCCGAGGCCAACGAGACCAAGTGGCGGCGTGACGTCCGCACCCAGCTGGAGACCGGCACCTTCGAGCCGCCGCCGGAGAATTTCCTGTTCGGCCCGGTCGCCAACCGCAGCGGCCCGAACGGGCTCATTCTCCGCGGCGGGCGGATCGTGGCCAGTTGGGGCAATACCCGCGCGGTGGACATGACCTTCTCGGTGGCGAAATCCTACCTGTCGATCCTGGCCGGCATTGCGGTGGCCGACGGGCTGATCGCGGACCTGGACGAGCCGGTGGCGCAGACCGTCCAGGACGGCGGCTTCGACGGGCCGCACAACGCCGCCATCACCTGGCGCCACCTGTTGCACCAGACCTCGGAATGGGAGGGCACGCTGTTCGGCAAGCCCGACCAGATCGACCGCAACCGCACGCTGGCCACGGAGTTCGCCGGCACCAGCAACATGAAGAAGGGCGAGGCGCGGCCGCTGCGCACGCCCGGCAGCTACTGGGAATACAACGACGTGCGGGTGAACCGGCTCAGCCTGGCGCTGCTGCGGCGCTTCGGCCGCAGCCTGCCGGAGGTGTTCGCCGAGCGGGTGATGGGCCCGATCGGCGCCTCGGCCGACTGGCGCTGGACCGGCTATTCGAACTCCTATGTCCTGGCCGGCGGGCGCAATGTGCGCTCGGTCTCCGGCGGCGGGCACTGGGGCGGCGGGGTGTTCATCCATGCCGAGGACCAGGCCCGCATCGGGCTGATGATGGCGCGCCAGGGCGACTGGGGCGGCCAGCGCATCCTGTCGGCGGACTGGATCGCCCAGTCGCTGACGCCGTGCCCGATCAAGCCCGATTACGGCTTCCTGTGGTGGCTGAACACCGGGCGCGGGCCGAAGCCCTCCGCGCCGGCGGACAGCTACTGGGCCACCGGGGCGGGCGGCAACTTCACCTGGGTCGATCCGACGCACGACATCGTCGCCGTGCTGCGCTGGCATGATGCGGCCCAGCTCGACGCCTGGACCGGCCGCGTTCTGGGTGCACTCGCCGCGTGAGGGTGGCGCTGGTCACCGGCGCGGCGCGCGGCATCGGGCGGGCCGTCGCCGTGCGGCTGCTGGCCGATGGCTGGCGCATGGTGGCCGCCGACCGGGACGGCGATGGCCCGCCGGGCGCCCGCTCGGTGGCCTGCGACGTGTCCGACGAGGCGGCGGTGACGGCCCTGGTCGCCGGCATCGTGGCGCAGGAGGGGCGGCTCGACGGGCTGGTCTGCAACGCCGGCTTCGGCATCACCAGGCCGCTGGCCGCATTGTCGCTGGCCGAGTGGAACGCCGTGCTGGCAACCAACCTCACCAGCATCTTCCTGCTCGCCCGCGCCGGGGAGGCGATGCTGCGCGCGGCCAAGGGCGGCATCGTGACCATCGCCTCCACCCGGGCGCACCAGTCGGAGCCGGACACCGCGGCCTATGCCGCCGCCAAGGGCGGGGTGGTGGCGCTGACCCATGCGCTGGCCGCCTCGCTGGCGCCGGATGTGCGGGTGAACTGCATCTCGCCGGGCTGGATCGACACCAAGGGACCGGCGCCGACCGCCGCGGACCACGCCCAGCACTGGGCCGGGCGGGTCGGCCGGCCGGAGGATATCGCCGCCGCCGTCGCCTTTCTGCTGGGCGCCGAGGCGGGATTTGTCACCGGCACGGAGCTGGTGATCGACGGCGGCATGTCGCGCAAGATGATCTATGTCTGACGGCACCCGGCTTTGCCCGGTTGCAATCCGGCGCAAACGGCTTCACGCTGCGGCGCTTCCGGCGGACCCCGCATGACCCCTTGGCTGACCGCATTCCGGCGCCTGATCCGTCGCACGCCGCTGGTCGGCGTGGTGGCGCTGGCCGTGGTGCTGCGGCTGCTGCTGCTGCCGCCGATGCCGATGGCCGCCCCGGCGCCGGGCGACGCCCTGGCCGAGCTGCTGTCCGGCGGCGGCATCTGCCATGCCGGCACGGATGCGCCGGACTCCGCGAAGCTGGTCTGCCCGATGTGTCCGCTCTGTGCCGGGCCGGCCGCCGTGCTGCTGCCCGCCGCCCCGCTGCTGCCGGGGCATCGCGCCACGCCCGTCGCGATGGCCGTGGCGCTGCCGCCGGCCACCGCCCCGCCGGGCTTCGCCTTTGCCCTGCCGCCACCGCGCGCCCCGCCCGCCCGCTCCGCCTGACCCCGCCCGCCGGCCCGCATCCGCGCGCCGGTTCCCGCATGTCATCCGGAGCCTCCCCATGTCCATCCTGTCCCGTCGCGGCGCCCTGGCGCTGCCGCTCGCCATGCTTGCCCGCCCCGCCGCCGCCCAGCCGATCTCCGTGACCGATGCGCTCGGCCGGGTGGTGACGCTGAAGGCGCCGCCGCAGCGCATCATCGTCAACTTCAACTTCGAGGAATTCACCGCGGTCGGCGGCGTGCCGGCCTGGGACCGCGTGGTCGGCTTCTCGCGCGCGCTGTGGGCCGATTGGCGCGCCGGGTCGTACAGGCGCTACCTGCCGGCGATCCCGCGCCTGGCCACCCTGGGCGATATCGGCCACACCGACGGCGGCGACTTCAGCATCGAGAAGGTGATCGCGCTGCGGCCGGACCTGCTGCTGCTGGCCGACTGGGCGTTCCAGACGCTGAAGCCGCAGGTGGCGCAGCTCGAAGCGCTGGGGATCCCGGTGGTGGTGATCGACTACAACGCCCAGATCCCGGAACGCCACCTGGCCAGCACCCGGGCGCTCGGCCTGGTCACCGGCCAGCCGGCGCGCGGCGAGGCGCTGGCCGCGCTCTATGCCGCCAGGCTCGCCGACATCCAGGCCCGCGCCGCGCGCGGCATCGCCGCCGATGGCGGGCGCCGGCCGAAGGTCTATGTCGAACTGGGCCAGGGCGGCGCCGATGTGGTCGGCAATACCTATTGGAAGGGCATGTGGGGCCGCATGATCGACCTGATCGGGGCGGAGAACATCGCCGCCAACCGCCTGGCCGGCGCCGGCAACTGGGGACCGCTGAACCCGGAATACACCATCGCGGCCAACCCTGACGCCATTTTCATCGCCGGCTCCTCCTGGGCCAACCGCCCGGCCGCGGTGCTGACCGGCTTCGATGCCGACATCGCCACCACCCGCGCCCGCCTGGCACCCTATGCGAAGCGCCCGGGCTGGGAGAACCTGTCCGCCATCCGCCACGGCCAGATCTACGCCGTCGAGCATGGGCTGAGCCGGTCGCTGTGGGACTATACCGGGATGCAGTTCATCGCCCGGGCGCTGTGGCCGGCCCAGTTCGCCGATATCGACCCGGTGGCGGAGCTGCGCGACTACCACGCCAGGTATCTTCCGGTGGCCTTCGAGGGCACCTGGATGGCCCGCCTCACCCCCCCTGCGGCGTAGGCGTCGCGCCATGGATGCCGCCGTGCATGTGTGCACCGGCTGCCGCGACCACGACCCCGATCGGCGCGCCGCCGGCCAGGGCGGAGGGCTGGCGCTGCATGCCGCCCTGTCCACCGCCCTGGCCGATGCGCCGGTCGCCATCGCGGCGGCGCCCTGCCTGGGGGCCTGCCGCGGTGGCGGGCGTGTGGTGCTGGCCGATGCCACGAAGTGGGGCTGGCTGATCGAGGGGCTGGACAACGCCGCCGATCACGCCGCCGCCGCGCAGTTCATCCGCGCCTGGCTGGCCAGCCCGAACGGACGGGTGGCCAAGCCCGACCGACCCGGCTGGACCGAGGGGCGCGTGCTGGGCCGGTTTCCGCCGGCGCTGCCGCCACCTTCCGGCAAGGAGACGGCAGCATGAGCGGGGCAGCCGCCGCATGGCGGGCCGGCGCGGCGCGGCGCTTCGGCGTCAGCCTGCTGGCGCTCGGCGCGCTGGCGGCCAGCTTCGCCGCCGATCTCGCCACCGGGCCGGCGCTGCTGCCGGTGGGCCAGGTGATCGGCGTGCTGGCGGGCCGGTCCGACGATGCGATGTTGCAGGCGATCGTGCTGCAACTGCGCCTGCCGATCGCGGTGATGGCCGCGCTGGTGGGCGCGTCGCTGGGGCTGTCCGGCGCGGTGATGCAGACGATCCTGAACAACCCGCTGGCCAGTTCCTATACGCTGGGCATCTCGGCCGGGGCCGGGTTCGGCGCGGCGCTGGCGATCCTGGCGGGGGCGGCGCTGCCGGTGCCGGAGCGGTTCGCGATCCCGATCGCCGCCTTCGCCTTTGCCGGGCTGGCCTGCGCCATCGTCGCGGGCGTCGGGCGGCTGCGCGGGGCGACGCCGGAGCTGCTGGTGCTGGCGGGCATCGCCTGTCTGTTCATGTTCCAGTCGCTGCTGTCGCTGCTGCAGTTCCTGGCCTCGCCGGAGGCATTGCAGCAGATCGTGTTCTGGCTGTTCGGCAGCTTGACGAAAGCATCGCTGACCAACGCCGCGGTGGTGGCGGTGGTGCTGTGCGTCGTGTTGCCGCTGCTGCTGCGCGACGCCTGGCGATTGACGGCGTTGCGGCTGGGCGATGAGCGGGCGGCGGCGCTTGGGGTGCAAGTGGGGACATTGCGGCTGCGCTGCTTCGCGGCGGTGTCGCTGCTGACCGGGGTGGCGGTGGCCTTTGTCGGCACCATCGGCTTCGTCGGCCTGGTGGCGCCGCACATCGCCCGGATGCTGGTGGGCGAGGACCAGCGCCACCTGTTGCCGGCCTCCGCGGTGTTCGGCGCGCTGTTGCTGTCCGTCGCCTCGGTGGCCAGCAAGGTGATCCTGCCGGGCACCGTCTTTCCGATCGGCATCGTCACCGCGCTGGTCGGCGTGCCGTTCTTCGCCTGGCTGGTGCTGGCCCGGGGGGCACGCTGATGCGGCTCGAGGCAAGCGCGGTGCGGGCCGGCTATGGCGGGCGGGAGGTGCTGCACGGCATCGACCTGTCCGTGGCCAGCGGCGAGGTGGTGGCTATCCTCGGCGCCAACGGCTCCGGCAAGTCCACCCTGTTGCGCGCCCTGGCCGGCGTGCTGGCGCATCGCGGCACGGTGCGCTGGGGCGGCGACGGCATCGGCTACATGCCGCAGGACAATGCCGCGCGGGTGGCGCTGAGCGTGTTCGAGGTGGTGCTGCTTGGCCGGCTGCGCTCGCTGGCCCTGCGGGTCGGCGATGCGGACACCGATGCGGCCGCGGCGGCGCTGGCGGAGCTGGGTATCGCGGGGCTTGCCGGGCGGATGCTGGGCGAATTGTCCGGCGGGCAGCGCCAGCTGGTGTTCCTGGCCCAGGTCCTGGCCGGCGCCCCGCGCGCCTTGTTGCTGGACGAGCCGACCAGCGCGCTGGACATCGCCCACCAGCTGGAGGTGCTGGCCCTGTTGGGCACCGCGGCCCGTCGGCGCGGCCTGACCACCATTGCCGTGCTGCACGACCTCAACGCCGCGGCGCGCTTTGCCGACCGCGTGGCGCTGCTGCATGACGGCCGGCTGCTGGCGCTCGGCCCGCCGCGCGACGTGCTGCGGCCCGAGCTGCTGCGCGTGGCCTATGGCGTGGAGGCCGCGGTGATCGAGGGGCCGGACGGCGCGCCGCTGGTGGTGCCGCTACGGGTGGCGTGATTCAGGCGGGCAGGGCGGCGATCACCTCGTCCCAGGCGCCGAAGAACGCATCGGCGTGCTCGCGCCGGAACACCAGCGGCGGGCGGATCTTCACCACGTTGCGGAAGATGCCGGCGTTGGAGGTCAGGAAGCCCTGGTCCTTCAGCCGGTTGATGACATCCACGGCGAGGTCGGAATCCGGGCTGCCGTCCGCGCGAACCAGCTCGACGCCGATGAACAGGCCGACGCCGCGCACATCGCCGATCGCCGGATGGGCGCCGGCGCGGGACTTGAGGCCGGCCTTCAGGTAGGCGCCGACATCGGCGACCGAGGCGATCAGGTTTTCGCGTTCGATGAAGTCGATCACCGCGCTGCCGACCGCGGCCTGGAGCGGCGAGGAGGCGAAGGTGTTGAAGTAGCGGGTCTTGGCGCGGAAGGTTTCGACGAGGTCGCGGCTGGCGGCGGTGGCGGCCAGCGGCAGGCCGTTGCCCATCGGCTTGCCGGTGACCACGATGTCGGGCTTGAAGCCGCTGACGTCATAGCCCCACCATTTGCCGGGGCGGCCATAGCCGGCCTGCACCTCGTCGGAGATCACCAGCCCGCCATTGGCGTGGACCAGGTCCGAGGCGCGGGCCATGAAGTCGTCGGGAATGTCCGGCAGGCCCTCGTTGGCCAGGATCGAGCAGAGGATGAGGCCGGCAAACCCCTCGCCGCTGGCGTTCAGGCTGTCGATGGCGGCCTTGAGCTTCGCCAGGTAGGCATCGGTGAGCGCGCGGCCGGTCAGGCCGGGGGCGAGCGGGCGATAGGTTTCGGGGAAGGGGAAGCTGCGCACGTCGGGCACGGTGTTGCTGCCGAGCGAGAGGCGGGTGAGCTTGCCGACCAGCTCGGAATTGCCGTGATAGGTGCCGTCGGTGCAGATGATGCCCTGCTTGCCGGTGGCGAAGCGGGCCATGCGCAGCGCGATCTCGTTGGCCTCGGTGCCGGAGCAGGAGACGATGACGCTTTCGATCGGGTTCGCCGTGTTCAGCCCGCGATGGAGGCCGGCGAGTTTTTCGCAGAATTCCACGATGCCCTCGTGGAGGTAGCGGCTGTGCACGTTCAGCGTCGACTGGGCGCGGGTCATCGCCTCGACGATGTGGGGATTGGCGTGGCCGACGCAGGGGACGTTGTTGTACATGTCGACATAGCGCCGGCCGGCGGGGTCGAAGAGATACACCCCCTCGCCGCGCACCAGGTGCAGCGGCGTGGTGTAGAACAGCGGCGTGCCGGCGCCGAGTGCTGCATCGCGGCGGGCTTGCAGGGCAGGGGGGGCGGTGTCCATGGCTCGATCTCCGGCAATACGGCGGTAGCGGACCGCAAGCGCGCGGGGCTGTCCAGCCCCTATCGCAGCGCGGCGGCGACGGCGGCGCGCAGATGCACCGGATCGACCGCCCATCGCAGGTCATGCACCCGGCCGCTGCCCGGCTCCGGCAGCGTCTGCCCCGGCAGGACCAGGCCGGGCACGCAATCGTAGTCCAGCCCCGCCAGGGCCGCCAGGCGGCGGAACACCCAGTGCTGGTAATGGTCCATCACCAGCTCCACCACGCTGCACGGCGCGCGCCCGAACACCACGTTGGTCAACCCCGCGCCATGCGGCCCCACCACCAGCTCCGCCTGTCGGAACAGGGCGGCCTGTTCGACCAGGCTCATCTCCTCCAGCACCACCGGCACCACCCCGGCCGGCTCCAGTGCTGCGATCAGCTCGGCCTCGTTGGCCAGGCGGCGGCGCTCCGCCCCCCGGCGATCGATCCAGATGCGCGCCGGCAGGTCGGGGTTGTACGGCATCTCCGGGACGATGCCGTCCAGGAAGCGCTGCAAGTCCGGATGCGGCCAGAACCCGTCGGCCATGCGCCAGGGCACCAGCAGCCGGCCGACCGAAAGGCTGTCGCGCGGGCCGACGCGCTCGATGCGCCGCCAGCGGCCGATGCCGCACAGCGACAGCGCCTCCTCGGCCACCGGATCGAGATCGGCCGGCACCAGGATGCCGTCGCAGCCGGCCAGGGTCTCGGCATCCAGCGCCGCCAGCCGCCCGATGCCGTCCACCAGCCAGTGAAAATGGTTCCAGTGGCTGCCGCACAGCAGGCTGAGCCAGGTGCCGCCCAGCGCGCGGGTCTCGATGTCGGCCAGCAGCACCACCCCCTCGCCGTGCGCCACATGCCCCTGCCGCTGCGGCACCACATGCAGCATCGTGTCCGACACCACGCAGCCGCGCGCAGCCACGATGCCGCCATCGCCATGGACCGTCACGTCGCGGAACTCGCAGACCCAGGGGGTCATGGACGGGTAGTCCGCCTGGTCCCAGGTGGCGCCGCCGGGGGTGGGGAGCGGCGGCAACTGCGGCAGCAGCCGGGCCCCGATGCGCAGCGGCGGCAATGCCACCGTCTCCGCCGCGCCGGTCGCCCGCCCGCCGGCCAGGCCGCGCAATGGCGCGCCCTCCGGCGCGTGGAAAATCTCCGCCAGGCTGTGGCGCGGGAAAGGCCCGCGGCCGACCACCGAACTGCTCATCGCGGCCTCATCCGGAAAAACGCCATGCCCCGCAGCGTCAGCACGGCCTGGTCATCCTGGTTCAGCATCTCGCTGCGGAAATGCACCAGCCCGCGATCCGGCTTGCTGCGCGAGGCGCGGGTGTCCTCGACCGTCACCCGCAGCCGCAGCCGATCGCCGACGCGCACCGGGCGCGGCCAGCGCAGCTCGTCGATCCCCGGCGAGCCCATGGAACCACCGGCGCCGAAGAAATGGTCCACCATCATCCGCATCGCGACCGCAGCGGTGTTCCAGCCGCTGGCCACCAGCTCCCCGAACATCGAGGCGCGGGCGGCCGCGTGGTCCAGATGGAAGGGCTGCGGATCGTAGCGCCGGGCGAAATCGACGATCTCCGCCTCGGTCATGGTGAAGTCGCCGCCCTCCAGCACCTGGCCGGGGGCGAAATCCTCGAACCAGCGGTGCGGCTGGGTGCTCATGGGGCCATGAGATGCACGGGATCGGGCACCTTCTCGCCGCGCTGGATCGCCTGCACCAGGGCGGTGAGGCGGGCATGGGCGGGGGCGGGGCGGCCGATCTCGGCGCCCTTGTCGGCGACGAAGCCGTTCATGAACTCGATCTCGGTGCGCCGGCCCTTCAGCATGTCCTGGCCCATCGAGGGGCGTTGCAGGTCGCTGCGCGCGGCCGCATTGGTGCCGGCGAGCATCAGCGCCTCCACCTCGGCCAGCGCCGCGGCATCGCCCTCGCTGGCCAGCGCCAGCTTCTCCGGCTCCAGCTTGCCGATTTTTTCGAGCTGGTAGCCCAGCGCCTGGCCGATCCGCACCGCCTCCCCGCCCAGCTGGATCGAGAAGCGGCGGATCGCGTCGTGCCGGTCGATGTCGTTGCCGGCCAGGCCCGTGGCCGCCGAGACGCCGTTGCGCATGCCGTTCAGGCACAGCTTGGACCAGCGCTCGCCCCACAGGTTGGTGGTCACCTTCACGCTGTCGATGCCGGCGATCATGTCGGCGATCGCCTGCGCCCGCGGCGTGACCCGGCCGTGCACCTCGCCGACGCGGAACACGGTGTGGTTGGCGCCGCCCTTCGGCACGGTGCGCCGAATCCTGCCGGCCTCGTACATGTCCACCGAGATCGCGGCGGCGATGCAGCCCACCACCCGGCCCCAGCCGACGATGTTGGCGATCCGTTCCTCATTGATGCAATTCTGCAAAGACACCATGAACCCGACCGGCGACAGGTATTGCCGCATCATCATCGTCGCCCACTCGGTGTCGTACGACTTCACCGAGATGAAGCAGATGTCGATCGGGCGCTGGCTGGCGAAGGACTGAACCTCGGTCAGGTGCAGGATGGGCGGGTGCGCGGTGACATTCTCCTCGGCCGTCATGCCGGTGAGGTGCAGCCCGCCGTCGCGCACCGCCGCCACATGCTCGGGCCAGGCATCGATCAGGGTGACATCGTGGCCGGCGCGGTGCAGATGCCCGCCGACATAGCCGCCGACAGCCCCCGCGCCCATGAAGGCGATGCGTGGTTTCATGCGATTTCTCCCCCAGGGCACCGAACCGAGCCACACTAAGCAGCTTGCGCCAGGGAGCAAGCGCGCCGATGGCGGATTGGCCGCGCCGCTGACCCTTGCGGCGTTGTTCAGGCCCGCAGGCAATCGGGAATCGGCCCGATCAGCCAGGCCGCGAAATCAGCCACCGCATCCCGCCAGATGGCGGACAGGCGGCCGATGCCGGCACCGCGGCGGCGCGCCGGCGGGGCGGCTTGCGTGGCGGCCTGGCCGGCGGGGGCGCCGGGGGTGGTGAGGCGGTCGATCGCGGCGCGGATGCGGCTGCGCGCCCGGTGCAGCATCACCCGCTGGTTCTCCGGCGTGATCGCCAGCAATGCGCAGATCTCCTCGCCGGGCATTCCCTCGATGTCGCGCATCACGATCACCGCGCGTTGCCCGGCGGGAAGGGTGGCGATCACCTCCTGCACATGGTCCCAAAGCTGGCGGCCGGCGATCATGCGCTCAGGGTCCAGTTCGTCCCACAGCCGCGGCGCCTCCACCCAATGGGCGTTCTCACGAAACGCGCTGGCGGGCGGCGTGCCCTCGTCCGTGCCACCGTCGAGCGACGGCAATCCGACCAGGCGCTGCTCGCGGCCGATCCGGGTGCGCGCCCGGTTCAGCGCGATGGTATAGAGCCAGCCCGCCAGGCTCGACCGCCCCTCGAACGCCGAAATGCCGCGGAACACCGCAAGCCAGGTATCCTGCACCACCTCCTCCGCCTGCGCCCGGCTGCCAATCACGCCGCTGGCCACGGCCACCAGCGAGCCGTGGTAGCGACGCACCAGGCGGCGATACGCGCCCTCATCGCCGGCGCGCAGCCGGGCCAGGAACTCGGGGCTGTTGAAGGTGCGGTCGTCCATGCGGATGTCCGAAGATCGAGTGCGCCTTTACCATATCATCGCGATGCGTGTAACGCTTGCGCCGTGGCGTGGTCCGACTGGCAGGACCAGCCCGATTGGAGCCCCGCCTTGCTGAGATGCCGCGACGTGGCCGGGATGGCCTCTGACCTGATGGAAGGTGGCTTGCCGCTCAGCACCCGCTTCCGGCTGCGGCTGCACCTGGCGATGTGCGTGATGTGCCGGAACTACATGGATCAGATGCGCCGAACCCGCGCGCTGCTGGCGCGGCGGCCGATCACGGCGCTGGATCCCGACGCGGAAGATGCCCTGATCCGAAAGCTGCAGGCCAAGCCGGAGTAGACCCCGTCGCGCCGGCCCCGAACCTGTTATACGTCGCGAACAGGAGGACCCATATGCAGTTCGGCATCGCCATCCCCACCGACTCCGACTCGTGGAAGGTCGCCCAGGCGGCCGAGGAGCTGGGCTTCGCCTCGGCCTGGTTCTACGACACGCAGATGCTCAGCGCCGATTGCTTCGTGGCCATGGGCGCGGCGGCGGTGAAGACGCGCCGGATCCGCCTTGGCACCGGCGTGCTGGTGCCCAGCAACCGCATCGCCCCGGTCGCGGCCAATGCGTTCGCCAGCCTGAACAAGCTCGCCCCCGGCCGGATCGATTTCGGCATCGGCACCGGCTTCACGGCGCGGCGCGCCATGGGCCTGGGCGCGGTCTCGATGACGTCGATGGAGGAGTACATCCGCGTGGTGATGGCCCTGCTGCGCCGCGAGACCGTCGAGACCAGGATCGAGGGGGCGGCGCGCAAGATCCGTTTCCTCAACCCGGAGCTGAACCTGATCAACACCGCCGATCCGGTCGCCCTGCATATCTCCGCCTATGGCCCGCGCGGCCAGGGCCTGACCGCGCGGCTCGGCGCCGGCTGGATCGGCTTTGTCGGCGACGAGGCCAGCACGATCGGCTGGCTGGACACCATGCGCGCCGCCTGGGCCGCGGCCAGCCGCCCCGCCGCGGACCTGCGCGCCACCGGCTTCGCGCTCGGCTGTGTGCTCGAAGACGGCGAGGATTTCGGCTCCCCGCGCGCGATGGCCCAGGCCGGCCCGCGCGCCGCCGTGCTGCTGCATCGCGCGGCCGACGCGGCGCTGGCCGGCCTGCCGAACACCTCGCCCATCCCGCCCGCCGTGGCCGAGGCGGTGCAGGGCTATGTCGACATGGCACGCGGCTTCGAGCCCGCCGATGCGCGCTATCTGGAGAACCACACCGGCCATCTGATGGCGGTCAAGGACAGCGAGCGCCGCTTCGTCACCGCCGAGCTGATCCGCGCCATGACCTTCACCGGCACCGAGGCGCAGCTGACCGAGCGCGTCGCCACCATGCGCGACGCCGGCTACACCGAATTCACCATCCAGGTCGTGCCCGGCCAGGAACACGCCATCGCGGACTGGGCGCGGATCATGCGCCGGCTGGGCATCGGCGCCGCGCGATAAGGAGACAGACATGCAAACCGATGAGTCGGCGCTCGCCGAACGCCTGGTCGCCCGCTTCTTCCGCTACCTGGCCGTCAGCAGCCAGAGCGACGCCGCCGCCACTGTGGTGCCCAGCACGCCGGGCCAATGGGACATGGCGCGGCTGCTGAAGGGCGAGCTGGAGGCGATGGGCCTGGCCGATGTCCACCTGGACGACCACGCCTGCCTCACCGCCCGCCTGCCCGGCACCGTGGCCGGCGCCCCGCGCATCGGCTTCTGCGCCCATATGGACACGGTCGATGTCGGCCTGTCGCCGCACATCAAGCCGCGCCGGGTGATGTTCGACGGCGGCGACATCTGCCTGAACCCGGCCCAGGACATCTGGATGCGCATCGCCGAGCATCCGGAATTCCTCCCCTATACCGGCCAGGAGCTGCTGGTCACCGACGGCACCAGCGTGCTGGGCGCGGACAACAAGGCGGCGGTGACCATCGTCATGGACCTGCTCGACCACCTCCTGCGCGAGCGCCCGCCGCACGGCGACATCCTGGTGGCCTTCGTGCCCGACGAGGAGATCGGCCTGCGCGGCGCCAAGGTGGTCGACCTCAAGCGCTTCGCCGTCGACTTCGCCTATACGATCGACAGTTGCGAGGTCGGCGAGTTCATCTTCGAGACCTTCAACGCCGCCGCCGCCACCGTCGAGATCGAGGGCGTCACCGCCCACCCGATCAACGCCAAGGGCGTGATGGTCAACCCGGTCCTGGTCGCCGCCGACCTGATCACCCGCTTCGATCCGCTCGACACGCCCGAGCATACCGAGGGGCGGGAGGGCTACTGCTACGTGACCGCGATGACCAACAATTCCGCCACCGCCACGGTGAAGATCAACCTGCGCGATTTCGACCGCGCCGGGCTGGAGGCGCGCAAGGCGAAGGTGCAGGCGCATGTGGCGGCGACGCAGGCGAAGTTTCCGCGCGCCAAGCTGTCGGTGGCGATCGAGGATGTCTATGCCAACATCGCCGAGAGCCTGGGCAATGACCGGCGCTGCCTGGAACTGATGGAGCGCGGGTTCAAGGAACTGGGCATCGCGCCGAAGATTTTTCCCCTGCGCGGCGGGACGGACGGCTCGGCGCTGTCGGCGCGCGGAGTGCCGACGCCGAATTATTTTACCGGGGGGTTCAATTTCCACTCGCGCTTCGAGTGTTTGCCGGTGCCGGCGTTTGTGACCTCGTACCGACTTACGGAGAAATTGATCCGACTAGCTGCCAGTGTCGCTTAATTAGCGTAGATTTATCCACAGTGTGAACCATAACCCGCGACGAGATTCAATGAAACCCACCAACAATCTGAAGAAATACAATCACGAAGTTTCTAAATGCTTACTCGCGTCGTGGATAGATGAGTCAGGAAAATCGCCGGGGCATCACTATTTCGACATCCAGAGTCAGAAGGCAAAATTTGAGGTGGGACGTCGCGCAAAATTTGCCGCCAGCGAGTATCTGTATATGCCGATAAATGCGAAAGATGAACGAGATCAATCTCTTGAGGATTGGCTTTCGATCGATGAAAGTGGGCTGGGTCTATTATGTAAGGCTGCCCACAACAATGATCCGAGCATCATGCCAGTTGACAATACGCTAGCTCAACGAGCACTGAGGGCATGCGTATCTCTTGGACTCCGCAGCGCGTATCAATTTTACATGATTGCTCAAATTCCAGGGTTATCTGACCGCATGGGCACGACAACGTCGCACCAATCACTAGCAAAAAATGCATTTCGTGCAATTCAAGCGCGGTTTTTACGATTTTCCAACTGGGATTTTAAGATTTTCTTTAATAGCTCAGTGCATTTACTGATAGGTGAACAGCCCTTTCGAGATTGGTCGCTCAGAGACGATCTTGCTGAGAGTATCACTATGCCACTATCTCCTACAGCTTTACTCGTCGGCACACCTCCGAGCGATCGCAATCAAAGGCATATGAGCTTGGCGTGGTATTCTGCTCCTGGTCGTCCCACATTCGCTGAGATGCATAACG
>JBIPLY010000294.1:0-5408 GCA_044369385.1 Acetobacteraceae bacterium | reverse complement strand
GGCGTCCGCTTCCGCCTGTTCGACGAGGTGCTGAAAACCTCCGACCTCGTCTCGCTGCATGTCCCCCTGCTCGCCACCACCCGCCACATGATCGGCGCGCGCGAGCTCGGCCTGATGAAGCAAGCCGCCTACCTCATCAACACCTGCCGCGGCCCCGTCATCGACGAAGCCGCCCTGATCACCGCGCTCCAGAACAACACCATTGCCGGCGCCGGCCTGGACGTCTTCGACCAGGAACCCCCGCCGGCCGACAACCCGCTGTTCACGTTGGAAAACGTGATCCTCACCCCCCACCTCGCCGGCCCCACCTTTGAGAACCGCGCCAAGCGCTTCCGCAACGGCTTCGACAACGTCCAGCGCGTCGCCCGCGGCCAATCCCCGTTCTGGGTCATCCCCGAACTGAAGGAGCTGCTGGCGTGACCTGGGACGCCATCATCCACGCCACCCTCAAGGCGCACGAGGTCAAGCTCGTGCCCTACGTGCCCGACAACGTCCTGCGCCCGCTGATCGAACGCATCCACGCCGACCCATACTTCACCGCCTTCGCCTGCACCCGTGAGGAAGAAGCAATCGGCATCGCCTGCGGCGCCTGGATGGGCGGCACCCGTGCCATCGTCATGATGCAGACCTCCGGCTTCGCGACTCTCGCCAACGTCCTCGCCTCGCTCCCCGTCCCCTTCCAGATCCCGATCATGATGCTCGTCTCCGAACGCGGCACCCTCGGCGAATTCAACATCGGCCAGGCCCTCGTCGCCCGCACCATGCGTCCCGTCCTCGACTCCATCGCCATGGAACACCACACGCTCTCGCGCCTCGACGAAGTCGAATTCATCACCGACCGCTCCATCCGCCAGGCCGTGGCCACCCAGCAGCCGGCCTGCCTGATCCTCTCCCCCCTCCTCACCGGAGGAAAAGTCTTCAAATGATCAACGAACCCGCCACCCGCGACACCGCCAAGCCAGTCGCCCGCTTCGACATCACCCAGCGCCTGGTTGCGAAACTGCAAAACGAAGAAGCCGTCATCGGCGGCATCGGCCACACCAATTTCGACCTCTGGGCCGCCGGCCGCCGCCCGCAGAATTTTTATATGCTTGGCTCCATGGGGCTGGCCATCCCGATTGCCCTCGGCGTGGCCATCGCCCAGCCGGCCCGGAAAGTCATCGCCCTGGAAGGCGACGGCTCGCTGCTGATGATGCTCGGCTGCCTCGCCACCGTCGGCGCAAGACAGCCGGCAAACCTGATCATCGTGGTCATGGACAACGGCGCCTACGAGATCACCGGCGGCCAACCCACCGCCAGTGCGCAAGGTGCCGACCTCGCCGCCATCGCCCGCGCCTCGGGCATCGCCAACAGCCACTGGGCCGCCGACGAAGCGGATTTCGAGGCCAAGCTGGACCACGCCCTGGCCACCCAAGGCCCCCACCTCATCGCCGCCCGCCTGACATCCGCAAAGCCCGCCGGCCAGACCGAGCGCGACCCCGCCCAGATCCGCGACCGCTTCATGCGCGGCCTCGGCACGAAGACGTAGCCATGCCCCATCTCGACCTGAATGGCACCACCCTGCGCTACGAGCTGGACGGCCCCGAGGGCGCCCCGGTCGTCGCCCTGTCCAACTCGCTCTCCACCGACCTTCGCATGTGGAACCCGCAGCACCCCGCCCTGGCCGCCCAGTACCGCGTGCTGCGCTACGACGTCCGCGGCCACGGCCAGTCCGCCCCCGCCCCCGCGCCATACTCGGTGGAAATGCTCGCCGACGACCTCGCCGCCCTGCTCGACACGCTGAACCTCGGCCCCGCCCACATCATCGGCCTCTCGCTCGGCGGCATGACCGCGCAGGTGCTCGCCATCCGCCGCCCCGACCTCTGCGCCAGCCTGGCCCTGGTCGCCACCACCTGCGCGCCGCCCTTCGGCACCGCGGATGCCTGGGCCAAGCGCGCGCAGGAGGTGCGCGACACCGGCGATTTCTCCCTGGTCGAGGCCCCGATGCTCGACCGCTGGCTCACCCGCCGCTTCCGCCGCGCCAACCCGGACGGCGTCGCCCTGGTGCAGGCGATGATCCAGGGCACCAGCATCGAGGGCTATGTCGGCGCCTGCCACGCCATCGGCGGCCTGGACGCCTGCGGCAAACTCGCTTCCTTCCCCCGCCCGGTGCGCATCTGGGCCGGCGAGGAAGACCCCGGCACCACGCTGGAAGACGCCCAACGCATCGCCGCCGGCATCCCGCATGCGAAGCTTGAAGTCATGGCGCACGCGCGGCACCTGCTGAACTGGGATGCGGAAGCGCAGTTCACGCCGTCGCTTTTGGCTTGGCTCAAGGAAGCAGTTCTTTTTTGAAAAAAAGAACCAAAAAACTTTTCCCCGTTGGCACCCGGCTCCCCCGAGTAAGCCGGATGCCAACGGGTAAAGTTTTTTCGCTTCTTTTTGTTCACAAAAAGAAGACTCTTCCTTCCTAGAACAAATCCACCACCGCCCGCGCGATCGACGCCGCCGCCGTCACCAGCAGCGCCCCCAGCGCCAGCGGCCGATAGCTGCGCGTCCCGAACCGCCGGAACGCCCAGGCCCCCAGCCACCCGCCGCCGATCATCAGCGGCATCCCCGCCAGGCCCAGCACGATCGCCGCCTGGTCCAGCAGCCCCGCCGCATGCACCATCGGCAGCCCCAGCAGCGAGACGATCGGGAAATACACCATCAGCGAGCTGCGCATCACCGCCACCCGCGGCTCATAGGCCAGGAAATAGGCCACCGCCGGCGGCCCGCCCATCGCCGCCAGCCCATGGAACATGCCCGACACGAACCCCGTCCCCGCCGTCACGCCGGCCCTCGCCACGCCCGCCGCCGGCCGCGGCCTCCAGGTCAGCGCCACCGCCACCAGCACCAGCAGCCCCAGCGCCGCGCGCACCAACGGCGCCGGGGTCAGCGCCAGCGCCGCCACCCCCAGCGGCAACCCCGCCGCCGCCCCCAAGGACAGCAGCCCGACGCCGCGCCGATCCGCCTGCCGCCACTCCATGACGCAGTCGCGCAAGCCCACCGCAAGCTGCATCACCAGCACCGCGGCCACCGTGCGCGACGGCGGCAGCACCAGGCTGGCCAGCGGCACGGCCGCGAGCGCAAAGCCGAACCCGGTGAAGCCCCGCAGCACCGCCGCGAACAGGATTGCCCCCCCGGCGGCCAGCCAGCCCCCGGCCGACAGCTCGATGGCGCTCAGCACGCCAGCGCCGCCGCGAACACCGCGTCCAGGGCCGGCATCTCCGGCGTGCCGATCGCCACCAGCCCGGTCGCCGGCGCCGTCGTCGCGGTGATCGCCCACCGCCCGGCGGCGTATTGCAGCAACAGCCGCTCGCCACCGGCCGCCGCGACGATGCCCTTCACCCGCACCACCCCGGCCGGCAGCCGCTCCAGCACCCCGCGCAACCGCGCCCGATCGACCGGCCCGGCCGGCTGCCAATGCCATGGCACGAAGGGATGCGGCGCATCGGCGACCAGCCGGCTGGCGCGCGGGCGCGGTGCCGTGGGAAACACCAGGTCGGCGGCAGCCACCCGCCCCTCGACCATGCGCCGGATCGGCACCCCAGGGCGCAGCGCGGCCAGCATCGCCTCGATCGGCGCGGGATCGGCCAGGTCGGATTTGGCAACGAGAAAAAGCTCGGCATGGGCAAGCTGCTGGCGAACCGTATCGGCGATCCAGCGGTCGTCGAGCTGGGCCTGCAGCGCCGTGGCATCGGCCAGCACCACGATCGGCTCCAGCGCGAACCCCGGCTCGATCAGCGCCAGTTGCGCGATGCGCCAGGGATCGCCGACGCCGCTGGCCTCGATCACCACATGCTCCGGCCCGCGCGCCGCCAGCCGGGCCAGCGCATCGCCCAGGTCTTCGCCGATGGTGCAGCACAGGCAGCCATTGGCCAGCGCCACCATGTCGCCGCCGGACTGCGTGATCAGCGCCGCATCGACATTGACCGCGCCGAAATCATTGACCAGCACCCCCCAGCGCCGCTCGGCGGTGGCCAGCAGGTGGTTCACCAGGGTGGTCTTGCCGGCGCCGAGAAACCCGCCGATGACGCTCAGCGGAATCATGCGACCGCGAAAACCCGCCCGCCCAGCACGGTGGCATGCACCGCGATGTCCTTGATCGCCACGGGATCGACCGTCAGCGGATTGTCCGCCAGCACCGCGAAGTCGGCGAATTTGCCCACGTCGATGCTGCCGATGGCGTGGTCGAGCTTCAGCGTATAGGCCGCCCCCAGCGTCACGGCATGCAGCGCCTGTTCGGCGGTGATGCGCTCGCCCTCGCCCAGCACCCGCCCGCTGGGCGTCAGGCGGTTGACCGCGCACCACATGGTGAACAGCGGATCGACCGGGGTCACCGGCGTGTCCGAATGGATCGCCAGCGGCACGCCGGCGTCGAGCGCGGAGGCGCAGGCGTCGAGGCGCAGGGCGCGCGACGGGCCCATGGTGATGGCGCGGTGCTGCTCGCCCCAATAGTAGACGTGGTTGGCGAACAGGTTCACGCACATGCCGAAGGCGGCCATGCGGCGGAAGGTGGCGGCGTCGGCCATCTGGCAATGTTGCAGCGTATGCCTGTGGTCTCGACGCGGGTGGCGGGCGATGGCGCGGCCGACCATTTCGGTGGCGACTTCGCTGGCCTCGTCGCCGTTGGTGTGGATGTGCAGGTGGATGCCGGCGGCGTGATAGGCCTCGACGATGGACTCCAGCTCGGCGGGCGCGACATACCACAGCCCGTTCGGCGCGCCATTGTGGTAGCCGGGCCAGCGCAGCCGCGCCGTGAAGCCCTGGATCGAGCCGTCGGCCACGATCTTGACCATGCCGAAATGCAGGCGCTCGGTGTTGAGGCGCTTCAGCTCGGTGATGCGGGCGATGCCGTCGGGCACGGAATAGGCGCGCTGCTGCATGGCGGGCACGAGGCGCAGCGGGAAATCGGCTTCCCCGGTGGCGGTGGTCAGCGCCTCGACAGTGCCGGGCGAGCAGGCATTGGACAGGTCGGTGGAGGTGGTGACGCCGACGCGCCGCGCGATCTGGCCATAGGTGCGATAGGCCACCGCATCCATCTCGCGCATCAGCCCGGCATCGCCGCTGGCCCGCGCCGCGCGGCCCATCACGGCGGGGCCGAGCAGCTCGCCGGTGAGGTTGCCGGCGGCGTCGCGCAGCAGCCCGTCGAGGTTGCTGTCGCGCGAGAAGCTGCAGGCGGCCAGCACCGCGGAGTTCACGTTCATGATGTGGCCGGAGACATGGCCGATGACGATCATGCGGGTGGTGGAGATGGCGTCCAGGTCGGCCGCGGTCATGCGCCGGCCCTCGAAATAGATCGGATCGAAGCCCCAGGCGGTGAGCGGGGTGGTGGGGTCCGGCAGTTTCCCGGCTTCGGCCTTCAGGTGGGCGACGACTTCGGCGAT
>JBIPLY010000293.1:0-5409 GCA_044369385.1 Acetobacteraceae bacterium | reverse complement strand
GGCGAGGGCCGCTATGTCATCACGCTGAACGACCTGGTCATCAAGGCCGCCGCCCGCACCCTGCGCCGCATCCCCACGGTCAACGCCGCCTGGACCGACGACGCCACCGTGCTGTTCGACGACGTCGACATCTCGGTGGCCGTGGCGATCCCCGATGGCCTCATCACGCCGATCATCCGGCGCGCGGACCAGAAGGGCCTGCAGACCATCAGCGCCGAGATGCGCGACCTGGCCGCGCGGGCGAAAGCCGGCAAGCTGAAGCCCGAGGAGTTCCAGGGCGGCGGCTTCTCGATCTCCAACATGGGCATGTTCGGCGTCTCGCATTTCAGCGCCATCATCAACCCGCCGCAGGCCGCGATCCTGGCGGTGGGCGCCGCGGCCCCGAAGCCGGTGGTCAGGAACGGCGAGCTGGCGATCGCACGGGTGATGACCTGCACCCTGTCCTGCGACCATCGCGTGGTCGACGGCGCGCTGGGCGCCACCTGGCTGCGCGAGTTCAAGCGGCTGTGCGAAGACCCGCTGGGCCTGCTGCTGTGAGCGCGCTGCCTCCTGGCATCGCCATTCGCGATGCGGTGCCGGGCGACGAGGGGCTGGTGGATCATTTCGTCCGCCAGCTCGCCATCTACGAGAAGATGGAGCACCTGGCCACCGGCACGCCGGCGATGTTCGCCAGCGCGTTGTTCGGGTCGCCGCCGCGGGTGTTCGCGCTGATCGTGGAGCATGACGGCGCGCCGATCGGGCTGGCGCTGTATTTCTTCAATTTTTCCACGTTCATGGCACGGCCCGGGCTGTATCTGGAGGACATCTTCGTCGAGGCGGCGCATCGCGGGCGCGGCATCGGCAAGGCCATTTTCCGCGAGCTGGCCGGGCGGGCGCTGGACGCGGGCTGCGCGCGGATGGAGTGGTCGGTGCTGGACTGGAACGCGCCGTCGATCGCCTTCTACCGGTCGCTGGGGGCGGTCGGGATGGAGGATTGGACGGTGCAGCGGCTGCAAGGCGATGTTTTGGCACGCGTGGCGGGGCGCTAGGAAAGCAAGAAAGCGGCCACAAAGACACAAAGGCACAAAGAAGGAAGGCAAGGCAGGATCATCCTCCACCAGACCTTGATGGCCCGGCGGTTGCCGCCGGGTCGCTGCCTTCTCCCTTGCCTTGCTTCTTAGTGTCTTTGTGTCTTTGTGGCCGCTTGCTTCCTTCGCACCTCCCCCGCCGCGACCGTCGATCGAACCGAGAAGGAACCCACCCATGGCCGACCAGCAATTCGACCTGATCGTGCTCGGCGGCGGCCCCGGCGGCTATGTCGCGGCGATCCGCGCCGCCCAGTTGGGCATGAAGACCGCCCTGGTGGAGCGCGAGAATCTCGGCGGCATCTGCCTCAACTGGGGCTGCATCCCGACCAAGGCGCTGCTGCGCAGTGCCGAGATTTTCCATACCATGCACAACCTGAAGGCGTTCGGGCTGGCGGCGGACAATATCCGCTTCGACCTCGCCGCCGTGGTGAAGCGCTCGCGCGATGTCGCCAAGCAGCTTTCGGGCGGCGTCACCCACCTGCTGCGCAAGAACAAAGTCGCGGTCGTCATGGGCAGCGGGCGGTTGGCCGGCAAGCACACGGTGGTGGTCGAGGCGGATGGCAAACCTACCGCAACCCTGAAGGCGCCGCACATCATCCTGGCCACCGGCGCCCGCGCCCGCCAGCTTCCGGGCATCGAGGCGGATGGAAAACTGATCTGGAGCTACCGCGACGCCATGGTTCCCGCGGCGATGCCGAAATCGCTGCTGGTGATCGGATCGGGCGCGATCGGCATCGAGTTCGCCAGCTTCTACCGCGCGCTCGGCGCCGAGGTCACGGTGGTCGAGGTGATGGACCGGGTGTTGCCGGTGGAGGATGCCGAGATCTCCGCCTTTGCCCGCAAGGCGTTCGAGAAGCAGGGCATGACGATCCTGACCGGCGCGGCGGTGAAGGGCGTCAAGAAGGCGGCGAACAGCGTCACCGTCACCGTCGAGACCGCCGGCAAGAGCCAGGACATCACCGTGGAGCGCGTCATCTCCGCCGTCGGCATCGTCGGCAACACCGAGGGGCTGGGGCTGGAAGGCACCGGTGTAAAAGTCGATCGCACCCATGTGCTGACCGATGAATGGAGCCGCACCGGGGAGCCCGGCGTCTATGCCATCGGCGACCTGGCGGGCGCGCCGTGGCTGGCGCACAAGGCGAGCCACGAGGGGGTGATCTGCGTCGAGAAGATCGCGGGGCTCCCCGGGCTGCATCCGCTGAAGGCGTCCAGCATCCCCGGCTGCACCTATTGCCACCCGCAGGTCGCCAGCGTCGGCATGACCGAGGCGGCGGCGCGCGCGGCCGGGCGGGAGATTCGCGTCGGCAAATTCCCGTTCATCGGCAACGGCAAGGCGATCGCGCTGGGCGAGCCGGAGGGCCTGGTCAAGACCATCTTCGACGCCAACACCGGCGAGTTGCTCGGCGCGCACATGATCGGCGCCGAGGTGACCGAGCTGATCCAGGGCTATGTCATCGGCCGTACCCTTGAGACCACCGAGGCGGAGCTGATGCACACCGTCTTCCCGCATCCCACCATCAGCGAGGCAATGCACGAGGCCGTGCTTGACGCCTATGGGCGGGCCATCCACTTCTAGCCCATGGTCACTTCCCGCATCACCGTCGACCACCGCCTGATCCGCCACCCGGAAAAGGCGAACCGGCCCGACAACCCGATCCAGCGCAAGCCCGCCTGGATCCGGGTGAAGGCGCCGAACCATCCCGTGTACCACGAGACGCGGGAGCTGATGCGCGCCAACCGCCTGACCACGGTCTGCGAGGAAGCCGCCTGCCCGAACCTGGGCGAATGCTGGTCGCAGCGCCACGCCACCATGATGATCATGGGCGACACCTGCACCCGCGCCTGCTCCTTCTGCAACGTGCGCACCGGCATGCCCGACGCGCTGGACGCCGACGAGCCGAACCGGGTGGCCGATGCCGTGGCCAAGCTCGGCCTGCGCCATGTCGTGATCACCTCGGTCGACCGCGACGACCTGGCCGATGGCGGGGCAGGGCACTTCGCCGCCGTCATCGCCGCGATCCGCGCCGCCGCCCCCGGCACCACCATCGAGGTGCTGACCCCGGATTTCCTGCGCAAGGACGGCGCGATGGAGATCGTGGTGGCCGCCCGCCCGGACGTGTTCAACCACAATCTGGAAACCGTGCCGCGGCTCTATCCCAACATCCGCCCCGGCGCGCGCTATTTCCAGTCGCTGCGGCTGCTGGACCAGGTCAAGCGGCTCGATCCCACCATCTTCACCAAGTCCGGCCTGATGGTCGGCCTGGGCGAGGCCAAGCCCGAGATCCTGCAGGTGATGGACGATCTGCGCGTGGCCGATGTCGATTTCCTGACCCTGGGGCAATACCTGCAACCGACGGTGAAGCACGCGGCCGTCGCCGAGTTCGTCACCCCGGAGGCGTTCGCCGACTATGCCACCCTGGCGCGCGGGCGCGGCTTCCTGCTGGTCTCCGCGACCCCGCTGACCCGCAGCTCCTATCACGCGGATGCCGATTTCGCCCTGTTGCAGGCGGCCCGCGCGGCCAAGCTGGCGCCGCGCTGACCATGCCGCGCCACAGCGAAACCCGCCTGGTGCCCTATCGGCCGGAGCAGATGTTCGACCTGGTCGCCGATGTCGGACGCTATCCGGAGTTCCTGCCGTGGTGCGTGGCCGCGCGCATCCGCAGCCGGGCGGAGGCGGAGCTGGTTGCCGACCTGACCATCGGCTTCGGCCCGTTCCGCGAAAGCTTCACCAGCCGCGTCGCCCTGCATCGCCCCGGAAATATCGGCGTGCGCTACGAGAACGGCCCGTTCCGCTACCTGACCAACCAGTGGCGCTTCGAGCCCGATGGCCAGGGCTGCCGGGTGCATTTCCACGTCGATTTCGAGTTCCGCTCGCGCCTGTTGCAGGTGGCGATCGGGGCGGTGTTCCATGAGGCGGTGCGCCGCATGGTCGCGGCCTTCCTGACCCGCGCACGCACGATCCACGGCCCGGCCGCCCCGCTCGCGCGGCCGTCATCCACCCACCCCGCATCCGAAGGGAGCGCCGGCGCGTAATGGCGGAAGAGGATGACCTGGCCGGGCTGCTCGCGCGCGTCGCCACCGGCGATCGTGCCGCCTTGCAGGCGGTCTATGCCAGGCAATCCACCCGTCTGTTCGGAATCGCCATGGCCATCCTGCGTGATCGCACCGCCGCCGCCGACGCGCTCCAGGATGCTTTCCTGAAGCTGTGGCAGCGCGCCGGCCAGTTCGACCCGGCGCGCGGGCCTGCGCTGGCCTGGATCGGCCAGATCGTGCGCAACACCGCGCTGGACGCCGCCCGCGCCCGGGGGCGGGAGGTGCTGTCCGACGATCCGGCACTGGGCGACGTGGCGGTGGATGCGACAGCGCTGGACGACCTCGCCGCCGCGCAGGACGGCGCCCGGCTGCGCGACTGCCTGCGCCAGCTCGACGACAAGCCGCGCGAGGGCATCGTGCTGGCCTTCGTCCACGGCCTGTCGCACCCCGAGGTGGCGGAGCGGCTGGGCACGCCGCTGGGCACGGTGAAATCCTGGATCCGCCGCGGGCTGCTGACGCTGCGGGAGTGCCTGGCATGAGCGGCAGCATCCCCACCGACCCCGATGCGCGGGACGTGCTGGCCGGCGAATACGTGCTGGGCACGCTGGATGCGCGCCAGGCCGCCGCGGTGGATCGCGCGATGGCCGCCGACCCGGCGCTGGCCGAGGCCGTCGCCGCCTGGTCGCGCCGCCTGGCGCCGCTGACCCGCCTGGCCGTGCCGGAGGCCCCGCCGCCCGATCTCTGGGCGCGCATCGAGGCCCGCCTGCCGGCGCCGCGCGTGGCATCTGTGTCCGCGCCGTCCCGCCTGTCCTGGCTGTGGCGCGGCTGGGCGATCGGCGCCACGCTGGCCGCCGCCGCCCTGGCCGGCATCGCCTTTCTGCCCGCCGCCGAGAAGCCGGCCTTCATGACCGTGCTGGTCAGCGACCGCGCCGCCCCGGCCTGGATCGCCCAGGCGGACCGCCAGGGCGCCATCTCGCTGGCCGCCGTCCGCCCGGCCTTCGGCGAGCCGCAGCCGGCTGCCCCGGAAGGGCGGGTGATGCAGCTCTGGGGCCTGCACCCGGGCCAGACCGCGCCGGTCAGCCTCGGCCTGCTGCCGTCGACGCCAGGGCGCATCACCATCCCCACCCCGGCGCTGCGCCCGGTGAACGACATGCTGATCGAGATCAGCCTGGAGCCGGCGGGCGGCTCGCCCACCGGGCGTCCCACCGGCCCGATCCTGTTCTACGGCCGCCTGATCGAGGCCCCCGCGCCGAAGTGAGCGGGTGCGCGCGGGACTCGGCCGCGCGCGCGCCGCTGCCGTGGTGACGGA
>JBIPLY010000292.1:0-5411 GCA_044369385.1 Acetobacteraceae bacterium | reverse complement strand
GGCGGGAGAACTCGTTCATCGTTCAGCCTTTCCCTGTTGGCGCCGCCGGAGTTTACCAGGGCGTCATTTTTTCGCAGTGCAGCGTTCACCTTCGAACGCATGGCTGTCAACCGGGAATGTGGGGGAAACGCATTGTCGCACCCGGTCAGGGGGCGAAGCGGTGTTCCATGGCGCGGCGGACCTGGGCGGCCTGGCTGTCGAGGGCGGCGACATCGTTCCATGTCAGCACCGCACCTTCGGCGACACCGCGGCGCAGGGCCACACGGTGGGCCAGGCCGATCGGCAGGGCGCCGGCGGCCAGGCTGGCGGCGGCGGGCATGGCGCGGCCCCAGACGGTGAAGCCGCCCTCCCCGTCCAGCATCTCGCCCTGGTGCAGCGCGCGCTTGGCCACCGCGACGACATCGGCGCGGAAGCCGCGCGGCGCGCCGGTGGGCTCGCCGCGCAGGGCGGCGGAGAGGACGGAGATGGAGAGTTCGAGGCCGATGAGGTGATAGGGCTTGTACATCGCGGCATAGCGGCCGGTGCTGTCGGTTTTCAGGCCGTATTGGGCGAAGCAGGCGGCGGCGTAGGCGTTCGGGGCCTCGATCACCACATAGACGCCCCAGCGCAGGTCGCGGAACACCGGGCGGCCGTCGCGCTCCAGGCAGGAGACGACCTCGGCCAGGCCGGGGCGATCGAGCACGCCGCCCTGGTCGCGCGGGCGCAGGAGGTGGGGCAGGTCGTCGACGCCGCAGGGGGGGAAGGCGAGGCCCGCATCGGGCACGTCGAGGCCGCAGGCATTGGCGATGGCGGCCATCTCGATCGCCGACTTGGTGCCGTCGAGGAAGGAGTTGAACATCTGCGGGTTCATGCCGGCGGCCCGGGCGGCCTCGGGCGTGAGGCCGTAATGAGTCCAGACCTCGTCTGGCGTGACGGCGTGATAGGCGGGCAGGTATTTGGTGCCCTTGCCGGCGGCAACCACGCGCATGCCGATGGACCGTGCCCAATCGACCAGCTCGGCGACCAAAGCGGGCTGGTCGCCATAGGCCATGGAATAGACCACTCCGGCGGCGCGGGCCTCGGCGGCGAGCAGGGGGCCGGCGAGGACGTCGGCCTCCACGTTCACCATCACGATGTGGCGGCCGGCGGCGATGGCGGCGCGGGCATGGGCGATGCCGGCGGCGGGGTTGCCGGTGGCTTCCACCACCACCTCGATGCCGTCCTGGGCGATCAGGTCGGCGCCGTTGTCGTGCAGGCGTGTGGCGCCGATGCGGGCTTCGTCCCAGCCCACGCCGGCCAGGGTGGCGCGGGCGCGGGCGGGGTCGAGATCGGCGAGGGCTACGAGTTCCAGGCCGGGGATGTGGGGGAGCTGGGCGAGGAACATGGCGCCGAACTTGCCGGCGCCGATCAGGCCGACGCGGACCGGGCGACCGCGGGCGGCGAGCAGGGCGTGCAGGTTCATGCGGCGGCGCGGGCGGTGCGGGCGTGGGCGAGCAGGGCGCCGTCATCGGTGGGGATGATCGGGGCGAAGTCGCGATGGGCGATGTAGTCGGGCCGGGTGGGGGTGCGGATGTGGTTCGAGCAGGCGTTGAGGGTGAGGTAGACGATCTTGCGGGGATACGGGGTGATGTTGCCGGCCGAGCCGTGCACCAGATTGCCGTGGAACATCAGCAGCCCGCCGGGTTTTCCCACCGGGGTGACGATGCCGCCTTCGGCGACGAGTTTGGTGACCGTGGGCTCGTCGAGCGTCCAGAGCGGGTAGGAGGTCGTGGTGGTGTCGTGGCCGGCGGCCAGCGTGCCGTGGGTGTGGGATTTGGGGACCAGCATCAGCGGGCCGTTGATGTGCATCACCTCGTCCAGGAACACGGCGATGTTCATGGCGCGGGGCTCCGGCATGCCGTCGTCGCGCGCCCAGGTGCCGTAGTCCTGGTGCCACTGCCAGACATCGCCGGTGAAGGCCGACTTCGCGTTGATCTTGAACTGATGCATGTAAAGCTGTTCGCCGAAGACCTGCTCGATCGGGCGGATCATGCGGGGGTGGCGGGCCAGCAGGGCAAAGGCCGGGTTGTAGAGATGGGCGGCGAAGGCGGTGCGCGGGGCGCCGGAGCGTTCGCGCCAGATCTCCGGGCGGGACTGGGCGTAGATGGCATCGGCCTCGGTGCGCAGGATGGCGACTTCCTCGGGCGTGAACAGCTCCGGGAGGAACAGGTAGCCCTGTTCGTGGAAGCCGGCGATCTGCTGTTCGGTGAGGATCATGGTGCGCTCCCTGGGGTCGTTGCCCTGCCGGCCTCTTTGCGCGAGGGCGCGGGGCGGGGTCAAGGCCAAGCTGGCGAACCGGTCTTGCCGGGGCGGGCGGGGGCGCGCAAAGTTGGCGGGCAAGGGTCAAGGAAACCGCCATGAAGCTCGCCTATTCCGCTGCCAGCCCCTATGTCCGCAAGGTGATGGCCTGTGCCATCGCGCGCGGGATCGAGGGGCGGATCGAGAAGGCCAAGATCGGCACCACCGATCCGGCGCTGGCAGCACTGAACCCGCTGTCCAAGGTGCCGACGATGGTCGGCGAGGCCGGCGAGATGCTGTACGACAGCCCGGTGATCTGCGAATACATCGACAGCATCGGAGCCGCCGCGCCGCTGTTCCCGCCCGCCGGGCCGGCGCGCTGGACCGCGATCCGCCAGGGCGCGCTGGGCGACGGGATCATGGATGCGGCCCAGCCGCGCAGGCGCGAGCTGGCGCTGCCGCAGGACGAGGGGCGCACCACCTGGATCGAGCAGCAGAAGGGCAAGGTGGCGCGGTCGCTGGACGCGCTGGAGGCGGAGGCGGGCAGCCTGGGCGATCTCACCACCTATGGCGAGATCACCATTGCCTGCGCGCTGGGCTATCTGGACTTCCGCTTCGCCAACGAGCCGTGGCGGCCGGGGCATCCGAAGCTGACGGCGTGGTACGAACGGGTTGTGGCGCTGAAGCCGATGGCGGAGACGATGCCGGTGGGGTGAGGTTCAGTCCGGCAGGACGATGACGGCCGCGGGCGGGATGGTGATGTGCACCGTCTCGCCCGTTCGGCTTTGCGGGGGGGCGCCGGCGGTGTTGGTCTGGCGCAGGCGCAGGATGTGGCCGGCGGCGAGTGCGACGTGCAGGGTGGTGTCGGCGCCGTCATAGGCGACGGACGCGATGGTGCCGGGCAGGCCCATGGGACCAAGGTGGGCGGGGCTCAGATGGGCGCGTTCGGGGCGGATCGCCAGGGTGACGGCCGCACCCGACGGGGCGTCGGCGGCGGCGTCGAGTTCGCCGCCGGGGACGGCGAAGCGGTTGGGCGCGATGCGAGTCGCCGGCAGCAGGTTCGCCGCGCCGACGAAATCGGCGACGAAGCGTGTGGCGGGGCGGTCGTAGATCTCCGCGGGGGGGCCGAACTGCTCGATGCGGCCGGCGCGCATCACCGCGAGGCGGTCCGACAGGGCGAGGGCCTCGTGCTGGTCGTGGGTGACGAAGACGAAGGTGATGCCGGTCTCGGCCTGGAGCCGTTTCAGCTCCGTGCGCATTTCCCCCCGCAGCTTGAGGTCCAGCGCCGACAGCGGCTCGTCCAGCAGCAGCAGCCTGGGCTGGGCGGCGAGCGCCCGGGCCAGGGCGACGCGCTGGAGCTGGCCGCCGGAGAGCTGGTCCGGGCGGCGGGCGGCCAGGGCTTCGAGGCGCACCAGGGCCAGCATGCGTTCGACGCGGGCGGCGATTTCGGCGCGCGGCAGGCGCTGCATGCGCGGGGCGAAGGCGATGTTCTCGGCAACCGTCATGTGGGGGAAGACGGCGTAGCCCTGGAACACCGTGTTCACCGGGCGGCGATGCGGCGGCAGGGCGTCCAGCACCAGCTCACCCAGGGTGATGGTGCCGGAGTCCGGCGGGTCGAAGCCGGCGATGGCGCGCAGCAGGCTGGTCTTGCCGCAGCCTGAGGGGCCGAGCAGGGTGAAGAATTCCCCGGGCGCGACCGCCAGGCTCAGCCCGTCCAGGGCGCGGACGCCGCCGGGATGGGTCTTGCGCAGGTCGCGGCAGGACAGGCCCGCGCTCAGTGGGTCCAGTTCTCGGCGCGGCCGGCGCGGAAATTGTCGCTGTAGGCCTTGGGCTTCATCACCCGCGCCTGCGGCAGCTCCACCACGTGGGGGATCGCCTCGCGGGTGGCGTAGGCGACGGCGTCTTCGCGGCTGTCGAAGACCAGGCGGACCTGTGCCTGCGTATCCGCGCTGCCGATCCAGCCCATCAGCGGGTCGGCGCGGCGGGCCTCGGCCTGCTCGAACTCCAGAATCCACTGCTCGGTCTTGGCGCGGCCGGACTGCATGGCGTTCTTGGGGATCTGGTAGATGCGCGCGCGCATGGCCTCTCCTGTCGCTGTGACTTGGCAATGGTCGGGGCGGCCGGACTCGAACCGGCGGCCTCGTGTACCCAAAACACGCGCGCTACCAGGCTGCGCCACGCCCCGGACAATTGCCGCGGCCAGGGGCGACCCCGGCTGCGGCGCGGAAGCTATGGGCGAAGCGGCGCCGGCGCAAGACGCTTCAGCTTGGCCCCATCGAGAACATGGTGTGCACCACCCGGTCGCCGACGCGGATGTCCAGGCGCTGGCAGGTGCCGGCGGCGACCTCCAGCGTGGCGCGCACCGGCACCTTGCTGTCGATCACCGCCAGGCTCTGCGGGATGGTGCGCTCGGCGATGGTGCGGATGCGGCCGTCCTGGCCGATGAAGATCATGTCCAGGCTGGCGATGGTGTTGCGCATCCACATCTGCGACACGCGCGGGCGGCCCCAGTCGAACAGCATGCCGCCATCGGCGGGCACGCGCGGGCGGAACATCAGGCCGATGGATTGCTCGCGCGGGTCGACCGCCATCTCGACCAGGAAGCTGTGCTGCTTGCCGCTGCTGGTGATGATGGAGATGCGCTCCTTGCGCAGTTCGGGCTGCGGCCCGTCCTGGGCGACGGCGTCGTGCGGCAGGGTGAGGGAGGCGAGGCCGAGGAGCAGGGCGCGGCGGATCATGGGTCGGTCCTTCATCCAGACTATGGCATCGCCTGGGCGGCGAGGTGGCGGATCTCCGGCCGGACCAGGCCCTCGCGCGGGGCGTCGCGCAGGGTGCTGATCCAGTCGGCCGGCGGGGGGCGGCCGGCGGTGCGAGCATAGCGCAGATCGGCGAGCGCCGCAGCGGCTTCGGGAGTGGTGCGGCCGGGGATCGTGATGCCGTTCAGCGTGGCCCAGATGCCGGCCCAGCAGCGCCCGGCGGAGAACGGGTTGTAGCCGCCGCCGCCGGTGACCACCAGGCGGGGGGCGGCACGCATGACCTCCGCCACCACCAGGAAATGGGCGTTGTTGGACAGGGACAGCCTGGCCAGCGGGTCTTCCTCCAGGGCGTCGGCGCCGGCCTGGAGCATGATCGCCTGCGGGCCGAAGGCGTCGATC
>JBIPLY010000034.1:0-16415 GCA_044369385.1 Acetobacteraceae bacterium | reverse complement strand
AACCAGGCGATCCAAAACACCCAAAGCTGCCTCCCCTCCAAGAGACAGCCTTGAATCACATCTTCACATCGCGCCGGAACCCCAAGAGTCCACAGAACCTAGAGCATGGGCCGCGCTTCTATCAGCGCGGATCAGGCTCTAGGCAAGCCGCCGAGTTCCCCCCGCGCCCGGATTGCGGTACAGCGGAGCCCGGAGCCAATTCGGGGGGATTCCATGGAACTCGGCGTGATCGGTCTGGGCCGCATGGGCGGCAACATCGTGCGGCGCTTGCACCGCGCCGGGCATCACTGCGTGGTGTACGACGCCAATCCAAAAGCGGTCGCCGACCTGGCCGCGATCGGCGCCACCCCGGCGACCTCGCTGGCCGATTTGGCCTCGAAGCTGGCGCAGTCGCCCCGCGCGGCCTGGGTCATGCTGCCGGCCGGCAAGATCACCGAAGACGCGATCGCCGAGCTTGGCGGCCACTTCGCGCCCGGAGACATCCTGATCGACGGCGGCAATTCCAACTTCAAGGACGATGTCCGCCGCGCCCGCGAGCTGGGCGAGCGCGGCGTGCGCTACCTCGATGTCGGCACCTCCGGCGGCGTCTGGGGGCTTGAGCGCGGCTACTGCCTGATGATCGGCGGCGACAAGCCCGCCTTCGAGTTCCTCGACCCGATCTTCGCCGCCCTGGCCCCCGGCCTGGGCGACATCCCCCGCACCGAGGATCGCGGCCCCGGCCACGACCCGCGCGCCGAGCTGGGCTACCTGCATTGCGGCCCCTCCGGCGCCGGCCACTTCGTCAAGATGATCCACAACGGCATCGAGTACGGCATGATGCAGGCGATGGCCGAGGGCTTCGACATCCTCCAGGGCCGCGCGTCCGCGAAGCTCCAGGCCGACCAGCGCTACGACTTCAACATGGCCGATGTCGCCGAGGTCTGGCGCCGCGGCAGCGTGGTCGTCTCCTGGCTGCTCGACCTGTCCGCGCAGGCCCTGACCCGCGACGGCCGGCTTGAGACCTTCAGCGGCCACGTCGAGGATTCCGGCGAAGGCCGCTGGACCATCGACACCGCCGTCGAACAGGCCACCCCGGCCGAAGTCCTCGCCGCCAGCCTGTTCGTCCGCTTCCGCTCGCGCCAGGACCACACCTTCGCCGAGAAGATGCTCAGCGCCATGCGCCTGGGCTTCGGCGGCCATGTCGAGGCGCCGAAGAAGGGCTGATCCACCCCCGGGCTATCCCGCCGCGTCAGCCTCCGGCAGCGAAAGCCCGCACCAGGTCGCGGCGCGAAACCACGCCCAGCAGCGCGCCATCGCGCAGCACCAGCACGCGGCGCACGCCTTCCTTGGCCATATAGGCCGAGACTTCGCGTAGCCTGGCCGTCTCCGGCACCCAGACCGGGTCCGGCTGCATCACCTGGCCCACGCTGCGCCCGGCATCGCGCAGGGCTGCCATGTATTCCGGCGCCAGCTCCACTTCGCCGGCGAGCTGATGCAGCCACCAGTCCCGCTGCGGCGTGGCGGCGGCGGCCGGCGAGATCAGGTCGGTCTCGCTGACGATCCCCACCACCACCCCACCCTTGCGTACCGGCAGCGCCGAGACGCCGTGCTGCGTCATCAGCCGCGCCGCCTGGCGCAGCGTCGCCTCGGGCGAAACCGTCACCACGTCACGCGTCATCACATCGGCGGCAGTCATCTGGTCGATATCGGGCATGGAAAGCACCTCCACCCCCATTGTAGCGCCCGCCGCCAGCCGCGCGTTGCGCTGGATCAAGCCGGGGGGATCAAGCCGGGGGGATCAAGCCCGCTTTCAGTGCGCCTCGGCCCAGCTCCGCCCCTGTCCGGTCTCCACCACCAGCGGCACGGACAGGCTCGCCGCCGCCTGCATCACGTCCCGCGCCAGCCCGGCCAGCGGCGCGGCATTGGCCGCCGGCACCTCGAACAGCAACTCGTCGTGCACCTGCAACAGCATCCGCGCCCCGGTGTTGGACTCGGCGAGTGCCGCCGGCAGCCGCACCATGGCGCGCTTGATGATGTCCGCCGCCCCGCCCTGCAACGGCGCGTTGATCGCCTGGCGCTCGGCATAGCTGCGCCGGGCGGCGTTCTTGTCGGCGATGCCGGGGATCCAGCAGCGCCGCCCGAACGGGGTCAGCACGTAGCCGTGGCGGCGCGCCTCTTCCTTGGCCGTCTCCATGTAGTCGCGGATGCCGGGATAGCGGCGGAAATACAGGTCGATATAGGCCTTCGCCTCGCCCGGCTCGATCTGCAGTTGCCGCGCCAGGCCGAAGGCGGAGATGCCGTAGATGATGCCGAAATTGATCGCCTTGGCCCGTCGCCGCGTGGCGCTGTCCATGCCTTCCATCGGCACCCCGAACACCTCGCTGGCGGTGCGGGCATGGATGTCCTCGCCGCGCGCGAAACTGTCCTTGAGCTGCGGAATATCGGCGACATGCGCCAGCAGCCGCAGCTCGATCTGCGAGTAGTCGGCGCTGACCAGCACCTGGCCCGGCTCGGCGACGAAGGCCCGGCGGATGCGGCTGCCTTCCTCGGTGCGGATCGGAATGTTCTGCAGGTTCGGATCGGTAGACGACAGCCGCCCGGTGCTGGCCACCGCCATGGCATAGCTGGTGTGGACCCGATTGGTATCCGGGTTGATCTGCTCCACCAGCGCATCGGCATAGGTCGATTTCAGCTTCGCCAGCTGCCGCCAGTCCAGGATGCGCGCCGGCAGCTCATGCCCCTGGTCCACCAGCCCCTGCAACACCGCGGCATCGGTGCCCCAGGCCCCGGTCTTCATCCGCTTGCCGCCCGGCAGCTTCATCCGGTCGAACAGAATTTCTCCAAGCTGCTTCGGCGAGCCAAGGTTGAACGCCTCCCCCGCCATGGCATGGATTTCGGTCTCCATCACCGCCATCCGCGCGGCGAAGTCGGCCGACATGGCGCGCAGCTCATCGGCATCCACCCGGATGCCCGCCCGCTCCATCTCCAGCAGGATCGGGCTCAGCCGCCGGTCGACCTGCTCGTACAGCACCAGCGCCTTCGCCGCCCGCAACCGCGGCCGCAGCGCCAGCCACAGCCGCAGCGTGACATCGGCATCCTCGGCGGCATAGGCGGTCGCCCGGTCCAGCGGCACCTGCGCGAAGGGCAACCGCCCCTTGCCGGTGCCGGTCACCGCGTCATAGCTGATCGGCGCATGGCCCAGATGCAGGCCGGACAGCTCGTCCATGCCATGCCCATGCGCGCCCGCCTCCATGGCAAACGAGATCAGCATGGTGTCGTCCACCGGCTCCGGCAGCTCCAGCCCGGCTTGGCGGAACACCATCATGTCGTATTTGGCGTTCTGAAAGACCTTCAGCACGGTGGCGTCGGCGAAAAGCCGCTCCATCGCCGCCAGCGCCTCGGCCATCGGCACCTGCGCCTCCACCCCCACATGCGCCAGCGGCACATAACAGGCCCGGCCCGGCGCGGTTGCCAGCGAGATGCCGACCAGGTTGGCGCGCATGGCATCCAGGCTGTCGGTCTCGGTATCCACCGCCACCACGCCGGCCGCCTGCGCGGCTTCGATCCAGCCCTCCAACGCCGCGGCCGTGGTCACCGTTTCATACGGGCCGAAGCCGTCGGCCCCGCCGATCGGGGCGGCCGGCGCCGCGGCAAACAGCGAACCCTGTGCCGCCGGCACGGCCGATGGCACCGGCGCCGGTGTCGATGCCGGTGCCGCCTCCAGCCCCAGCCGCGCAATCAGGCTGCGAAACCCCTGCGCGGTCAGCCAGGCGATCAGCGCGTCCATGTCGGGTTCGCGCACCACCAGCGCCTCCAGCGGCTCCGGCAGCGGCGCATCCTCGCGCAGCGTCACCAGCACCCGCGACAGCCGCGCCATTTCGGCATGCTCGATCAACAGGTCGCGGCGCTTGGACGGCTTCATCGCGGGGGCCGCCGCCAGGATGCCCTCCAGGTCGCCAAACTCCTGGATCAGTTGCGCCGCCGTCTTCGGCCCGATCCCCGGCACGCCCGGCACGTTGTCGACGCTGTCGCCGATCAGCGCCTGCGCATCGATCAGCTTCTCCGGCACCACGCCGAATTTTTCCATCACATCGGCCAGCCCGATCGGCTTCTGCTTCATGGGATCGAGCATGTCCACGCCCGGCCGCAGCAACTGCATCAGGTCCTTGTCCGACGACACGATCGTCGCCCGCCCGCCGACAGCCACCACCGCCGCCGCATAGCTGGCGATCAGGTCATCGGCCTCCCAATCCTCCAGCTCGATGCTCGGCACGCCAAAGGCCCGGGTGGCATCGCGCACCAGGGCGAATTGCGGCCGCAGATCCTCGGGCGGCTCCGGGCGCTGGGCCTTGTACTTGTCGTACAGCCGATTGCGAAAGGTCAGCCGCCCGGCATCGAAGATCACCGCGAAATGGGTGCCGACATGCTCCTTGATCAGCCGCGACAGCATGTTGGAGAAGCCGAACACCGCATTCACCGGCGTCCCGTCCGGCCGGCTCATCGGCGGCAGGGCGTGATAGGCGCGGAAGATGAACCCCGACCCGTCGATGAGGATCAGGTGGGGCGCCGCACTCATCTCAGTGCCCGTGATCGCCGCCGGCGCCCTCATTGAGCACATACAGCCGCGAGCAATACGGGCACATCACCTGCGTGTCCTCGATGCGCAGGAACACGCGCGGGTGGCCCAGCGCACCGCCGCCGCCGTCGCAGGCCACGGTGCGGTCGTCCACATGGATGATCTCGGTAGGCGTGATGCCGTCCGGCATGCTTGGTCCTTCGCGGTGGCGACAGAGCGGGTCGGCCCATGATAGCCATGCACCGCATGGTTTCAACCATCCCTCCCTTCGGCCGCCGCGCCGCCCTGCTGGCCACCCTGTCCGGCTGCGCCGCCGCCCCGCCCACCGCGCCGCCATCGCCAGACGGCGAGGCCTTCACCATGCCCGACGGCACGCGCCTGCCGTACCGCGCCTGGCTGCCGGAAAGCGACCCCTGGGCGGTCGTGCTGGCGCTGCACGGCTTCAACGACAGCCGCGACGCCTGGGAGTTGCCGGCCCCCGCATTCGCCGCCGCCGGGGTCGCGGTCTATGCGCCGGACCAGCGCGGCTTCGGGGCGACCGCGATGCGCGGGCTCTGGCCCGGGGCCGATGCCCTGGCCGACGACGCCGCCACCATCGCCGCCCAGCTCCGCCGCCGCCATCCCGGCCGCCGCCTGGTGCTGATGGGCGAGAGCATGGGCGGGGCGGTGCTGATGCATCTGGCCACCCGCCCGGCCGCCAAGACCGGCGCCGCGCTGCCGGCCGACGGCCTGGTCCTGCTGGCCCCGGCGGTCTGGGGCCGGGCGGCGATGAACCTGTTCATGCAGGGCGGGCTGTGGCTGATGGCCACCCTGGTCCCCGGCCTGACCGCCAGCCGCCCGCCGCCGGGGGTGCGCATCGTCGCCTCGGACAATACCGAGGCCCTGCGCGCGCTGGGCCGCAACCCGCTGACGGTGAAGGCCACCCGCTTCGACACGCTGCGCGGCCTGGTCGACCTGATGGACCTCGCACTCGCCGCCGCCCCGCGCATGCCCTCGCACCCGACGCTGTTCCTGTACGGCGCGCACGACACCATCATCCCCCCGGCCGCCACCCGCGCCACCTGGCGCGCCCTGCCCGAAGGCCCCATCCGCCGCGCCCTCTATCCGAACGGCTACCACCTGCTGCCACGCGACCTGGGCCGCGCGGCCCCGATCGCCGACATCCTGGCCTGGCTGCGCGACCCCGCCGCCCCCCTGCCCTCCGGCGCCGAGCCGCGCGCCGCCGATTGGCTCACGCACGGCAAGCCTGCGCGATAGGCCTTCCGCCGGCGCGACTTCCACGCTAAGACAGCGCCGGTCTGGACCCGTAGCTCAGCTGGATAGAGCGCTGCCCTCCGAAGGCAGAGGTCGATGGTTCGAATCCATTCGGGTCCGCCAAAGCTTCACCCCCCCAGCCGAGCGCTGACGCGTGACCGGATGGCCCCCGGCAACGCGGGCATGACAGTCGGGGGATGCGGCCACCCCGCCATCGGCATTCCTGTTTCCTCCCGCCCGCGCCCAAACCCCTGCAAGCGCCGTCAGAACTGCCGGCTTGGATTGTGACAACAGAAAAACTGTGCGAAATCCACGAATGGCCTACCCGCGAAATTCGCTCGGCGTCGCCCAGAGGTCGCGGATCATCAGACCACTCATTTTTAAGCCTCGCGTTTTCATTGCCTGATCTGCCTGCCGACGGGCCAGGACTCACGCCTGTTACCGGAATCACCGATGACAACATTGGCGCATCCAGGGGGACCTATCCGCCGCAACGCCCCCCCTGCGTCGTCGCGCCGGTCCTGGACATGGCGGCTGCTGGCGTGCGCGCTGATCCTTGCCCCGCTTGCCGTGATCGAGATCCCGCCGCTCGGCGATTACCCGAACCATCTGGCCCGGGCGATGATCCTGGGCGCGCTGGATCACGACGCCACTTTCGCGCGCTTCTTTGCCTGGAACCTGCGCCCGATGCCCAACCTGGCGATGGACGTGTTCATGCTCGCCGTCGGTGCCGTCACCGGGCCTTACATCGCCGGCCGGCTGTTCCTGGGCGTGGTGCTGCTGGCGACGGTCTGGGGTGTCCGCGCGCTGAACCGGGCCGTGTTCGGCGAAGCCTCCCCCTGGACCTGGGTGGCGGCGTTCTTCGTGTTCAACCAGGTGTTCCTGGCCGGGTTCCTGAACTACGCGCTGGGACTGGCCCTCGCCCTGGGCTTCGCCGGACTGCTGGAAGCGCGCCGCGGCGCGCCCGCGGCGCTGCGCGTCGCGCTGGCTGCGGCGTTGGCGCTGGCGGTCTATTTCGTGCACTTGCTGGCCTATGGCTTGTTCGTCGTGCTGGTGGGCGCGCTCGAACTCCACGCGGCGGCACATGCCCGCGGCGTGCCGGTCCGCGCCAGGCTCGCGCGGCTGATCGGCACGGCAGCCGCGCTATCGCCGCCTTTGCTGCTGATGCTGGCAACCACCGACTACGCTGCCACCACGCCGCCCTCCGCCGACAGCCCCGCCCCAGCCCTCCCGATCGACCTGGCGCGCCGCAGCATCGAAATGCTGCGCATGCTGCAATCGGGTTTCGAGCCCGGCGCAGGTTTCCTTGGCCTGGCATTCGTGGGGCTCACCGCGCTGGCCGCGCTGTGGCGCCAGCGCCTCGGCATATCGCCGCCGCTTCTCGCCATCGCGGCCGCGGCCCTGCTGGCCGCGCTGTTCGCGCCCGGCCAAGGCACCTTCCACGTCGACCTCCTGCACCAGCGCTTTCCGATCATGGTCGCGCTGCTGGTGGTGGCCGGCACGTCGCCGCGCCTCGCCGCGCTGAACCGGCCGCTCTGGCTGCTGCCCGCATTCCTGCTGCTGGCGCTGCAATCGGGCAGCGTCGCGCGCGACTTCCTCGCCTGGCGCGCCGAGCTTCGGGAGTTCCGCGCCGCCTTTGCCACGATCCCGGCCGGCAGCATGGTGTTCTCGATCAAGCCCGACGCCTTGCCGGGCGACATCGCGCGCACCGCACCCAACCGGCACTTCTATTACGGCGCGCTGCTGGGCCTGCACCAGCTTCAACTGGCCATGGCGGCAGAGCGACGCCTGTTCATGCCATACAACTTCGCCCACCCGCAGAAGCAACTCCTGCAGGTCCGTGAACAGTATCGCGCGTTCGCCTTCGCCGATGGTGGCGTGGCTACGCCCTGGGCCCTGGCCCGGCAGGCGCATCTGGAGCCGGACGTGGCGCTGCCCGTCCTGAACCAGCCGATCTGGCAGCCCACCCGGGCATGGTCGCGCCGCTACGAGTATGTGACCGTTCTCTACCCTGACCTTGTCGAGGGCTGGCCCACGGATGACCCCAGCTTCGAGCGCCGCTTCCATGGGCGCTGGATTGCCGTCCATGCGATCCACGCCGATCGCCCCGCTGTGAAGGATCGCGACCGACCATGAGCGCGCACACCCCGGGCCCCGCGACCGTCATCGCCCCTTCCGCCCGCCGGGACGGGGCAGACCGCGACATCGCCGCAGCGCCGACCCCGGTCTTCCTGTCGGTCGTCGCCCCGCTGTTCAACGAGGAAGCCAACGCGGCCCTGCTGGTGCAACGGATCATGCAAGCCGTGGCCGCCATTCCTGGCGGGTTCGAGATCATCCTGGTGGACGACGGCAGTTCGGACCGCACCTGGCAGGTGATGCAGCAGCTGGCCGCGCAGCATCCCTGCGTGCTTGGGCTGCGCCTGTCGCGCAATTTCGGCCATCAGAACGCCCTGCTCGCCGGGCTGCGACACGCACAGGGGCAGGTCGTCGTCTCGCTGGACGGTGACCTGCAGCACCCGCCGGAGGTGATCCCGCATCTGGTGGACGCCTGGCGCCAGGGCTACCGCGTGGTGCTGACCCGGCGCAACGACGACGGCGTGGCCTCCCCCATGAAGCGCTGGACATCGGCGGGCTTCTACCGGGTCTTCACCGCCCTGTCGGGGGTGGAGATCCATCGCGGCGCGTCCGATTTCCGCCTGCTCGACCGCGCCCCGCTCGAAGCGCTGCTCAGCTTCCGCGACGCCTCGCTCTTCCTGCGCGGCGCCGTCGAGCTGCTGGGGTTCTCGCGCACCATCGTGGCCTTCGACGCCGCGCCGCGGCACGCGGGAACCTCCAAATACACGCTGCGCCGCATGCTGCGCTTCGCCAACCTGGCCCTGATCGGGCATTCGACCATTCCGCTGCGGATCGGCATCTGGATCGGCGTCGCCACGGCGTTCCTCGCCTTCCTGCAACTGGTCTACGTCCTGGTCCAGTCGGCCCTGGGCAATACCGTGCCCGGCTGGGCGTCCAGCGTGGGCATCACCGCCCTGCTGTTCGGCGTGCTGTTCGTGCTCGTCGGCATCATCGGCGCGTACGTGGCCGACATCCACACCATCCTGAAGGACCGCCCCGCCTTCATCGTCGCCGACCGCACCGGCTCCGAACCCGGCCCGCGATGAGGCCAGCTTTGCCCGCGATGACGGCGACCCTGCTGCGCTTTGGCGCCGTCGGCGTGGTGAACACCGCCGTGTCGTATCTCGGCTTCATGGCCGCGTTCGCGCTGCTGCCGCCGTTCTCCGGCCGGGCGGCGCTGGCGCAAATCCCCGCCTACGCCATCGGCATGACCACGAGCTTCCTGCTGAACAGGATGTGGACCTTCGCCGCGGCAGGCAACGGCGCGGCACCAGCCGGGCATCAGGCCAGCCGCTTCATCGCGACCCAGGCGGCCTGCCTGGCCTTGACCGCAGCCGGCCTGACCCTGACGATCGACCAACTCGGCCTGCCGGTCACCCCCGCCTGGGTGGCGGTCAGCCTGTGCATCACGCTGCTGAACTTCGCCGCGCAACGCCTGTGGGTGTTCCCAGCCCGGCCCGCGGCGCGCGACTAGAGCATGATCCGCGCTGATAGAAGCGCGGCCCATGCTCTAGGCCTTTGTTTGATCGCGTGATTCACGTCTCCGGCGATTCCACCTCCGACGATCACGCTCTAACCCTTCCCCCGGCGTCCGTTCGGGATCAGCCCCCCGCCATCAGGTCACCGCCCGCCGCGCGCGGAACGCCGGGTCCTGCCATTCCCCCCGCGCCATCACCGCCCGCAGCGCCACCGCCGCGTCCCACAGATCGACATGACGCGTGTACAGCGGCGTGATGCCGAAGCGCAGGATGTCCGGCGCACGGAAATCACCGATCACCCCGCGCGCGATCAGCGCCTGCATGATCGGATAGGCCTGGTCATGCGCCAGGCACACCTGGCTGCCGCGCCGCGCGGGATCGGCGGGCGAGGCAAGCCGAAACCCCCACGGCCCGCCCATCTGCGCCAGCAACGCCGCAAACAGGCCCGTCTGCCGCACCGACTTGGCCCGCACCAGGTCCATCGGCGCCGACAGCGCGATATCCACCCCCACCTCCAGTGCGGCCAGGCTCAGCACCGGCGGCGTGCCCACCACGGTTCGCGCAATGCCCGCCCCCGGCCGATACCCGGTCTCGAAGGCAAACGGCGCGGCATGGCCCAGCCAGCCGGTCAGCGGATAGCGCAGCACCGCCTGCAGCCGCGGCGCCACATACAGGAAGGCCGGCGCCCCCGGCCCGCCATTGAGGAACTTGTAGCCGCAGCCCACCGCCAGATCGGCATCGCAGCCCGCCAGGTCCACCGGCACCGCGCCGGCGGAATGCGCCAGGTCCCACAGCACCAGCGCGCCCGCCGCATGGGCCGCGCGGGTGATCGCCGCCATGTCGTGCATCGCCCCGGTGTGGTAGTTCACATGCGTCAGCATCACCGCCGCCACATCGCCGTCGATGGCCGCCAGGATCCCGCCCGGCTCCACCAGCCGCAACTCGTGCCCGCGATCCAGCAGCGCGGCCAACCCCTCGGCGATGTACAGGTCGGTCGGGAAGTTGCCACGCTCGGAGACGATCACCCGCCGCTCCGGCCGCGCCGTCAGCGCCGCCGCCAGCAGCTTGAAGATGTTGACCGAAGTCGAATCGCCCACCATCACCGAGCCCGGCGCCGCCCCCACCAGGCGCGCGATCTTGTCCCCCACCCGCGCGGACAACGCCATCCACCCGGCGTCGTTCCAACTGCGGATCAGCCCCTCGCCCCACTCCCGCGCCACCACCTCCGCCACCCGCGCCGGCGTCGCCCGCGGCAGCGCGCCCAGCGAATTGCCGTCGAGATAGATCACCCCCTCCGGCAACGCGAAGCGCTCGCGCATCGGCGCCAGCTCGTCGGCGAGGTCCAGGGCCTCAAGATCGGTGCGGGTGATGGACATTCAGGCTCCTGATCAGACAGATAGAATCTTCTTTTTTCTGAAGAAAAAGAAGCAAAAAGAATTTTCATCCGTTCGCGGCGGCACCATCCGCCTACAAACGAGTGAAAATTTTTTGGTTCTTTTTTTCAAAAAAGAACCTTCCTACCGCACTGTATTGCGCATCCTGGGATCCAGCGCATCCCGCAGCCCATCCCCCAGCAGGTTCAGCCCCAGCACCAGCATCGCGATCACCACCCCCGGCGACAGCGCGATCCACGGCGCCTCCACCATCGTGTCCCGCCCATCGGCGATGATCGCCCCCAGCGTCGGGCGCGGCGGCGGCGGCCCGACGCCGACAAAGCTCAGCACCGCCTCGGCCAGGATGGCGACGGCGAAGATATAGGTCTGCTGCACCATCAGCGGCGCCATCGTCGCCGGAATGATGTGCCGCCGCAGGATCCGCCCGGTGCCGGCCCCCACCGCGCGCGCCGCCTCCACATAGTCCTGCGCGCGTGCCACCAGCACCGCGCCGCGCATCACCCGCGCCGTGCGCGGCGAATACGCCACTGTCAGCGCGATCACCGCCGTCATCTCCGACGGCCCCAGCGTGACCGCCAACGCGATCGCCAGCAGGATGCCGGGAAACGCCATCAGCCCGTCCATCACCCGCATCAGCCAGGCATCGACGCGCGGCCACCACCCGGCCACCAACCCGACCAGCCCGCCGACCACCCCGCTGGCCAGCACCACCATCACCCCGATGTTCAGGCTGACCCGCGCGCCGTACAGGATGCGGCTGAGCACATCGCGCCCGAACCGGTCGGTGCCCAGCAGATGCACGTCGTTCGGCTCGCCCAACCGATAGCGGTAGTTGTTCTTCACCGGATCGAACGGCGCCAGCAGGTCGGCGAAAATCGCCGACAGCGCCACCGCCCCCACCAGCACCAGCCCGATCGCGAACGACCGGCGCTTCAGGATCGCGGGAAGTTTCATCGCGCGAATCGCGTCAAATCTCATCGCGCTTCCCGCAACCGCGGATCAACCCACAGATACAGCAGGTCGACGACCAGGTTCACCGCCACGAAGATGAAGGCGGTCAGCAGCAGCCCGCCCTGGATCACCGGCCAGTCGCGCCGCAGCACCGCCCCGATCACCAGCCGCCCCACCCCCGGCAGCGAGAACACCTGCTCGATCACCAGCGCCCCGCCCAGCGCGATGCCGAAGCTGATCCCCGCCACCGTCAGGATCGGCACCGCCGCGGCCGCCAGCACATGGCGCGCGAACACCCGCGGCTCCGTCAGCCCCTTGGCCCGCGCGGTGCGGATATAGTCGCTGCCCGCCACCTCCAGCGCCGCCGAGCGTGTCATCCGCGCCAGCGGCCCCATCTGCGTCAGCGCCAGCGCCGCGGCCGGCATCGCGATCGAGCGCGCCCAGCCCAGCGGATCGGTCGAGAACTCCACGAACCCGCCGGTGGGCAGCCATTGCAGCTTCACCCCCAGCGTCCAGATCATCAGCAGCCCGAGCCAGAAATCCGGCAGCGACAGCCCGATCAGCGACACCCCCATCGCCGTCTGGTCCTGCCAGCGATGCGCCTTGGCCGCCGCCAGCAGCCCCAGCGGAATGCCGATCAGGGCAGCCACCGTCAGCGCGATCCCCGCCAGCGACAGCGTCACCGGCAGCCGCTCCAGGATCGCCGAACCCACACTCTGGTTCAGCAGGATCGAACGGCCGAGATCACCCTGCGCCAGCCCGACATACCACGTCACCATCCGCTCCAGCGGCGGGCGGTCCAGTCCAAGCTGGCTGCGCATCGCCGCCACTTCCTCGCGCGTCGCGGACTGCCCGGCCAGCTCGGCGGCGATATCGCCGGGAACCAGCAGGGTCAGGCCGAAACTGAACAGCGAGACGATCAGCAGCACCGGCACGGCGGCGGCGAGGCGGACGAGGATCAGGCGGAGCAAAGTGAAGAATCCTCAGCAAGAAAGAGTCTTCTTTTTGTGAACAAAAAGAAGCAAAAAAACTTCATCCGTTCGCCAGCATGAATATCCAGAAAAACGGATAAAAGTTTTTTGGTTCTTTTTTTCAAAAAAGAACCGCTTGCTTGCCTCCCGTTCACGCGAACCAAACGTCCCACATCCTGGGAATGCGATACGGCGCGAAGTTGATCACGTTGGCCCGCGTCGCCTGGATCCAGCCGGAATCCCCGACCTTGATCGACAGCGCCTGGTCATACATCCGGTCCTGGAACATCTTCACCGCCGCGATGCGGTCCTCCAGCTTCAGGCTGGTGGTCAGCTTGGCCTGCGCCTGCTCCAGCACCGGATCGGGCTTCATGATGGAGGTCGAGGCGCCGGCGAAGAAGCCCACCACGCCATACGGCCCCTCATACGGCTCGATGCCCATCAGCAGCGGCCACATGCACCAGCCCTCGGGCTTGGTCCGCGCGGTGAAGATGGTCGGCCAGTCAGTCACCGACAGCTTCACCTTGATGCCGACCGCGCGCAGCTGCTCGCTGACCACGGTGGCGGTGTCGATGTGCGGGCGGTTGGTGTTGTCGGCCATCATGGGGAATTCCTCCCCGTTGTAGCCGGCCTCCTTCAGGTATTCGCGGGCGCGCGCCTGGTCCTGCTTCTGGTATTTCGCCAGCCCTTCAACACCCGGGAAATGCTGCGTGCCGGGATGCTGCCAGGCCGGCTGCATGCGGTACAGCCCAGAGGTCGAGATCGCCATGATCTCCTCCAGGTCCAGTGCGGCCTGGATCGCCCGGCGGAACGGCAGGCTCTGGGTCTGGCCCCAGGCATTGTTCATGATCAGCGTCTGATACGCCCACGGCATCATGGTGTACGACCGGATGTTGCGGTCGCTCTCCAGCCGCTTGGCCACCGGCGCGTCCAGCGCCTCGATCACATGCAGCTCGCCGGTCTGCAGGCCCGCGGTGCGCGCGCCGCCCTCGGGCATGAAGCGGATGCGCAAGCTGTCGAAATACGCCGTCTTCCGGCCGGCGAAGCCGTCGCGCGCCTTGTAGTTGTTGTTCGGCGAATAGTTCTCGAAGCGATGCAGCATGATGTGGCTGTCGCTGCGGAACTCGCCCATCGTGAACGGCCCGGTGCCGATCCGCCCGCCCTCGCCCGCCGGCTTGGCGCATTCCTCTTCCGGCATGATCGCGCACGGCGCGCGCGGCGAGGACAGGTTCTCGATGAAGCCCGGAAAGATGTTCTTCAGCCTGACCGTCACCGTCTTGCTGTCCGGCGTCTCGATCGCGTCCACCGGCGCCATGAAGAACTTCGACATCCCGACCCGCGCATAGCGCTCCAGGCTGGCCTTCACATCGGCGGAGGTCATCACCTTGCCGTTGTGGAAATTGACCCCGCTGCGCAGGGTGAACTTGTACGACAGCCCGTCGGCCGACATGTCCACGCCCTCGGCCAGGTCCGGCACCGGATTGGCGTTCTCGTCGCGCGCGAACAGCGTCTCGTGCACATGCAGCGAGATGTTGCGGGTCGCCGCCGCGGAGGAGGTCTGCGCATCGATCGTCGGCGGCGGCGCCGACTGCGCCACCACCGCCACGCCGCCCTTCTTCTGGGCATAGGCCGGAAGCGGCAGGGCGGCCGCGGCAGTGCCGGCCAACAGCCCGGTATTGAAGGCACGACGCGAGAAGCCTGGACGCCGGATCATCTGATTTTCCCTCGCCTGAGATTATGATACCTATGCTGGCGCGCCGTGCCCCCGCTTGGCAAGAACCTTGTGCCGGCGCACGATCATTCAGAACCAGACAGGAGGTGCCGATGTCGGCCATCTTGAAGTCGCTCTCCTCCACCGCCGCCGAGCAGGCGGAATGGGCGCTGCGCGTCGACATGGCCGCGGTCTTCCGCGTCTGCGCCCGCCTCGGCTGGAACGAGCAGATCGGCAACCACAACTCGATCATGCTGCCCCTGGCCCGCCCCGGTGACACGCCGACCTTCCTGATCAACCCGCGCGGCATGCGCTTCGAAGAGCTGACCGCCTCCTCCCTGATCGTCTGCGACCTCGACGGAAACGTCCTGCGCGGCACCGGCGAGCTGCGCCGCGTCGCCTTCTACATCCACGCCCGCATCCACGTGCAGAACCCGGCCGCCACCTGCGTGCTGCATGTCCACCCGCAATACCTCACCGCGCTGGCCCTGCTCGAAGAGCCGGAGATCACCCTGTCGCATTTCAACGACCTGATCCTGAACGACCGCACCGCCTTCGACCTCGGCGCCCAGGCCGGCGCCAGCTCCGTCGAGGAAGGCGACCGCCTGGCCGCGGCACTGGCGGACAAGTCGATCCTGGTCATGGGCAGCCACGGCGTCACCGTCATCGGCCCCGACATCGCCAGCGCCTTCGACGAGCTGCACCAGGCCGAGCGCACGATGATGTACCACATGACCGCCCTGGCCACCGGCAAGCGCCTGCGCCGCCTGCCTGAAAGCCAGCGCCGCCATTACACCGGCGCCTGGGGCGACAAGGTCGATGCGCGCATGCATCTCGACGCCTGGCGCCGCATCCTCGACCGCGAAGGCAGCGATTACGCCGCCTGACCCTTTCTCCCGCTCCCCATGCGGGAGCGGCCCGGGGTGACGGGCCCGCCCGCCCCCCACACCATCGCAAAGGAGCCGCCCACAATGTCCGCCGTCATCAAGAACCTGACCAACAGCGAAGCCGAAGCCGAGGAATGGCGCCTGCGCGTCGACATGGCGCTGATCTTCCGCGTCTCCGCCCGGCTCGGCTGGAACGAGCAGATCGGCAACCACAACTCGCTGATGCTGCCCGGCGACGAGCCGCTCTTCCTGATCAACCCGCGCGGCATGCGCTTCGAGGAGCTGACCGCCTCCTCGCTGATCGTCTGCAACCTCGATGGCAAGGTGGTGCGCGGCACCGGCGAACTGCGCAAGGTCGCCTTCCACATCCACGCCCGCATCCACCTGCGCAACCCCGCCGCCACCTGCGTGATGCACGTCCATCCGCAGTACCTCACCGCCATCTCGATGCTGGCGAACCCGCAGATCACCCTCTCGCACCACAACAACCTGATGCTCAACGACCGCATCGTCTACGACCTGCAGGGCGACGAGCCGGTGCATGACAACACCGAAGGCGACCGCATCGCCGACCTGATGGGCAACAAGACCATCATGATCATGGCCAGCCACGGCGTCACCGTCGTCGGCCCCACGGTCGAGGAGGCGTTCGACGAGCTGCACAGCGCCGAGCGCACCGCCATGTACCAGCTCACCGCCATGTCCAGCGGCCAGCCGGTCCGCCGCCTGCCCGAGCGCCTGCGCCGCAACTACAACGGCGCCTGGGGCGACAAGGTCGATGCCCGCATGCACATGGAATCCTGGCGCCGCATCCTGGACAAGGAAGGCAGCGACTACGCCACCTGACATGCCCCACGCCCCCGCCCCCGCCCCCGCCTCCGCCCCCTGCGGACTGCGACGCCGCCCCTGCCAACCGCAGGGCGCCCGACGGGACGCGCGACGACGACGGGCCTGACCCGCCCGATCGCCCCGCTCCTCCCACCAGGACCCTGCCCGCCCCCCGGCCGGCAGGGTCCTTTCATGTCAGGCCCCCCCATGCCCAACGCGCCGATGCCCAACGCGCCCATGCCCAACGCGCCCATCCCCAGCTTCCGCGCCG
>JBIPLY010000291.1:0-5434 GCA_044369385.1 Acetobacteraceae bacterium | reverse complement strand
CAGGGTGAGCACGACGCCGCGGACCAGGCGCGCGACGCGGGGAACGTCGGCGATCACCAGCGCGATGATCACGTTCTCCACCGAGGCGCGGGTCAGCGCCATCATGGCGATGGCCAGCAGGATCGACGGGATGGACATCAGCCCGTCCATGATCCGCATCACCACCGCGTCCACCGCCCGGATGAAGCCGGAAATCAGCCCGATCGTCAGCCCGATGACCGCCGAGATCAGCGCCACCGAGAAGCCGACGATCAGCGAGATCCGGGCGCCATACACCACGCGCGAATAGACGTCGCGCCCCAGCATGTCGGTGCCGAACCACCATTGCGCGCTGGGCGGCCTTGTGCGCCGCGCCGGCGCCAGCGCGGTCGGGTCCACGGTCCAGAGCAGCGGCGCGAAGATCGCCATCATCACGAACAGCGAGACCATGAAGCCGCCGACCGCGATGGTGGGATGGCGGTAGACGAACATGCCGAGCGCGGAGCGCTCCTTGCGTGGCGGCAGCACGTCGGGAAGCGTCGGGGCCTGCGTGAAGCCCCCGGTCGGGGGCAGGACTGTTGTGCTCATCAGTAACGGATCCTCGGATCGAACACGGTGTAAAGCAGGTCGACGATCAGGTTCACGATCACATAGACGAAGCTGAACATCAGCACGACGCCCTGGATCACCGGGTAGTCGCGCCGCAGGATGGCATCCACCACCAGCCGGCCCACGCCGGGGATGGCGAACACGCTCTCGGTGACCACCGCGCCCCCGATCAGCCCGGCGAAGCCCAGGCCGACGATGGTGATGATCGGCACCGCGGCATTCTTCAGCGCATGCACGAACAGGATCGCGCGCTGGCCCACGCCCTTGGCCTTGGCGGTGCGCACGTAGTCCTGGTTCAGCACCTCCAGCATGGTGGCGCGGGTGATGCGCGCGATCAGCGCGATGAACACCGCGCCCAGCGCGATCGCCGGCAACATAAGGTTGGACAGCCACCCGCCCAGCCCGTTGGCGAGCGGCGTGTAGCCCTGCACCGGGAACCAGTCGAGCTGCAGCGCGAAGGTGTAGGCCAGGATGTAGCCAACCACGAAGACCGGCACCGAGAAGCCCAGCACCGCGAACAGCATGACCACCCGGTCGATCCAGGTGCCGTGCTTCCAGGCCGCGATCACGCCCATCGGGATCGCGCAGCTCAGCGCGATCGCCAGCGTCAGCGCCATCAGCGAGAACGTCGGCTCCAGCCGCTGCTTGATCATGTGGCTGACCGGCAGGTTGGTGAAGATCGACACGCCGAGGTCACCCTGCAGCACGCGGAACAGCCACTCGGTGAAGCGGACGACAAAGGGCCGATCCAGCCCCAGCGAGGCGCGGATGCGCTCCACATCCTCGGGCGTGGCCTGGTCGCCGGCGATGATCGCGGCGGGGTCGCCCGGCGCGAGATAAAGCAGGCTGAACACGAACAGCGCGACCACGCCCATGACGGGAATGGTCGCGATCACACGACGGATCGTATAGGCGAACATCGCCGGGCTACCTCCGAATTTCGCGCGCGCGGCGGCGGGGCGGTTCGGCCGCGCCGGGGCGTGTGGGGCTGGGGCGTGACATCGTCGCGGGAAACTCCATCGTATCGATCACAGCATTGGCGCACAGGAACGGAAAAGCCATACCCCGGCGCAGGCGGAAATCCTGCCCCATCGGATACGCGCTGGCCAGAGCCAGCGGCATCGCGCGAGGCGATTGCGAAGAAATATTTGCCAAGCGGCCCGAATGCCGCGAAGTCGCGGTGCTGGCGCCAATAGCCGGACGGGTATCTCCCTGCGGCATGGTCGCAAACGCCTCGACTTCCGCGCACTCCCTGCCGCAAGGGCCAGGGACCGGCATTTCCACGGCACCGAATTGTGAGTCCCGCAAATCACGCGGGCTACCGGGAATCAGCACCTCTTCCCGTTCTCTTGTGACCGTTATGCGGCCAGATGCATCGGGTCGCAAGCCATTCCTGTCAAGCACGGCGGATATTCCACAGCAGCATCAAGCCCGACACCGCCCGCGGCCGATCCGACATTGACCGGCCGCGCCGCCGCACCATGCTCACGCCCTCCGCAGGTTCCAGAAGGTGGCGAAGCCGTTCAGCATCCCGGTGATGTCGCTGCGATAGGCCGTCGGCTGCTGGTACTGGCCCAGCGGCATGTAAGGCACATCGATCAACGCCTGCTTCTGCATATCCGCGCAGATCGCCTGCTGCGCCGCCAGGTTCGGCGCCTCGAACCACGCCGTGCGCAGCCGCTCCAGCTCCGGCGCGACACACCAGCCCGGCCAGGCGCTGGGCGCATCGCCATTGCCGCGCAGCGCGATGTGGCCGGCGGGGTTCAGATGGTCGGTGCCGGCCCAGCCCGTCACGAACAGGTTCCAGCCGCCCTGATCCGACGGGTCCTTCTTGGCCCGGCGCTGCAGCATGCTGCCCCAGTCGGTGACGATGTAGTCCACGTTCATGCCCATCTTCTGCAGCATGTCCGCGCCCACATCGCCCAGCGCCTTCAGGATCGGGTAGTCGACCGCGACCATCAGCACCACCTTCTCGCCCTTGTAGCCGGCGGCGGTCAGCTCGGCCTTGATGCGGGCGAAGTCCTTCTTGCCGGTGAAGATATCGAGCCCCGCGGTGCTGGCCATCGGCGTCTTCGGCGTGAAATAGCCCAGCGGGGTGTAGAACATGTCCGGCTCGTCGCCGACGATGGCCTGCATGTAGTCGGCCTGGTTGATCGCGGCGTTCACGATCTGGCGGATCTTCGGGTTGTTGAACGGCGGCGTCAGGCAGTTCGCGCGCATCATCATCACCCCGCCGGTCGGGTCCTGGGTGGACACGCGGATGCGGCTGTTGCGCTTCAGCAGCGGCATCAGGTCGTGGGTGATGTATTCCCACCAATCCTGCTCGCCGGCCTGCAAGGCGGCCGAGGCAGTGCCGGCATCGGGCATGGTGGTCCATTCGATCCGGTCGAACCACGGCCGCTTCGGCCCCGCGGTCCAGTCCGGCGTGCCGCCCTCGCGCGGCTTGTACTGGGCGAAGCGCTCATAGACGTTCTTGGAGCCCTGCACCCGCTCATCGGCCTTGTACTTGTAGGGCCCGGACCCGATGATCTCCTTGATCTGGGTGAAGGCATCGGTGTTGGCCAGCCGCTCCGGCATCATCGCCGGCATCGGCGACGGCGATTTCCCCAGCGCATCGGGCAACAGCGGGAAGGGCCGCTTCAGCCGGAACTGGATCGTCTTGTCGTCGGTGGCCGAAAGCTCGTCGGTGGCCCCCATCAGCGAATCGCCCAGCGCATCGCGCTTGGCCCAACGCTTGATCGAAGCCACGCAGTCCCGCGCCAGAACGCGCTCGCCGTCATGCCACATCAGCCCGTCGCGCAGGGTCAGCTTCCACAGCTTGCTGTCGTTCTCCACCACATGCCCCTCGACCATCTGCGGCGAGGATTTGTAGCTGCCGTCGGTGCCGTACAGCGTGTCGAACACCAGGTAGCTGTGGTTGCGCGTGACATAGGCGGTGGTCCAATGCGGATCGAGGAAGGCCAGGTCGATCTGCGGGATGAACTTCAGCGTGGTCTGGCGCTGCGCCCGCACCACGGCGGGGGCAAGCGCCGCTCCGGCGGCGGCGGCGGCAAGGAAGCTGCGGCGTTTCATGGGACGGTCTCCGGTGTGCGACTCGTGAGCGGATGCGGCAACGCGATGGTACGGCAAGCCAGCGGCACAGGGGAGCCCCCTGCCCCCCTGGTCAGCCGCGGCGGAGGTTCCAGAACACCGCGAACCCGTCGACCACCCCGCCGAGGTCGCGGCGGTAGGCGGTCGGCGCCAGCGACTGGCCCAGCGGCCAGAACGGCACGTCGGTCAGCGCCAGGCGCTGGATGTCGGCGCAGATGCGCTGCTGGGCCGCCAGGTCCGGCGCATCGAACCAGTCGGCGCGCAGCTTCTCCATCGGCTCGGAAGTGTACCAGCCCGGCCAGGCCGCCGGCTTGTCGCCGTTGCCGCGCAGCGGCGGATGCCCGGCCGGGGTATCGACGCTGCTGCCGCCCCATCCGGTGGTGAAACACGACCAGCCGCCCTGATCCACCGGCCCCTTGTTGTTGCGCCGGGTCAGCATCTGGCCCCAGTCGGTGGCGACATATTCCACATTCATGCCAACCCGCTTCAACAGGTCGGCCCAGACATCGGCGGTGGCCTTCAGGTTCGCATAGTCGGTCGGCACGATCAGCACCGCCTTCTCGCCGGCATAGCCCGCCGCCTTGATCTTCTCGCGCACCTTGTTCAGGTCGCGCGGCCCGGTCAGCGCCTCCATCCCGGCCGCGCTGGCCATCGGCGAGCCGATCGGGAACACGCCATACGGCTTGCGGATATACTCCTCCTCGTCGCCCACCACCGCCTGCATGAACGAGGTCTGGTCGATCGCCTCCAGCAGCGCGCGGCGGATGGCGGGGTTGTTGAACGGCGGTTGCAGCATGTTGCCGCGCACCATCAGCACCCCGCCCATCGGATCGAGCACCTTCAGCGCGATGCGGGCATTGCGGCGCAACAGCGGCAGCAGGTCGTAGGACGGGTTCTCCCACCAGTCCTGCTCGCCGGCCAGCAGCGCATTGGCCTTGGTCGAATTGTCCGGCATCGTGGTCCAGACCACGCGGTCGAAATGCGTGATCTTCGGCCCCGCCGTCCAGGTCACCGCCCCGCTGTCGCGCGGAACATAGTTCGCGAACCTCCCATAGACATTGCGCGCGCCCTGCACCCGCTCATCGGCCAGGTAGCGATAGGGGCCGGAGCCGACGATCTCGCTCACCTGCTTGAACGAGTCGGTCTCGGCGATGCGCGCCGGCATGATCCCGCACATCGGCGAGGCCGCCTTGCCCAGCGCATAGGGCAGCAGCGGGAAGGGCTTCTTCAGCCGGAACACAATCGTCTTGTCGTCCGGCGCCGACAGCTCGTCCGTGGCGCCCATCATCGCCTCGCCGATCGGATCCCGCCGCGCCCAGCGCCGGATCGAGGCCACGCAATCGCGCGCCAGCACCGGCGTTGCGTCATGGAACATCAGCCCGGGGCGCAGCGTCAGCTTCCACAGCCGGCCGGCATCCTCCACCACATGGCCCGCCAGCATCTGGTGGCTGGTGCCGCCCGCGCCGTCCTCGCCGAACAGCGTGTCATACACCATGAACCCATGCCCGCGCGTCACGTTCGCCGGGGTGAAGTGCGGGTCCAGGAAGGTCAGGTCGATCTGCGGGATGAAGCGCAGCGTGGTCGCCGCCTGGGCGCGCACCACGGACGGCAGCGCCAGGCCCGCGGCCGTGGCAGCCATGAAACGCCGACGTTGCATAGGTATGCTCCTCGGGGGAACGGCCGGCGGCACGCCGTGCGCGCCGCCGGCCAGCGTGCAGCGATCAGGCCGAGACGCGCTGGACATTCCAGAAGCTGG
>JBIPLY010000290.1:0-5435 GCA_044369385.1 Acetobacteraceae bacterium | reverse complement strand
CCGATGCAGCTCTATTCGCTCGGCACCCCCAACGGCCAGAAGGCCACCATCATGCTGGAGGAGCTGCTTGCCCTCGGCCATAGCGGCGCCGAATACGACGCCTGGCTGATCCGCATCGGCCAGGGCGACCAGTTCGGCAGCGGCTTCGTCGCCATCAACCCGAACTCGAAGATCCCCGCCCTCCTCGACCGCAGCGGCCCCGCCCCGATCCGCGTCTTCGAGTCCGGCGCCATCCTGGTCCACCTGGCCGAGAAATTCGCCGCCTTCCTGCCCACCGACCATCGCCGGGCCGAGGTGATGTCCTGGCTGTTCTGGCAGATGGGCAGCGCCCCCTATCTCGGCGGCGGCTTCGGCCATTTCTACGCCTACGCGCCGGAAAAATTCGAATACGCCATCGACCGCTTCGCCATGGAAGCCAAGCGCCAGATGGACGTGCTCAACCGCCGCCTGGCCGACAGCGAATACCTCGGCGGCGCGGACTACTCGATCGCCGACATCGCCGTCTGGCCCTGGTACGGCGCGCTGGCCAAGGGCCAGATCTACGGCGCCGGCGAATTCCTCGCCGTCCATGAATACGCCCATGTCATCCGCTGGGCCGACACCATCGCCGCCCGCCCGGCGGTCAAGCGTGGCCGCATCGTCAACCGCACCAGCGGCGACCCCGCCCAACAGCTCCACGAACGCCACGACGCCAGCGACTTCGACACCAAAACGCAAGACAAGCTCGCGGGATAGCTACCGCTCCCCCGCGCGGCGCTCGGCCAGGGTATAGGCGACGTAGTACTTATAGATGTTCCCCACGTACTGCACCGTCTCCTGGCCGATCAGCCGCGCCGCCGCCTGCTCGACATGGTTGAACCACTGGTTCGGATCCAGCCCCATCCGCACCGCCTCACGCCGGAACCGGCGCAGATTGCCGGGCCCGGCATTGTAGGCGGCAAAGGTCATCAGCACCCGGTCGACCTCCGACAGCGCCGGATCGTCCAGATACCGGTCGCGCAGATGCGCCATATAGCGCGCGCCGGCCAGGATATTGCGGTCGGCGCTGGCGCCCACGTCGCGGATCCCCACCGGCGGCGCGGCCGCGGTCGCGGGCATCAACTGCATCACGCCCACCGCCCCGCGCGGGCTGCGCCGCGACTGGTCCAGCTGCGACTCCTGGTAGCCCTGTGCGGCCAGCATCAAGTGATCGAAGCCCAATGTCGCGCCATGCGCCCGGAAACTCTCCACCAGCCCGGCAAAGCGCCTCGCGTCCTGCGCTCCCCCGGCGTTGCGCAACCCGGCCGCGTTCTGGAAATAGCGCCGCCGGATGGTGGAGCCAAAGGCGGTGCGGTCGCGATGGGTGGCGAAGAACGCGGCCAGTTCGGCGGCCAGCAGCGGCGACTCCTTGCGCACCGCCCAGGCGATGTCGCCTTGACGGTTGACGGCAACGTCGGGATGCAGCACCAGCCCGGGCAGCAGCTTCGCCCAGACGCCGGCGACATGGTCGTCCACCACCGCCCACGGCAACAGGCCGGCGCTGACCATCTGCAGGATATCCTCGTCCTGCAGCCGCTCGGAGATCGGCACCACCCTGACCGGCGCCAGCCCGCGCGCGGCAAAGTCGCGGTTCAGCGCCGCCAGGTGGGTGAAATAGCTGGCGCTGGCCCGCACATGCAGTTCCCGCCCGGCCAGCGACTCGACCCCGTCCACCGCCGGCGCCGCCGGCCCGGTCACCAGGATCTCGGCCACATCGCTTAGCCAGGGCGGCGCGAAATCGACGATCTCCCGGCGTTCCGGCGTAATCGTCAGATTGCCGGCCACCGCATCGCCCCGCCCGGCGAGCAGCGCGGGCAGAAGCCGGTCCTGTGCCGTCGGCCGGAAGATCACCACCACCGGCAGGCTGCCCGGCGCCCGCCGGCGGTTCAGCCACGCCTCGAACTCGCGCCCGAACTCGGCCGCAACCCCCATCTCGCGGCCGCGATCGATGAAGAACTGGGTCTTGTTGTACGGCACGATCAGCCGGAACTGCCGCCGCGCCATCATCGCGTCCAGGTCGCCCAGCGCAGCGGCCCCAATCGGCAGCCGCGTGGTCGGCTGCCCCGTTGTCGGCTGTCCCGCGGCAAGCCCGGGGCCAAGCAGCCCGGCAACCAGGATGGCCAACCAAAGCCAAGTCAGCCCTCGGGGCATAGCGCACACTCCGCGCGCCGGGAAACCCTGCCGATTCAATTGTCAGGAGGCGGATGGTGGGCGCAACAGGGATTGAACCTGTGACCCCCACCGTGTCAAGGTGGTGCTCTCCCGCTGAGCTATGCGCCCATCCGCGACGCCTGCTTAGACCGCGTCCGTGCGGCGCGCAAGCGCCCGGTTGCGCATGTCTCCATTTCCCGCGCCCCTTCAAGAGCTTCGCGGTTGCCGCCGGGCGGATCAACGGCTTGAATGGGCCATGGATCACCTGCTCCCCCCAGCCCCCGCGGTGCGCGTGCTCCGCCCGCCGGTCGCCGCCGCCGGGCTGGTGCTCGCCTCCGCCCATTCCGGCCGCGCCTATTCCGATGCCTTCCGCGCCGCCTCGCGCCTGGACAGCCTGCGCCTCCGCCGCAGCGAGGACAGCTTCGTCGACGAACTCTTCGCCGAGGCCCCCGATTTCGGCGTCCCGCTGGTCTGCGCCGATTTCCCCCGCGCCTTCTGCGACGCCAATCGCGAACCCTGGGAACTCGACCAGGCGATGTTCGAAGACCCCCTGCCCCATTGGGTCAACACCCAAAGCCCCCGCGTCGGCGCCGGCCTCGGCACCCTGGCCCGGGTCGTGGCCTCCGGCGAGCCGATCTACCGCACCCGCCTGCGCTTCGCCGAGGCGGAGGCCCGCGTGCGCGACTGCTGGGAGCCCTTCCACGCCGCCCTGTCCGCCGAGCTCGAATCCGCCCGCGCCCGCTTCGGCGCCTGCGTCCTGATCGACTGCCACTCGATGCCCGCCAGCTCCCTGCCCCCGCGCAACCAGGTCGACATCGTCCTCGGCGACGCCCATGGCAGCGCCTGCGCCCCCCAGGTGATGCGCGCGGTCGAGGACATTCTGGCCCAGCTCGGCTTCACCACCCGCCGCAACGATCCCTATGCCGGCGGCTTCATCACCCGCCATTACGGCCGCCCGCACCAGCGCATCCACACCGTGCAGCTCGAACTCAACCGCGCCCTCTACATGGACGAAGCCCGGATCGAAAAACTCTCGGGATTCAACGACCTGCGCCACCGCCTCACCCGCGCCACCGCCGTCCTGGCCGATCGGATCGCCTCGCTGGCACTCGCCTGAATAGCCCTCTCCCCTTGGGGAAGAGGGTTGGGTGAGGGGTGACCCGCGCGCTTCCCAGGCCAAAAAAAAGGGCGGTGCCCGAAGGCACCGCCAAGTTTAGGGAGGAAACGTCCAAGAAGCAGAAGGCACCAAGTGCCTTGCTGCGATGCACAAGATAGCGATGCGGTCGTTCGTGTGCAAGCGATTTTTCGCATTGCAGCATTTCCCGTCCCGCAACCGCCGCCCCCCTTGCGAAATCGTTATCCCGCCCTTCACCGAACCCCGCTACAATGCCCGCGATGATCCACCGCCTCCTCCTCGCCGGCGCCGCCCTGCTGGCCCTGCCGCACCCGGCCGCCGCGCAGACGAACGCCGCCCAACCCTGCCGCGTCGCCATCCACACCGCCGAGCGCGCCGCCGCCCTGCCGCCGCACCTGATGGCCGCCATCGCCCGCGTCGAGTCCGGCCGCCGGGACGCCGCCGGCGCCGTCCATCCCTGGCCCTGGACCATCAACGCCGAGGGCACCGGCCAGTATTTCGAAACCAAGGATGCCGCCATCGCCGCCGTCCGCGCCCTGCAATCCCGCGGCGTCCGCTCGATCGATGTCGGCTGCATGCAGGTCAACCTGGCCCACCACCCGGCCGCCTTCGCCACCCTCGACCAGGCCTTCGACCCCGCCGCCAACGCCGCCTATGCCGCCCGCTTCCTGACCACCCTCTACGCCGAAACCCGCGACTGGACCCGCGCCACCGCCTTCTACCACTCCCAAACCCCGGATCGCGGCGAGGCCTACCAGCGCCGCGTCGCCGCCGCGATCCCGCACGAACAGCGCCTCGCCCCGCAGCCCGGCCACGTATTTTCGCGTCACGTCTTCAGCAACAACGCCTTCACCGCCACCTCCGGCCCGCGCACCGGCCCCCTCGCCCGCTCCGGCCTGCCCCACTCCGGCCTACCGATCGTCCGCGTCAGGATGTAGCCCCGAATTCCGCCCGAATCGCCGCGCTGTCCGCCCCGATCCCCGGCACCGCCCCGTATTCGCGCGGCCCGTCGCTCAAAATCGCCGGCGGCCCCGCCAGGCTCACCGGCCCCGCCGGCGTCTCCACCACAATCCGCTTCAGCGCCGGATGCCGCGCAAACTCCGCCACCCCGTTCACGAACCCATACGCCGTCTTGGAAACCCGCAACCGCGCTGCCGCCTCGTCGCGCGTCAGCGTCATGAACATCGCGCCGACATAGCCATCCACTTCCGCCCGGTTGCCCACCCGCACCACGTTGGTCTCGAACCCCGGCCGCTGCACCAACCCCGGCTCCAGCATGAAATGCGCACAGAAATCAGCCCACTCGCGCTCGTTCTGGATCGAAATCAGCACCATCGAGCCGTCCCGGGTCGGAAACGCCCCATACGGCGAGATCGACGGATGCGCGAGCCCCATCCGCTCCGGCGCCCGCCCGGTGCCCTCGTAGAACATCAGCGGCACATTCATCCAATCCGCCATCCCGTCGAACAGGCTGACCTCGATCCCCTTGCCCTGCCCCGAAATCCCCCGCGCGATCAGCGCCTCCAGCACCGCCGCATGCGCGGCCATCCCGCAGGCGATGTCGCAGGCCGAAACCCCCACCCGCCCCGGCCCCTCGGCCCGCCCGGTGACACTCGCCAGCCCCGATTCCGCCTGCACCAACAGGTCATACGCCTTCATCTCGGCATACTCGCCGCGCTCGCCATACCCCGAGATATCCACGGTAATCAGCCGCGGATTCGCCGCCCGCATCGCCGCCGACCCCAACCCCGCCCGCGCCGCCGCCCCCGGCGCCAGATTCTGGATGAACACATCCGCGCGCGAAAGAATCCCCTGCAATAGCTTCAAATCACCCGGGTTCTTGATATCCGCCACAAGGCTCTGCTTGCCCCGGTTCAGCCACACGAAATAGCTCGAAAGCCCCTTCGCCGCCCGGTCATACCCGCGCGCGAAATCCCCCTCCGCCCGCTCCACCTTGATCACCCTGGCCCCGGCATCCGCCAGCCTGGACGAGCAATAGGGGGCCGCCACCGCCTGCTCCATGGCAACAACCAGCAGGCCCTCCAAAGGCTTTGCGTGCGACATTCCGGACTCCTGCGAAGAAGGAAAGCAGTTCTTTTTTGAAAAAAAGAACCAAAAAACTTTTATCCGC
>JBIPLY010000033.1:0-16511 GCA_044369385.1 Acetobacteraceae bacterium | reverse complement strand
GCTACGTCCCGTTCTTCCTCAACTCGCGCGAACTCCTCGCCCCGCTCTGGCAATGGCCCGCCACCGCCTGGCTCTTCACCCTGTTCGCCGACCGCCCGCCTTTGCTGTACGGCCAGCCGCTCGCCACCATCATCGTGCTGGTCTCGATCAACCAGCCCTTCACCATCTGGATGCTGCGCAGCTTCTTCCAGAACATCCCCGCCGAGCTCGACGAAGCCGCCCGCGTCGACGGCTGCTCGCATTTCGAGGCGTTCTGGCGCGCCATCATGCCGGTGATGTGGCCCGGCGTGATCACCACCGGCCTGTTCAGCTTCCTGCTGGCCTACAACGATTACCTGGTCACCGCCCTGCTGCTCGATGCGCAATCGATGACCATGGTCCCGGCCATCACCCAGTTCCTCAACCGCGACACCCGCCTCTCCGACCAGATCGAGGCGATCGCGGCCGCCGTCTCCATCACCGCGCCGCTCTTCGTCCTGGTGCTGGCCTTCCAGCGCCAGATCGTCGCCGGCCTCACCCAAGGAGCCGTCAAGGGATGAGCACCCAAATCATGGCCGGCTTCGATCCGAAATGGGCCGACCCGGCGCACTACATCCTCGGCATCACCCAGGAAATCTGGGAAGGCCGCGGCATCGCCACGCTGCACCACTATTACGCGCCCGACATGCCGGTCCGCTCCCCCGGCGGCCTGGTGCTGGGCAACCAGGGCGTCATCGCCGCCACCATGGCCACCCTGGCCGAATTCCCGGACCGCACCCTGCTCGGCGAAGACGTGATCTGGTCGCCCGACCCCGATGGCGGCTTCCTCTCCTCGCACCGCATCCTGTCCACCGCCACCCATCTGCGCGACGGCGCCTATGGCCCGGCCACCGGAAAGTCCCTGCGCTACCGCATCGTCGCCGACTGCGCCGCCCGCACCAACACCATCCACGATGAATGGCTGATCCGCGACCAGGGCGCCATCGTCCGCCAGATGGGCTGGGAGCCGAAAGCCTTCGCCGCCGACCAGATCGCCCGCGAAGGCGGCCCCGAACGCTGCACCAAACCCTTCACCCCCGCCATCGACGTCCAGGGCGGCTACCGCGGCACCGGCAACGACCACCCAACCGGCCAGCGCCACGCGGACATCCTCGCCCGCATCATGGGCGCCGACCTCGCCACCATCCCGCGCGATTACGACCGCGCCGCCCAGCTCGAACTCCCCGGCGGCACCACCGCGCACGGCCACGACGCCGCGGACCGCTTCTGGCTCGGCCTGCGCGCCGCCTTCCCCTCGGCGGAGTTCGCCATCCACCACCGCATCGGCCGCGACGACCCGATGCAGCCGCCGCGCAGCGCGCTGCGCTGGTCGCTGACCGGCCGCCACGACGGCTGGGGCAGCTTCGGCCCACCCTCCGGCGCCGAAATCCACGTCATGGGCATCAGCCATGCCGAGTTCGGCCCGCGGGGCTTGAAGCGCGAGTTCGTGCTGATCGACGAGGCGGCGATCTGGAAGCAGATCGTGCTCAAGACAGGATAAGGAAGAAAGCATGTTCTTTTTTGAAAAAAAGAACCAAAAAACTTTCATCCCCTGCGCTTCGTTCTCCCGGCCACCTGAGCTGGCGAATGGATAAAAAGTCTTTTTGCTTCTTTTTCTTCAGAAAAAGAAGATTCTTATCTTCTTCCAGGGAACCCCCCATGTCCCCCTACGCCGCCCGCCTGATCCGCTACGCCGATCTGCGCCCCTGCCGCAACGCCTTCATCGACACCCGCTCCCCGGGCTCGGAGGCCAAGGAAAACTTCACCCTGATCGGACCCGGCGTCTCGGAGAACCCCGACCAGCACGTCCACATCCCCGAGCCGCACGGCTTCAACATCGGCGGCGCCCGCCAGCCCGGCCGCTGCCTGAACTCCCAGCACAGCCACGAAACCGCCGAGGTCTTCATCGTCCACACCGGCAAATGGCGCTTCACCCTCGGCCCCAACGCCGAGGAAGGCCATGTCGACCTGGCCCGCGGCGACGTGATCTCGCTGCCGACCCACATGTTCCGCGGCTTCGAGAACCTTGGCAGTCGCCGCCAGGCCGACTTCCTCTTCGCCGTGCTCGGCGGCGACGATCCCGGAAAAGTCACCTGGTCGCCGCGCGTCTTCGCGATGGCGAAGGATTACGGCCTGGTCCTGCTCGAAGGCGGCAAGCTGATCGACACCACACGCGGCGAAGCGATCCCGGCCGGCGCCAGGAAGCAGAAGCCCCCCACCGCCGCCCAGATCCGCAAGCTCGCCTCGCCCACCGCGGCGCAAATGGAAAACTGCGTCGTCCGCCCGCGCGACCTGCGCGGCAACCCGAACTCCCCGCTCGCCGCCCCCGGCGTCGAGGAATGCCCGATCATCGTCCCGCGCGCGACAAGCGACGGCTTCGCGCCCGGCCCGATCACCGGCTGGTGGCCGCACGGCTTCAACCTGCGCGCGCTGCGCCTGCAAAGCGGCGCCACCATCCCCGCCCACACCCGCGCGGAAGAAGAAGTGCTCATGGTCCATACCGGCACGCTGGAGATCACCCTGCCAAACGGCGCGGTGACGCTGGGCGCCGGCGATACCTTCACCACGCCCAAGGGCACCCCCCGCAGCTTCCGCGCCACTTCGTCGGATGGCTGCCTGGTCCACGTGGTGCGCGGCGGTGAGGACGTCGCGGCGCCAGTGTTTGTGAAGTAAGAAAGAAGTTCTTTTTTGAAAAAAAGAACCAAAAAACTTCTCCCCATTGGCACCCATATTCCCCAGGGAGGCCGGGTGCCAACGGATAAAGTTTTTTTGCTTCTTTTTGTTCACAAAAAGAAGATTCTTCCCTCTTAAGAAATTTTCCCTTGCATCCCCGCCGCAGTTAGCATATATCTCTAACCATGCAGCACATCCCGGCCACCCCCCTCGGCCAGGCGCTCGCCGCGATCATCCAGCTTCTGATCGCCGCCATCGCCGAACACGCCCGCGAGCACCCCATGCTCGCCGGGGGCTGCCGCGCGTCCATTCGCCAGCTGGAAAAAATCGCCCGCCGGTTCGACGCCATGGTCCTGGAATGGCAGGCCGACTCCCGCATGCCGCGCCCCCCGCCGCGACCAAAGCCGGCAACGCGCACCGCAACCAGGCGACGAAGAAAACGCGTCTTTCTTCGCCGCTGCGTCGTCATGTGGACTCGCGTGCCGTCCGCGCGCGCCCCGCCACGATCCTGCCCGGCCCATCGCCCGCGCAGCCCGCCGCGCCACGCCTGAACGCCGCCCGTACCTGAAGAACTCCCCCGGAATCCCTCCCGGCGGGAGCCGCACCCACGTACGGCCGCGTCAGCGCCCGATCTGCGGCCCCGGGCGCGTCAAGCGCCCAATCTGAGGCCCCGGGCGCGTCAAGCGCCCAATCTGAGGCCAGGGCCGCGTCAGCGCCCGATCTGCGGCATCGTGAACTCGGCCCCGGCCCGGATCGAGGCCGGCCAGCGCTGGGTCACCGCCTTGTAGCGCGTGTAGAACCGCACCCCTTCCGACCCGTGCATGTGATGATCGCCGAACATCGACGCCTTCCAGCCGCCGAAGCTATGGAACGCCGCCGGCACCGGGATCGGCACGTTGATGCCGACCATGCCGATCTTGATCGAGTTGGCAAACGCCCGCGCCGCCCCGCCATCGGCGGTGAACAGCGCGGTGCCGTTGCCGAACCGATGGTTGTTGATCAGCTCCACCGCCGCGCCGAGGTCGCGGGCCCGCACCACGCCCAGCACCGGCCCGAAGATCTCCTCCTGGTAGATCGCCATGTCCGGGGTCACGTTGTCGAACAGCGAACCGCCGATGAAGAACCCCTTCTCATAGCCCTGCAGCGACAGGCCGCGCCCATCCACCACCAGGCTCGCCCCTTCCTTCACCCCCTGGTCGACATAGCCATGCACCTTGTTGCGGTGCTCGGCGGTGACCAGCGGCCCCATCTCGGCATCCTTGTCGGTGCCCGGCCCGATCGTCAGCGCCCGCACCCGCGGCGCCAGCTTGGCGATCAGCTTGTCGCCGACATCGCCCACCGCCACGGCCACCGACACCGCCATGCAGCGCTCCCCGGCGGAGCCATAGGCCGAGCCCATCAGCGCATCCACCGCCTGGTCCAGATCGGCATCCGGCATCACCACCAGGTGGTTCTTCGCCCCGCCCAGCGCCTGCACCCGCTTCCCGTTGGACGTCCCGGTGCGATAGACCAGCTCGGCGATCGGGGTCGAGCCGACAAAGCTCACCGCCTGGATATCGCCATGCGACAGGATCGATTCGACCGCATCCCGCCCGCCCTGCACCACGCCGAACACCCCCGGCGGCAGCCCCGCCTCGGTCAGCAGCTCGGCCAGCACCAGCGCCGCCGACGGGTCCTTCTCCGACGGCTTGAGGATGAAGCAGTTGCCCGTGGCCAGCGCCACCGGGATCATCCACAGCGGCACCATGCACGGGAAGTTGAACGGCGTGATCCCGGCCACCACCCCCAGCGGCTGGCGCAGCGACCAGGCATCGATGCCGGTGGCCACCGCCTCGGTGTATTCGCCCTTCAGCAGATGCGGAATGCCGCAGGCGAACTCCACCACCTCCAGCCCGCGCTGGATCTCGCCCTCGGCATCGGACAGCACCTTGCCATGCTCGGCGGTGATCACCGCGGCCAGGCGCTTGGTGTCGCGCTCCAGCAGCTGCTTGAAATTGAACATCACGCGGGCGCGGCGCAGCGGCGGCGTGGCCGCCCAGGCCGGCCAGGCGGCGACCGCGGCAGCCACAGCGGCGTCGACCTCCGCGGCCCCGCCCATGGCGACCTGGCCCGAGACCTCGCCGGTGGCGGGATTGAACACGGCGGCGGTGGCGCCGGTGCCGGGAACGGGGCGCCCGTTCAGGTAGTGGCCGATCTGTTGCATGGGCGCGTCCTCCTGGGTCTCGTCGATGGCTTGCGGTATAACCCCGTCCCGAGAGGATCGCCATGCCCCAACCGCGCCCGCCCGCCATCCGCCGCCGCGCCCTCACCGCCGGCGCGCTCGCCCTGCCCTTCATCGCCCGCCCCGCCCATGCGGCCGTGACCTGGACCGTCTTCACCCAGCAGCTCAACCCGGCTTCCACCGTGGTGCGCGGCCTGCGCCGCATGTCCGACCAGGTGCGCGACCGCACCCGCGGCGGCCTGCTGCTGAACATCCGCACCGCCGGCCTGCTGCCGATCGACGCCAACCAGGTGCTCGAAGCCGTCACCACCGGCCGCGCCGAGATGGGCGACGACGCCAACTACGCCGCCACCATCACGCCCGCGGCGGTGATGCGCCTGCCGCTGCTGGCCACCAGTCCCGAGGAGTGGGACAAGATCGCCGCCGTGGTCCGCCCGGTGCTGGAACGCGCGCTGGAGGCCCGCGGCATGGTGCTGCTGGCGCATTACCGCTCGGCGATGCAGCTGTTCTGGTCGCGCCAGCGCGCCAGCGGCTTCGCCGACATCGCGCGCCAGAAGCTGCGGGTGCTGTCCCTGGAACAGGGCGAGTTCGTGCGCCAGTACGGCGGCGTCCACCTGGTCACCTCGACGGTCGAAGCCGGCGAGGCCCTGGCGCAGAACAAGCTCGACGGCACCTTCGGCACCGCGGCCATGGCCGGCCGGCTCTGGAAATCCTGGCTGAAGCACGTCTATCTCGCCGGCCCGAACTACAACGACGCGGTGATCGTGGTGCAGCGCGAGGCGCTGGAGCGCCTGCCCGAAGGCGTACCCGCCATCCTGCGCGCCGCCGCCGACGACGCCGCCACCTGGCTCGCCCGCAGCCAGGACGCCGAGGAACAGCAGGTGATGCGCCAGCTCTCCACCGAGGGGCTGAACGTCTCGCTCACCAACCGCGCCGAGGTGCTGGAGGGCATCGCCCGCGTCCCCGCCTATTGGGACAGCTGGGTGCGCCTGCGCGGGCCGGAGACCGAACCGCTGCTGGCCAGCATCCGCCAAACGCTCGACCGTTGACCAAAAGGGGAACTTCCATGACCACAGCACGCTTCGAAGGCCGCGTGGCGGCGATCACCGGCGCCGCTTCGGGCATCGGCCTGGCCATCGCGCGGCGCTTCACCGCCGAGGGCGGCCAGGTCGTCGGCCTGGACATCGACCCCGACCGGGTCGCAGCCCTGCAGGCCGAACTCGGCGCCAACGGCCAGGCCCTCACCGGCGACGTCACCCGCGAGGCCGATGTCGCCGCCCTGTTCGCCGCCGCCGCCGCCCGCACCGGGCGCATCGACGCCAGCTTCCACGTCGCCGGCGCCAACCGCCACGGATACATCGCCCGCATGGAAGAGGCGGACTGGGACTTCACCGTTGACCTTTGCCTGAAGGGCGTGATGTTCGCCATGAAGCACGCCGCACAGGCGATGCTGAAGCAGGGCCGAGGTGCCATGGTCAACATCGCCTCGCTGAACGCCCATGTGCCGATGCACGCGGGTGCGGCCTATTCCGCCGCCAAGGCCGGGGTGGAGATGCTGACCAAGAACGGCGCGCTGGAGCTGACCCCCTCCGGCATCCGGGTGAACGCCATCCTGCCCGGCCTGGTGCAGACGCCCTTGACCCGCCGGCTGTTCGACAACCCGGACATCCACGCCGCCTTCATGGCCCGCATCCCCCGGGGCCGCGCCGCCCAGCCGGAGGAGATCGCCGCCCCCGCCCTGTTCCTGGCCAGCGACGACGCCAGCTACGTCTCCGGCGCCTCGCTGCTGGTCGATGGCGCCTGGGCGGTGAGCGGGTATCCCGACATGCGGCCGTGGCGAAACTGATCGCGCACCCCCATATCCCCGGCGGACAGGCCGGGAGAGATGCGATGCGCAGGGCAGCCACACCGTTTCTGAGCGGGCGCCGCTGGATGCTGGCGGGATTGGCGGCCACGAGCCTGCCGACCATGGCGCGGGCCCAAACCACGCCGGTGCCGACGCCGCGGCAGACGCTGGGGCCGTTCTATCCGGTCGATTGGACCGGCGATATCGACGCCGACCTGGTCCGCCTCACCGGTGCCGCCGCCCAGGCGCAGGGGGTGGTGACGCATCTGCGCGGGCGAGTGCTGGATGCCGCCGGGCGCGCGGTGGCGGGTGCGACGGTGGAAATCTGGCAATGCGACGCCTTCGGCCGCTATCGCCATCCGCGCGACCGGGCCGACGGGCGCGACACGGGCTTCCAGGGCTATGGCCGCGTGGTCAGCGGCGTGGACGGCAGCTACGCCTTCCGCACCATCCGCCCGGTGGCCTATCCCGGGCGCACGCCGCACATCCATCTCTCGGTGGCCACCGGGGGCGCGGCGCTGGTGTCGCAGTTCTACGTGGCCGGCGAGCCGCAGAACCAGCGCGACTCCCTGTTCAACCGCCTGCGCGACGAACGGACGCGGGAGGCCGTGCTGCTGCGGCTGGCGCCGGCGGAGCGGATCGAGGCGGGGGCGCTGCTGGCGGAGAAGGATATCGTGCTGGCGTAGGAAGGAAGGTCTTTTTTTTCTGAAGAAAAAGAAGCAAAAAGACTTTTCCCGTTTGGAACCGAGCCTCCCTGACCAGCCCGCGCGCCAATGGGGAAAAGTTTTTTGGTTCTTTTTTTCAAAAAAGACCGCGCTTGCTTACCTGCTCGCCACCTCCAAAATCCGCGCCCGCGTCAACGGCATATCCCGCAACCGCAGCCCCAGCGCATGGGACGCCGCATTGGCAATGGCGGCAGCGGTCGGCCCCAGCGTGCACTCCCCCATGCCCAGCGACGGTTCGTCCGGCGTATCGGCCAGTTCGATATCGATCGGCGGGATCTCGGAGAAGCGCAGGATCGGGTAGTCGGCCCAGCTGCGCGTGGCGGCGCCGGTGTCATCGATGCGGAGCTGTTCCTTCAGCGCCATGCTGGCGGCCTGGATGATGCCGCCTTCGAGCTGGGCGCGCACCCCGTCCGGATTGATCGCCAGCCCGGCATCCGCGGTGCACCAGATATGGCGCAGCCGGATCTCGGCATCCGCCTCCACCCGCGCCACCACGCAGGCATAGCCGCTGCGGTTCTTGTAGCGCCCGAACCCCAGCCCCAGCCCCACCCCGCTCCCCGCCGGCCCGCGCCCGGCCCAGCCCGCCATCGCTGCCGCCCGCTCCAGCAGCCACCGCGCCCGCGGGTCCGACAGCATCCGCAGCCGGTATTCCAGCGGATCGGCGCCCACCTGCCCGGCCAGCTCGTCCAGGAAACACTCCAGCGCAAAGACATTCACCACCGCCCCCAGCCCGCGCAGCGCGGAGGTCCGGATCGGCGTGTCGGCAACCAGCCGGTGTTCATAGCGCCAGGCCGGGATGTCGTAATACGGCACGATGTTGCGGGTGCCGGCGCCGGGATAGGGATCGGAGGACTCGGCGGGCGGCGGCAGGTCCGGCGCCCCCGGCAAGGCGCGCGAGGCCAACAGCCGCCCCGGCGCCCGGTTGACGTGCACGCCGCTCGTGATCGTGGCCGACAGATCGGCCGGCAACCCATCCTCGCCCAGCACCGCGCGCAATGTGGTGCGCATCGCGGTGCCGGCGGGCGCATGGGCGAACTCGTCCGCCCGCGACCACAGCACGCGGATCGGCGTGCCGGGCACCAGCGTGGCGATCACCGCGGCATCCAGCGCCGCGTCGTCGGCGCCATTGTGCCCGTAGCAGCCTGGCCCGTGGACATGGTGCACCACGATGCTCGCGGGATCGCGCCGCAGCGTGCCGGCCGCATTGGCGCGGAAGGGATAGACGCCTTGCACATGGGTCCAGACCTCCAGCATGCCCGCGCGCTCGACGGCCAGCGCGCAGGACGGCCCGAGCGAGGCATGGGAGACATAGGGCCGGGAATAGCTGGCCGCGTGGGTGCGGCCGGCGGGCGGGGCGGATTCGGCGCCGCGGGTGCGGATCTCGGCGGGCTGGGTGGTGAGCCAGTCGGCCTCGGCCATCGCCGGCGTGGGCACGTCGCAGTTCTCCCAGCGCGGCCGGGCGGCCTCGACGGCCGCGCGCAGCAAAGCCTCGCTGGGGGCAATCACCGCCGCGAAATCGCCGCTGCGCACCAGCCTCGCGCCATGGCGGCCGAGTGCCGCCGCGTCGACCGCGGCCAGCGTGGCACCCGGGCGCGGCTGGCGCAGCACGCGGGCATGCAGCATCCCGGGCAGCACCATGTCGTGCACAAAGCCGCGCCCGGCCAGCTTCTCCGGCAGGTCGACGCGCGCCACGCTGCTGCCGACCAGGCGATGCGCCGCCCGCGGCTTGGCCGCCACTGCCCCGCTGGCCTCGCGCGCCAGGTCGACGCGCGGCGCCAGCGTCCAGTAATCCTGCCCGCTCGCCACCCCGTCGCGCAGGATGGCGCCATCCTCGATCGCCAGTTCTTCGGGGGCCGCGTTCAGCACCCGCGCCGCCTCGGCCAGGAACAGCGCCCGCACCTCGGCACAGACCAGCCGCAGCGACGCGCCGCCGACCTCGATCGACAGGCTGGAGCTGGTGGAGCCCTCGTCCGGGGCCAGCGCCGTGTCGCCGGCCAGCCAGGTCAGCCGGTCCATCCCGACATCGAGTTCCTCGGCGGCGATCTGCGCCAACGCCGTGGCGATGCCCTGGCCGATCTCGACCTTGCCGACCCGCACATGCACCTGGCCGCGATCGAAGGACAGCCAGCGGTCCAGCCGGCGGTTGTCCGCCAGGCTCTTGGGAAGCTCGCTCATCGCCCCATCTCCCGCGCCGCCCGCTCGACGGCACGCAGGATGCGCGGATGGGCGCCACAGCGGCAGAGCTGCCCATCGAGCGCGGCCAGGATCGCCGCCCGGTCCGGGGCCGGATCGCGCGCCAGCAGCGCCGCCGCGGCCACCGCCATGCCCGACAGGCAGTAGCCGCACTGCCCGGCCTGCTCGGCGATCAGGGCCGCGATGATCGGATGCCCCGCCAGCCCCTCCACCGTCGTGATCGCGCGGCCCGCCAGCGTGCCGACCTCCCGCCCGCAGGCATGGACCGGCGCACCATCCACCAGCACCAGGCAAGCGCCGCACTGCGCCTCGCCGCAGCCGAACCGCGTGCCGGTCAGGCCGAGTTCGCCGCGCAACACATCCAGCAGCGGCGTGTCCGCGGGCGCGGTGCTGGTGCGCGCGGCGCCATTGACGATCAGCTCGGTCATGGGTCATGGCCCTCCCGCCGACGACGCTACCCCGGCCGGCCCGCCCTTGAAACCCCGGCGTCGCGGTGTTGGTATGGGCGGCCGTCGCTCCGAGGAGTGCCCCCGCGCATGCCCGCCCCGCCCCATCCGATGCGCGGCCCGAACCGCTTCAAGCTCGGCGTGTTCAGCGCCAATGCCGATGGCGGCCTCACCCTGACCCGCGTGCCCGAGCGCTGGCAGGCGCAGTGGGACGATGTGGTGGCCGTCGCGCAGATGGCCGACCGCGCCGGCATCGAGTTCTTCCTGCCGATCGCGCGCTGGAAGGGCTTCGGCGGTGCGATGAACTCGCGCGAATGGAGCTATGAGACCTTCACCTTCGCCGCTGCCCTGGCCGGGCTGACCCGGCGCATCGGCCTGTTCGCCACCGTGCATGTCCCCATGGTCCACCCGGTCTTCGCCGCCCGCGCAATGGCCACCATCGACCAGGCCAGCCACGGCCGCGCCGGGCTGAACATCGTCTGCGGCTGGAACCCCGAGGAGTTCGCGCTGTTCGGCCTGGAGCCCGTCGAAGAGCGCTACGCCCAGGGGCTGGAGTGGTTCGAGATCATGGCCCGCATCCACGCCGATACCGGCCCGTTCGACTTCGACGGCCGCTTCTATCAGCTCAAGGGGGTCTCCGGCCGCCCCGCCCCGGTGCAGCGCCCGCGCCCGGTGATGCTGAACGCCGCCTTCTCGCCCCCCGGCCGCGACTTCGCCGCCCGCGCCGCGGACTACCTGTTCACCACCTTCACCGACATCGACAAGGGCCGCGCCCAGATCGACGACATGCGCGCCCGCGCCGCGGCCACCGGGCGCGATGTCGGCGTCTACACCACCTGCCACGTGGTCTGCCGCCCCAGCCAGGACGAGGCCGAGGCCTATTACGAGCACTATGCCGTCGCCGCGCAGGACAGCCTCAGCGTCGATCGCCACATGGCGGCCAAGCAGAGCTTCTCCGGCTCGCACGACGCGGACGCCTATCGCCTGCACCGCAAGCGCTTCGCCGGCGGCGCCGGAACCTATCCGCTGGTCGGCACGCCGGCGCATATCGCGGGCGAGATGCTGCGCATGGCCGCGGCCGGGTTCGCCGGGACCACCGTCAGCTTCGTGAACTTCAAGGACGAGCTGCCGTACTTCATCCAGGCCGTTTTGCCGCTGTTGCGGGAGGCGGGGCTGAGGGAGTAAGCAAGCGCCTTCTTTTTGTGAACAAAAAGAAGCAAAAAAACTTTTCTCATCCGCCAGCCCCACCGCCCCACACAAACGGACAAAAGTTTTTTGGTTCTTTTTTTCAAAAAAGAACGCCTTCCTTCCTGAAAGGACCCACCCCCATGCTCCCGCCCGCCACCGGCCTGACCATCGCCTTCGCCCATGTCGCCTACCAGATGCAGGCCCGCTTCGCCCTGCGCGAGGCCGGCATCGCCAGTTTCGAGGTGCGCGACCGCGCCACGCTGGACGCCAGGATCGCCGAGGCCGATGTGCTGGTCGTCTCCGGCCTGTGGCGCAACGAGGTCGCGGCGATGGCGCCGAAGCTGAAGTTCATCCAGTCGATCGGCGCCGGCACCGACCAGTTCGACCGCGCCGCCCTCGCCGCCCGCGGCATCCGCCTGGCCAGTGCCGCCGGGGTCAACGCCCGCGCGGTCAGCGAGCACGCCATGTCGCTGATCCTGGCCCTGGCCCGCCGCCTGCCGGAAGCGCGCGACAACCAGGCCCGCAAGCACTGGCGCGGCATGATCGGCGACCTGGCCGGGCGCGAGGACGAGCTGCAGGGCAAGACCCTGGTCATCGTCGGGCTCGGGCGCATCGGCGGGCGGCTGGCGCAGCTGGCGCGCGCCTTCGACATGCGGGTGATCGGCGTGCGCCGCGACCCCGCCGGCGGCAAGGGCGCGGCGGACGAGGTCCATGCCCTGTCCGCCCTGCCCGGCCTGCTGCCGGCGGCCGATTTCGTGGCGCTGACCTGTCCGCTGACCGCCGAGACCACCAACCTGATCGACGCCGCCGCGCTGGCGGCGATGCAGCAATCGGCCTACCTGATCAATTGCGCGCGCGGGAAGGTTGTGGACGAAGCCGCCCTGGTCGCCGCCCTGCATGCCGGCGCCATCGCCGGGGCCGGCATCGACGTGACCTGGGAAGAGCCGCTGCCGCCGGACAGCCCGCTCTGGACCGCGCCGGGCGCCTTCATCACCCCGCACACCGCCGGCGAGACAAGGCGCTATGAAGACAACGTGCTCGACATCCTGATGGAGAACCTCTCGCGCCAGTGGCGCGGCGAGGCGACGCTGCTCAACCAGGTCGTCTGATGTCGGACCCCGCAGCGGGGGCGGCCCCCGGCGAAGCTTCCCCTGGTTATGCAATGGACGAGATCGTCGCGCGCGGGGCCGCCGCAAGGCAGCGCTCGGCCGCCATCGCCGCCGAGGGCAACGCCACCGCCGCCCGCCCGGCCTGGGACTACAACCACGTCATCGCCTATGGCCAGTCCCTGTCCAGCGGCTGGGAGGGCTGGCCGACGCTGAGCGTGGACCAGCGCTTCGACAGCCTGATGATCGGCGCCTCGGTCCACGGCACCAACGAAAGCGGGCCACGGTTCGAGCCGGCCGGCACCGTCGCGTTCCGCCCGCTGGTCGCCACCGTCATGTCCAACGGCCCGCAGGGCGAGGTCCTGCCGGCGGATGCGGTCGCGGCCCTGGCGCCCGGCGATCCTGCCCTGGGCGAGACGGTGCTGGAAGGCGCGCTCGACCACTGGCGCGCCCGCCAGCTCGCCGACGGCACGGCCACCGGCCGCTTCCTGGCCAGCTCCACCGGCGTCGGCGGGCGTTCGATCGAGCAGCTTTCGCACGGCCAGGGCCCGTTCAACCGCCCGCTGATGGCCGCCCGGATCGGCCGCGAGCTGGCGGCCGCGGCCGGCGGCACCCATGGCATCGCCGCCCTGCTCTGGCTGCAGGGCGAGGGCAACTCCATCGGGCTGAACGGCACCCAGGACCGCATGGCCTATGTCGAGCTGTGCGCGAAGCTCCAGGCCGACCTGAACCGCGACATGGTCCAGGGCATCACCGCCCAGCCGGCCCCGCCCGCGGTCTTCACCCACCAGGTCGGCGGCCTCTATGTGCGCGACGACGCCGCCATGTCGATCCCGCTGGCCCAGCTCGACTGCGCCTTTGCCCTGCCGGACTGGTTCATGGTCGGCCCGTCCTATCCGGTGACGGAGAAGGGCGGGCATCTGGACCCGAACGGGTATCGCTGGCTGGGCCAGCAATTCGGCAAGGTGATGCATCGCGTGCTGGACCGTGGCGAGGGCTTCAAGCCGCTGCATCCGCTGCGCGCCACCCATCGCGGGCACCAGGTGCTGATCGACTTCCACGTGCCGCATCCGCCGCTGGTCTTCGGCCCCTGCCATGTCCGCACCCGGCCGACGACCTGGCCCGATGGCGGGTTCTCGGTCTTCGACGAAACGGGCCGCATTCCGGTGGCCGCCGCGGCCGTGGTCGGCGCGGCCAGCGTGCTGCTGGTGCTGGAGCGCACGCCGGGCGCGGATGCGGTGCTGTGCTACGGCAGCCAGGCGGCGCATGGCGGCTACGGCAACCTGCATGACAGCGACCCGACCGAGGCCACCCAGGTCTACGAGTACCGCGCGGGCAGCGGCCAGTATCCCGGCGCCGACCTGCCGGAACTGATCGGCAAGCCCTATCCGCTGTGGAACTGGTGCGTCGTGTTCCGCATGAAGCTCGCCGCCGACCCGCTTGCGATCGCGGTGGCCCCGGAGCCGCCGGCCGCAGCACCGCTGCCCGAAGCGCCGGCACCAGCGACACCCGCGCCCGAGGAACCCGCGCCCGAAATGCCCGCGCCCGAGGCGCCAACCTCCACCCCCGCCTGGCAGGCGCTGCGCGGCGAGGCCCCGCCCGCGCCGCCGATCGCGTCGCCGCCCAGCCCGCCGGCCCCGGCGCGCGGCTTCCTGGCCTGGCTGCGGCGGCTGTTCGGCGGATAGCGCCGCCGCGCCATCCGGCCGGATCCCGCGCTATCGCGCCAGCGGCACCAGGGCGGCATCGGCGCGCTGGCGCACCATCGGCGTGCCGCCCGGATTGGCGGCGGTCAGCAGCATGGTGGCGCTGCCCAGCCAGCGATGTTCGAAGCGCAGCCGCACCGGCAGCATCGGCCCGCCGGGCGCCAGCCGCGCCAGCCAGGCCGTCGCCAGCTGCGGCTGCGCGGCGGCGGCCCGGTCGCCGGACAGCATGAACCCGGCCAGCAGCCGCCCCTCGAAGTCGCAGCGCAGCGCCGGCCCGGTCACGCCCGGCACCGCCATCTCCAGAACCTCCCACCCCACGGTGCGCACCGCGACCTCGGACAGGCGCCGCCCGTCGAAGGTCCGTGCCACGCCGTCGCAGCGCCCGGTGGTCGTCGCGCGCCGGGCCAGCAGGGCGGCGGCGCTGATCGTATCGATGGTCTCGCGCTGCAGCGCGCTGTCCACCGGCTCGCGCTCGGCGTCGTTGGCGGGCTCCAGCCCCAGCACGCGCGGCTGCCCGGCCTCATATTCCATCAGCGTGCGGCGGCGCTCGCCGCGCCAGGCCCCATCCACGGCATAGCGCCGCGGCGCCACCAGCGCACCCGCCCACAGCCCCTGCGCCAGGCTGCGCGACTCGCCGCGGAACAGCAGCCCATAGGCGCCGGCGGTGCGGGTGACGATGTCCACGCGATACCCGGCCGCGTCCATCTCCACATCCGCCTCGGTCGTCATCACCGACAGGCCGGCGACGCGGGTGGCATAGGCCAAGGTGGTGAAGCTGCGCCCTTCCTGCGCCGCGGCGGGCGCGACCAGGAACAAGGACACCGCCAGGGCGGAAAGCCGGGAGAACCACATCCCGAACATGTAGGCGCGCCGACCGCGCCCCGCAACCTGCCGGCTTGACACCCCGCCCGAACCCCCCTATCTCGCCCATCCCGGGCCGGGCGCGTAGCTCAGCGGGAGAGCATTCGCTTCACACGCGAAGGGTCACAGGTTCAATCCCTGTCGCGCCCACCATCTTTTCCGGCCCCCCTCCTGCGCCCCTAAGCGTCTCGCGGAACGAAGCCAAGGCGCAGAATATTGTGCCCGCCTTCACGCGCGTAGAGCGCCGTATCCGCGTTGCGGCGGATCAGGTGCAGGCCGAACCCGCCCTCCACCCCCTCGCGCGCGCCGCCCAGCGCCGGGGCCGGGGCGGCCAGCGGATCGAAATCCGGCCCGTCATCGCGCAGCACCAGCCGCGCCCTTCCATCCCCGGCCGCCAGCGTCACCGCCGCCTCGCGCGGCTGGCCGTGGCGGATCAGGTTCATCACCGCCTCCTCAACCACCAGCTCCACCCGAAACCGCAGCTCCCCGCCGCAACCGCCGGCCTCCAGCAGCTCGGCCAGGCGGCGTTGCAGCCCGGCCAGGGCCTGGATCTCCAGCACCACCCGCAGGCAGGTCTCCACGGCGGCCGGCCGCCTCACTCGCCCAGCAGGGCCAGCGCCGCGTCGTGGTCCGGGGCATGCGGGATCAGGTCCAGCAGCGCCATGGTCTCGAACACCTCCAGCACCTGCGGCTGCACCCCGGTCATGACCATGCGCGCGCCCCGCCGCGCCACCATCCGCGCCAGGCTGATCAACAGCCGGATGCCCAGCGAGCCCATGAACGGCACCCCGGCGAGGTCCATCACCAGATGCCCCTCGGCGTCGCGCAGCCGCGCGGTCATCCCCGCCTCCACCAGGTCGATCGCGGCGGCGTCGGCGCGCCCGTTCAGCACCACGCGGGTCACGCCGGCCACGGCGGGGGCAATCTCGAACTTCATCGTCACTTCCTTCGTTGTCGCCCTCGCCGGTCAGGCGAGCTGCACGGTCAGCACGGAAAAATCATCGTCCAGCGGGCGCATCCCGGACAGCGCCCGCACCCGGCGGTATAGCCGCTCCGGCGCGCCGTGCCAGTCGCCGGCGGCGCACAGCGTCTGCGCCACCTCGCGCGGGCCCCAGGGCTCGGTCACGTCGCCGGCCAGTTCCGTCGCGCCATCGCTGAACAGATGCAGCCGCGCACCGGGCGGCAGCTCGGCGCTGGCGGCGCGATAGGCGAAGCCGGGCATGGTGCCGATCCCCGCGCCGCGCGCGATCAGGGCGCGCACCTCGCCGCTGCCGGGATCATGCAGCACCGCCGGCGGGTGGCCGCCCGCGGCAAAGCGGATCACCCGCGTCGGCAGATGCAGCACGCCATACCACATGGTGAAATACAGCCCGTGGTGCTTGTCCATGTCGAACATGTCGTTCAGCGCGCAGAGCACCGCGGCCGGATCGCGCGGATCGACGCCCGGCAGCGCCTGTTGGCGCATCACGTTCATGACGCTGACGGAATGCATCGCCGCGCCGACACCGTGGCCGGAGACATCCAGGATATA
>JBIPLY010000289.1:0-5448 GCA_044369385.1 Acetobacteraceae bacterium | reverse complement strand
GCCGTCGGACAGCATGGTGACGCTGTCGCCGGCGCTCTGGTCGCGGGCCCAGGCGCCCATCACGAAGGCGTCGTTGACGGCCATGCAGACCACCTCGTCGACGCCCTTGGCGGTGAAGGCGGCGGCGTTCTGGATGTAGCCCGGCAGGTGCTTGGCGCTGCAGGTGGGGGTGAAGGCGCCGGGGACGGCGAACAGCACCACCTTGCGGCCCTTGAAGATCTCGTCGGTGGTGACCGGCTTCGGGCCGTCCGCCGTCGCCTTGGTCAAAGTCATCGAGGGAATCTGGTCGCCTACCTTGATCATCTGGCCTGTGCCCCATTTGTGTTTTGCGCGGCGGCCGGCGGGTGCCGGGCCACTGACGCATGCTTAGCGTTCCCGGCGCGGCGAGTCACCATCCCCGCTTGGGGCGCTTGCGCTGCACCGCGATGCGACCAAGATAGGGAGCATGGAACCCGAAACCACCCCCGCTTCCGTCGGCGGCCCCTGGCTGGCCGGGCATGCGCTGATCGCCATGCCGAGCCTGGCCGGCAGCGTGTTTGCGCGCAGCGTGATCTATCTGTGCGCCCATACCGCCGAGGGGGCGATGGGGCTGGTGCTGAACCAGCCGCTGGCCAGCCCGAGCTTCGAGGGGTTGCTGAAGACGCTGGGGGTGGAGCCGGTGCCGCCGGCGCGAAGCATCCGGCTGTATTCCGGCGGGCCGGTGGAGAACGGGCGCGGCTTTGTGCTGCATACCGCGGATTGGACGGCGGAGAGCAGCCTGAAGGTGGATGGGCGCCTGGCGCTGACCGCCAGCCTGGACATCCTGAAGGCGATCGCCGAGGGCGGCGGGCCGGCGCGCGGGCTGCTGGCGCTGGGCTATGCCGGGTGGGGGCCGGGGCAGCTGGACCGGGAGATGCGGGAGAATTCCTGGCTCAGCGTGCCCGTGGCGGCCGAGGATGTGGGCCTGGTGTTCGATGACGACCATGCCAGCAAGTGGCAGCGGGCGCTGGGGCGGCTGGGGGTGGATCCGGTGCTGCTGTCGGGGACGGGCGGGCGGGCATGAGCCGGCGGGCTGAAGCCCGCCCTACGCCAGCGGGCTGAAGCCCGCCTTACGCCAGGTGCTCGCCGTCCAGGTAGTCCTGGCTGCGCATTTCCTCCAGGCGTGAGGCGGTGCGTTCGAACATCGCTGCGTTTTCGCCGCGCATGTAGAGCTGGTCGGGCATGGCCGCGGCCGAGGCGTAGAGCTTCACGCGGTGGTCGTACAGCGTGTCGACCAGGACGATGAAGCGGCGCGCCTTGTCGAAATTGTCCGGCGAGAGGCGGGGGACGGCATCGAGCACCACGGTGTGGAAGCGCTCGGCGATGGCCAGGTAGTCGCCGGCGCCGAGTGCCTCGCCGCACAGCGCCTCGAAATCGAAGCGGGCGACCTTTCCGGCGGCCAGGGGCACGCGCAGGGTGCGGCCCATCACGACCAGGTCGACGGGGCGCGGGCGTTCGCCGCCGCCCATGGCGGTGAAGACATGGTCCAGCGCCGCATCGGCGCGGGAGTCCGCCGGGACGTGCCAGGTGGCGAAGGCGCGGTCGCGCTGGCGGCGGAAATCGCGGGCGCTGTCCAGCAGGTGGACATCGAGGTGGCGGTTCAGGATGGCGATGAAGGGCAGGAAGGCGTCGCGGCCGGGCTGGCCGCGGAACAGGTCGTCCGGCGCGGTGTTCGAGGTGGCGACGATGGCAACGCCCCGGTCGAACAGCGCCTGGAACAGCCGGCCGAGGATCATCGCATCGGCGATGTCGTGGACCTGGAATTCGTCGAAGCAGAGCAGGGCGGCCTCCGCCGCGATGCGGTCGGCCAGGGGCGGGATCGGGTCGTCGATCTCCGGGTGTTCGCGCTTGTGGGCGTGGAAGCGGGCGTGGGCTTCCTGGATGAAGCGGTGGAAATGGATGCGGCGGCGGCGCGGGACATCGGCCTCGGCGAAGAACAGATCCATCAGCATCGATTTGCCGCGGCCGACCTGGCCGACGAGATACAGGCCCTTCGGCGCGGGCGGCGGCGGGGTGGGCCGTGTGCCGAGCAGGCGGGCGAACAGGCCGGGCTTCGGCGGCGGGGCGGGCAGGGGCGGGTCGTAGCCGCGCAATGCCTCCCACAAGGCATGGAGGCGCACGGCGGCAGCCTCCTGCGCGGCGTCAGGCGCCAACTCGCCGGCGGCGACGCGGGCGCGGTAGGCGGGGAGGGGGCCTTGGGTCATGCAAGAAGGAAGGCCAGGGCTCTGCCCTGGACCCGCTGGGGCCGGGGGCCCCAGACCCCTTTACCTTTTTCGCCTTCGGCGGAGAGGGGCCATCGAGGCCAATCGAACTGCCTGGACGGCCCCTCTCCGCCGAAGGCGAAGTGATGAGGGTCCAGGGGGCTCGGCCCCCTGGTGGGGTCCAGGGGCAAAGCCCCTGGCCTTTCCTTCCTGCAGGGCCTCAAGCCGCCTTCGCCATCTCGCGCAGCACGTAGTGCAGGATGCCGCCGTGGCGGTAGTAGGACACTTCGTCCAGGGTATCGACGCGGCAGAGCAGCGGGACGGTGTCGGTGGTTCCGTTGGTGCGGTGGATGAGCAGGGTCAGGTCCATGCGCGGGGCGAGGTTGTCCAGGCCCAGGATGTCGAGGGTTTCGTCGCCGGTGAGGCTGAGCGACTTGCGGTCCACGCCGTCCTTGAAGGTCAGCGGCAGGACGCCCATTCCGACCAGGTTGGAGCGGTGGATGCGTTCGAAGCTCTCGACGATCACCGCCTTCACGCCCAGGAGGGCGGTGCCCTTGGCGGCCCAGTCGCGCGAGGAGCCGGTGCCGTATTCCTTGCCGCCGATCACGACCAGGGGGGTTCCCTCGGCCTTGAACTTCATCGCCGCGTCGTAGATCGGCAGGGCGCTGCCGGCGCCGATGCGGGTCATGCCGCCTTCGATGCCGGAGAGCATTTCGTTCTTGATGCGGATGTTGGCGAAGGTGCCGCGCATCATGATCTCGTGGTTGCCGCGGCGGGCGCCGTAGCTGTTGAAGTCATGGGCGAGGATCTGGCGTTCCAGCAGGTATTCGCCGGCGGGCGAGGTCTTGCGGATGTTGCCGGCGGGCGAGATGTGGTCGGTGGTGATGCTGTCGCCGAGGACGGCGAGGATGCGCGCACCCTTGATGTCGCCCTTGGCCGACGGCTCCATGGTGATGCCGTCGAAATAGGGCGGGTTCTTGACGTAGGTGGAGCTGTCCGACCAGCGATAGGTTTGCGCGCCGGCTTCGACCTGGATCGCCTGCCACTGCTTCGGGCCCTTGAAGACCTCGCCGTAGCGCTTGAGGAACATCTGGCGCGAGAGATGGGCGCCGACGACCTCGGCGATCTCCTTGTTGGTGGGCCAGATGTCCTTGAGGAACACCGGCTTGCCGTCGCGCGAGGTGCCCAGGGGGGCGGTGGCGATGTCGACGTTCATGGTGCCGAGGATGGCATAGGCCACCACCAGCGGGGGGGAGGCCAGGTAGTTGGCGCGGACGTTGGCGTGGACGCGGCCTTCGAAGTTGCGGTTGCCGGAGAGGACGGAGACGGCGACCAGCTTGTTGTCTTCGATGGCATCGACGATGGCGTCTTCCAGCGGGCCGGAATTGCCGATGCAGGTGGTGCAGCCGTAGCCGACGGTCTGGAAGCCCAGGGCGTCGAGGTCGGCAGAGAGGCCGGCGGCGTCGAGGTATTCGGTGACGACCTGCGAGCCCGGGGCCAGCGAGGTCTTGACCCAGGGCTTCGGCGTCAGGCCCAGCGCGCGGGCCTTGCGGGCGACCAGGCCGGCGGCGACCAGGACGGCGGGGTTGGAGGTGTTGGTGCAGGAGGTGATGGCGGCGATGACCACGTCGCCATGGGTGATCTCGTAGTTCTTGCCGGCGACGGCCGCACGGGTGTCGGTGTCGTTGGCGGCGACGCCGAGGCTCTTGGTCAGCTCCTGGCGGAAGGCGGTGGAGGCGTCTTTCAGCAGCACGCGGTCCTGCGGGCGCTTCGGGCCGGCGAGGCTGGGCAGGACGGTGGACATGTCCAGCTCAAGGGTGGAGGTGAAGACCGGGTCCGGGGTGGTGGCGTCGCGCCACATGCCCTGGGCCTTGGAATAGGCTTCGACCAGGGCGATGCGGGCTTCGTCGCGGCCGGAGAGGCGCAGGTAGTCGATGGTGACCTGGTCGACCGGGAAGAAGCCGCAGGTGGCGCCGTACTCCGGGGCCATGTTGGCGATGGTGGCGCGGTCGGCCAGCGTCATCGCATCGAGGCCGGGGCCGTAGAATTCGACGAATTTGCCCACCACGCCCTTCTTGCGGAGCATCTGCGTCACGGTGAGCACGAGGTCGGTGGCGGTGGCGCCCTCCGGCATGCGGCCGGACAGGCGGAAGCCGATGACGTCGGGGATCAGCATGGCGATGGGCTGGCCGAGCATGGCGGCTTCGGCCTCGATGCCGCCGACGCCCCAGCCGAGCACGCCCATGCCGTTCACCATCGTGGTGTGGCTGTCGGTGCCGTAGAGCGTGTCCGGATAGGCGAAGGTCTTGCCGTCAAGTTCGGCGGTCCAGACGGCCTGGGCGAGGTATTCCAGGTTCACCTGGTGGCAGATGCCGGTGCCCGGGGGGACGACGCGGAAATTGTCGAAGGCGGTCTGGCCCCAGCGCAGGAAGGTGTAGCGCTCGCCATTGCGCTCGAACTCGACATCCTCGTTCTTCTGGTGGCTGTCGGCGGTGGCGGAATAGTCGACCATCACGGAATGGTCGATGACCAGGTCGACGGGGACCAGGGGGTTGACCTTTTCCGGGTTGCCGCCGAGGCGCAGGATACCGTCGCGCATGGCGGCGAGGTCGACCACGGCCGGGACACCCGTGAAATCCTGCATCAGGATGCGGGCGGGCTTGAACGGGACTTCCTTGTCGCTGCTGGCGTTCGCGAGCCAGCCGGCGACGGATTTGGCGTCTTCCACGGTGTAGGCGGCGGCGTCCTCGAAGCGCAGGACGTTTTCCAGCAGGACCTTCAGGCTGACCGGCAGGCGGTCGACATTGCCGATGGCCTTGGCGGCTTCGGGAATGGAGAAGTAGGTGTAGGTCTTGCCTGCCACCGTCAGCGTGCGCTGGGTTTGGAGGCTGTCCCGGCCGATGCTCTTCATGGGGCTTCTTCTCGCTGATGGCGGCGCGCGGCGCGGACGGTCCCGCCCCCCGGCCTTTGCCTGGTGGTTCCGCGGGCGGGATTAGCCCATAAGGCTGGCGAGGTCCACTGACAGGGGCGAATTTGCGTGGCGCAGGGGCTGGAGGTGCGCGATCTGGCGGCGATGCGCGGCGAGCGGCTGGTGTTCGCCGGGCTGGGCTTTGGCGTTCGGCATGGCGGGGCGCTGTTGCTGGAGGGGGCGAACGGGTCGGGCAAGTCCACGCTGTTGCGGGTGCTGGCCGGGCTGGGGCGGGCGGAGGTTGGGGAGGTGCGCTGGGAC